>JBLMWC010000066.1:0-70285 GCA_050257015.1 Bacillota bacterium | reverse complement strand
CGGCGCCGTAGCCAAGTGGTAAGGCAGAGGTCTGCAAAACCTCCATCACCGGTTCGACTCCGGTCGGCGCCTCTGAACGACGATGCCACGCGGTTTCGCGTGGCATCGTCATTTCCAGTGGTGATGGGCTGCCGGCTGGGAACAGACCCTTCAGGCCTGCGTGCCCCAGATTGCGTACGCCACCAGCATCGCGGCGGAAAGAATGACCAGTGCGACCAGTCCGTTGTAAAGCCGGTGCAGGGCCCGATACTTGGCCTGGACCAGTTGCGACAGCCGGTAGGCGATCAGCATCGCCTCGCCGTTGAGCTGATCCATCCGCACCTCGCTCCATTCCTTCAGATATGCTTCGCGGTCGTGCTGCACGATCCCTTCCCAGAAGAGGAGGCCCGGGATGCCGAAGCTGTGCACCGAGTCACGCTTCGAGCGGAGCTCGCGGGGCCGGAGGCAGTCGATGGCGTGCAGCGCGAAGACGAAGGTGAGCACGGCGTAGAGCGAGACCGCCCCGATGAGCCACGGGCGCATCGAGTCGGGGATCGACTTGAACACGCCACCCTTTCCCAGCAGGACGAAGAGAATGGCGTTGAGGACGCCCACGATGATGAGCGCATAGCGCGCCTTGTGATCGGCGATCTCGACCACGCTCCGCTGCTGGTCCACCACCTCGAGCAGAATGCGGAAGCGCTCCCAGCTCTCCGGCTGCCGCACCGCATCGCGGCGCAGCCTCTCCTCCCGCTTCTCGCGGCGACGTTCCGCCTTGCCGTGGGCGGTCGGGATGGTGGCCGCCGAATCGAGTTCCACCGTTCGCGCCTTGGAGGTCCGGACGGTATGATTGCTCCGGCGCAGCGAAGGAGCGATGAAGCTCCCATGAAGCGCGCCTCATGCACCCAGGGAGTTCCCATGCACCGGATTGCCCGCCGCACACTCGTCCCCCTGCTCCTCCTCGCCGCTGCCCTCCCGGTGCTCGCCCAGGCGCCTCAGGGCGGCGGCGGCTATCACGTCGCCCGGAAGATCACCGTCGGCGGCGACGGTTTCTGGGATTACCTCACCTACGACGCCGTGCGCCACCGCCTGTTTCTCAGCCACGGAACCCGGGTGGAGGTGGTGGATCCCGGCAGCGGGAAGGTCCTGGGCCGCATCGACGACACGCCGGGTGTGCACGGCATCGCGCTGGCCCAGGATCTCGGGCGCGGCTTCGTGAGCAACGGGCGGGACAGCTCGGTGACCATCTTCGATCTGGCGACGCTGGCGCCCGTGGGCCGTGTGCCCGTCAACGGCCGGAATCCCGATGCGATTCTCTACGATTCAGTTTCGCACCGGGTGTTCACCTTCAACGGAGGCAGCGCCGGCGCTACGGCGCTCGATGCGCGCACCGGGCGGATCGTGGGCAGCCTGCCGCTCGGCGGGAAGCCGGAGTTCGCCGTGGCGGACGGCCGCGGCGGAATCTTCGTCAACATCGAGGATCGCGGGGAGATCGTCGCCTTCGATGCGCGCACCCTCACCATCCGCGCGCGGTGGCCGATGGCCGGCTGCGAGGAGCCGTCGGGACTGGCTCTCGACCGCACCCGCGGTCGTCTCTTCTCGGTGTGCGGCAACGCCCGCATGGCCGTCGTCGATGCCGCGACCGGGCGCCTCATCGCGACGCTGCCGATCGGTCAGGGCGTCGATGGAGTCGCGTTCGACGCCACGACGCAGCTGGCGTTCGCTTCCAACGGCGAAGGCACCGTGACCGTGGTGCGGGAGGAGACGCCCGACAGCTTCCGGGTCGTCGCCACCGTTCCCACTCAGCGGGGCGCCCGAACGGTCACGCTCGACCCGGAGACGCACCGGGTCTTCACGCCGACGGCCGAGTACGGGCCTCCGCCGGCGCCGACGCCCGAACGTCCCCGGCCCCGGCCCGGCATCGTTCCCGGCTCGTTCATGGTGCTGGTACTGGATCGGTGAGACGGGATGCCGGCGGGGATGCAGCAGGAAGGCGGCAGTTCGTGAGGGTTCAGGACGCGGCGGCGCGGGCGAGCGCGAGCCGCGCCAGAGAGGACCCGACTCCTCCGTGTCCTCGAATCGCCAGCAGGGACCGGCGGACCGCCGGGTCCTCGCACAACCTGGCGATGCGCGGGTCGAACCGCCGGCCCGCGTGATCCCGGATGTAGTTGAGTACCTGGTCGGCCGGCCATGCGGTCCGGTAGACGCGATCCGACAGCAGCGCGTCGAAGACGTCGGCCACCATCACCAGGCGTCCGACCAGCGGAATCGATTCTCCCGCCAGCCCGCGCGGATAGCCCCCGCCGTTCCAGTGCTCGTGATGGTAGAGAGCGATCTGCTCCGCCAGCCGGATGACGCGCGAGCGCCCGCCCGACAGGATCCGCGCGCCGATCGTCGTATGCTGCTTCATCGTCCGCCACTCCGCCTCCGTCAGCGCGCCCGGCTTCCGCAGGATCGAGTCCGGAATGCCGATCTTGCCGACATCGTGCAGCGGTGCTGCACGGCGGATGAGGAACACATCCTCCTCGGGAAGCCCCAGCGCCGTTCCGAGCACGGCAGCGGCCTCGCCGACGCGCTCGGTATGCCAGCCGGTCTCGTCGTCGCGGAATTCCGCGGCGAGGGCGAGCCGTTCGAGGGTGTCGAGATGAGCGTCGTCGAGCTCCGCCGTGCGCTCGGCCACACGGGTCTCGAGCAGCTGGTTGTGGGCGGTGATCTTCCGATGGAGGAAGCGAATCTCGAGCAGATTATGGATCCGGAGGAGCACTTCGTCCATTTCGAACGGCTTGGTGACGAAGTCGGTGGCCCCGGCCGCGAGCGCGCGGCGGCGTGCGTCCGGGGAGGAGTCGCCGGTGAGCATGAGAACCGGGACGTACCCCGCCGGAGCGGCCGCGGCGCGGAGCTGCTCCAGCACCGCCATGCCGTCGAGCACCTCCATGTGCAGGTCGAGCAGCACGAGGTCGGGATCGCATTCGCGGTGCAGGTCCGGCACCGTCGTCGGATCCGCCGTCGTCGTGATGGCGTGATAGCCCGCTGCGCGAAGGATGCGACTCAGGGTTCGCAGGTTCGCGTCCTCGTCGTCCACGATGAGGATGCGCGCGTCCACGAAACGCACGTCAGGCATGGGCTGGAACCAGGATCAACGACGCCTCGCTGGTGAACGGCTCGTCCGGCGCAGAACACATCGCGGCGCCCATTCGTTGGCAAATTCCATGACAGAATACTGCACCGCGGGCCGGAATGGCCGAGGAACGCGCGGCATCGGCGTAAGGCGTTTCTTGGTGGGGATTTGAACGGCAGATTCCAGCGGGGAAGGGACTGCAAGCTGCTGCGCGAAGGGGTCACATTGTCGGCGGAGGCGTGGCATACCGCAAGTGATCGCCCCGATAGCCCCCGGGCGTGCTACCGGTCAGGGGTTGCCGGAGGCTCCGGTACCACGACGATGCGGGTGCTCCGTCGCGGCGCGCCGGTCATCTCGTCGATGTAGCCGAGCGCGGCATCGACCATCGGCCCGGCACCGGCGGGCAGCTCGGAAGCCGCCATCGTCCGTCCGCCCGCGACGCGGTACGAATACTGGGGCTGGGCCGACAGGTCCCGGATCTTCACCAGCAGAACCACGGAATCACCCGGCACGGGTATGAGGTCCACCGATGCGATCACGTCCGCGCCGAGCCGGGCCGCGACCTGCGACGCCTCGCGCGTCTGGGACAGCACGCCGCGGACCGTGTTCTGGTCCACCAGCTGATATTCCTTCCGGTGGCTCAGGGCGCTGCGAAGGCTCCCCACCACCGATGCGCCGATCGCCGAGAGCTCGGGATGCGCCGGGGAGGCCTGCGGCTCCGTGATGACCACGCGGCGCGGGCCGCTCCGGCTCGCAACGCCGGGCAGCTGGAGGGTGTCGAGGCGCATGCGACCGACCCGTTCCATGTAGCGCGGAAGATCCCTGAGAGCGGGCCCCACCGCGCCGGGGCGGCTCCACTCCGCCAGCGAGGCCCGGACTATGGAATCGATGACGCGGCGGTCAGCGACCGCCGCCTGCTTCTCGGCCGCGGTCGGGCTGCGAGTGGTGCCGCGCGCAGCCGGCGCGGCGAGCTGCGCGCGCACCGCCTGCGCGATGGCCAGCGAGTCGTCGCGGGTGAGTACCGCCCGGGCCGCCTGGGATGTGGTTCCGGCCGGAGCGGGCTCCGGGGCGGCGGGGGCTGCAGGAACGGCAGCGGCCGTCGTCGACGCGGAGTCCGCCGCCGGCGGGGCCGTCCGGCCACGCGACGCGAAGAGCGCCGCAGCCCCCAGCAGCAGGAGGCCGGCGCCAGCGGTCATGAGCGTCGGGCTTACCCGCCGCCGCACCGCCTGCATCGGCATCGTCTGCGTCGGCGTGCTCGGGCCCGACGGCATCGGGATCAGCTCCAGCTCGGCCAGCAGATCGGAGGCGGTCTGAGGGCGGAGCTCCGGCGCCTTGGCCAGGCACCGCATGATGACGGCGGAGAGTGCCGGCGGCACGTCGCCGCGGATCGTGTCGATCGGCGCCGGATCCCGGGTCAGCTGCGCGGCCATCGTCGCCGTCGGCGACGGACCCACGAACGGCGACTCCCCGCTCAGGAGCTCGTACGCGAGGAGCCCGACGGCGTAGATGTCCACGCGCTGATCCGCGGCCGGATCGGCCGCAAGCTGCTCCGGCGCCATGTAGGCCGGCGTGCCGATCGCCATGCCGGACGACGTCATCCCCGATACCGGCAGGGCCGCACTCAGCGCCTTGGCCACGCCGAAGTCGGTGACCAGCGCATGCTGCCCCTGCGTCAGGATGTTGCCGGGCTTGATGTCGCGGTGCACTACCCCGCGGGCGTGCGCGTAGTCCAGCGCGTCAACCACGTCGTGCAGCATGCGCATCACTTCGCGCACGCTCAGCCGCGCCTTCCGCTCGAGGCGCGAGCGAAGCGACTCCCCCTCGATGAACGGCATCGTGTAGTAGAGGAGCTCGCCGTGCTCGCCGGCGGAGAGGAGCGGGACGATGTGCGGATGCTGCAGCTGAGCCGCGAGCTGGATCTCCCGGCGGAAGCGGTCGCGATTGACGCCGGCCGCGAGGTCCGGCGGCAGGACCTTCACCACGACCTTCCGGCCCAGCGCCACGTCGTTGGCGACGAAGACGCGGCTCATCCCGGCCCCCTGAAGTTCGGGGCCGAGCTCGTAGGCCGGAGCCAGCGCGTCGCGGAGGTGCTCGATGAACGTGGTCATGGGTCTCTCGAATATATCTCCTACGCCCTGCCCCCGAAGGAGGTTGCAGGCGCATTACCTTACTGCATGCCCGCTCGATTCCTGGCCTCGGCGCTCATCCTCGCCGCCCTTGGCGCGCCCCTTCCCGCGCGGGCCCAGAAGCCCCGCGGATTCGACGGCGCCTGGTCCGGCGTACACACCGCCTTCGATTCGACACTCCGGCAGCACCGAACGGTTGGCGGGACCCTCTGGTTCCTCCAGGGCGACCGCGTGCTGGCGCACGCGAACTACGGCCTGGCCGACGCCGCGTCCGGTCGTGTCGTCACCGACAGCACGATCTTCCACTGGGCGTCGATCACCAAGACGCTCACGGCGATCGGCATCATGCAGCTGCGCGACCGGGGCAAGCTCAGCCTCGACGATCCGATCGTGAAGTATGTGCCCGAGCTGCGTCAGGTGCACGACTCCTTCGGGGATGTCGGCGAGATCACCATCCGCCAGCTCATGAGCCATTCGGCGGGCTTCCGGAACGGAACCTGGCCCTGGAGCGGCGACAAGGCATGGTATCCCTTCGAGCCGACGAAGTGGAGCCAGCTCGTGGCGATGATGCCGTACACCGAGGTTCTGTTCCGGCCCGGCTCGCGGTACGGCTACTCCAATCCGGGGATCATCTATCTGGGCCAGGTGATCGAGCGGCTGACCGGCGACGACTACGAGGTCTACGTCACCAAGAATATTCTCATGCCCCTCGGCATGCAGCACAGCTACTTCGACGTGACGCCGTACCATCTGCTGAAGGATCGCTCGAACGGGTACGAGGTCGCCGACGGAAAGGCGACGGCTGTGGGGCTCGACTTCGACACCGGGATCACCACGTCGAACAGCGGCCTCAACGCCCCGCTCCCCGACATGGCACGCTATCTCGCGTTTCTGATCGGCGCGCCGGGACACGAGGCGCTCTACGACGGCGTGCTGAAGCGGGCCTCGCTCGAGGAGATGTGGCGGCCCGTCCTGCCGACCGGCAGCACCGACGAGGGCGACTCGGTCACCGCCGGGTTCTTCTCCCTCCACTCGGGCGGCCGCCGCTACATCGGGAAGACCGGCAGTCAGGCCGGCTACCGCTCGTTCTTCTACGTTCAGCCGGAGACGCACACCGCGGCGATCGGCGTCGTCAACACCTCGGGCTCGGGGCCGGCCGATGCCGGCCCTGATGCAGACGCCGCGTGGCTGCTGCGCGATATCCGCGACCGGCTGATGCAGCGGGTGTTCGCTCTCTTCCGCTGAGCCGATGCTCGACTTCGCCAGCCTCGCGGGGCGGCTGCCGCCGCGCCCGCTCACCCGCTTCGCACCCAGTCCCACCGGCTACCTCCACCTCGGCCACGTCGTCAACGCGCTCTGGGCCTGGGGCCTGGCCCGCGCGCTGGGCGGGCGAGTGCTCCTCCGCATCGAGGATCACGACGCCACCCGGTGCCGTCCGGAATATGAGCGCGCGCTCCTCGAGGATCTCGCCTGGCTCGGCTTCGCGCCCGACATCGCCGCCGGGCGCCAGAGCGACAGCGGCGGCGCCTACGCCGCGGCCGTCGAGCAGCTCGCCGCCACCCATCATGTCTACGGCTGCGGGTGCTCGCGGCGGACGATCGCCCGGACGGTGGACGACGTCTTCGGCGAGGAGTCGCGCTATCCCGGTCACTGCCGCCATCTGGGATTGATGCCCGGGCCCGGCCTCGGGACGCGCGTCGAGTTCGCACCGGGCCCCGAGCGGTTCGACGACCTGCTTCTGGGCCCGCAGGTGCAGGAGCCCGACCGCCAGTGCGGCGATCTCCTCCTCCGCGACCGGCTGGGCCAGTGGACCTATCAGTTCGCGGTGACGGTGGACGACCTGAGACAGGGAATCGATCTGGTGATCCGCGGGGAGGACCTCATGCAGTCCACCGGCCGCCAGATCCGGCTCGGCCGGATGCTGGGGCGGGCGGAGCCGCCGGTGTTCCTGCATCACCCGCTCATCATCAAGGCTGACGGGGCGAAGCTCAGCAAGGCGGCGGGGGACTCGGGGGTGCGTGAGCTCCGCTCAGCGGGGGCTGTGCCGGCGGAGGTTCGACGGGAGGCGGGGCGGCTGGGACGGGTCCCGCCGGAGGTAATGGACGCGGCAGGCGGAGGCTGAACGATTGCAGTCGGCGCGGCCCCAGGGTCATTGCTTCGTCGCTTCGCTCCTCGCAATGACCCTGAGGCCGCGCCGGGCCGCCGTCACATCCCCCGCATGATCCCGTTGCGGATGCGGACCGCCGCCGGCGTCGCATTCGGGTCGAAGGTGATCTGCTGCGTCACGACGGGAGCCGTCGTGACCGGGCCGTGAAGCGTCAGGGTCTGCCCGCCCCGCTGCACCACGATCGCGAGGTCGGCCCCTTCGCGGGTGTTGTACTGGGCCCGGAACTGCTCGGCCCACTCCGGATCGCTCGCGGCGATGCCGCCGACCGACACCAGGCGGTCGCCCGGCTGCACACCGGCCTTCGCCGCCGCGCTTCCCGGGGCCGTCTGCATCACACGGACGCCGAGGCTGTCGGTGGTGGTGCTGACGCCCACGCGGGCGACGCGGCCGCTGTCGGTCCTGAGCAGGAAGCCGGCGGTCCGGAGCACCGACTCCATCGGGAACGGATCGCGGCCATCCACGTAGCGCGCATTGAAGTCGTCGAATCCCTTGCCGCCGGCCGCCTGCCGCACCGCGTTCCACCAGTCCTCTCCCGTGAACCCGCGACCCCGCTTGTAGGTGGTCTGATAGAGCGAGCGCATCACGCCGTCGAGCGAGTGCTGGTTGCCGCTCGCGTCACGGATGATGATGTCGAGCATGAAGCCCGCCAGCGCGCCCTTCGGATAGTAGACGTAGCCGCTGCCGTCCCTGGGATGGATCCAGGTGGAAAGCGACGCATCCTCCAGCGCCGTCGGTGGCGCGTTGGTCACCGCATCCAGGTTGGACATCATCTGCCGGGCAAAGGCGGCGGTGTCGTACACTCCCGCCCGTGCCAGTGCGACCGACGCGTAGTAGTCGGTGATCCCTTCACTGACCCAGAGCCAGGGGGTCGGCTGCGCCGCCGAGTAGCGGTAGGGGACCATGTCCGCCGGACGCAGTCGCTTCACGTTCCATGCGTGGAAGATCTCGTGCGCCGTGATGGCAGTGAGCACGGTGTCGAGCTCCGGCCGGCCGAGGGCCGGAGTGTAGACGCCGACGTGCGAGGCCTGGTGCTCGAGCGCGCTCCCGCCCTGGAACGTCGAATCGAAGATCATCATGACGCTGTAGCTGTCCCACGGCGTCTCGCCGAGGACCGCTGACTCGGCCGGAATCACCCGCGCGATGCGGCGCTCGAGCGAATCGCGCAGCGCACCGCCGAAGGCGCCCATCGGATAGGTCGCGAACCGGGTCCACTTGCCGCTGATCTGGGTGCTGTCCAGGTCGACCCGGCCGATGAAGAAGGGCATGTCGACCAGGTCGTGATAGTTGTTCTCGCGATACGTCCGCGCTGCGCCCGCGGGGTGCATGCTGGTGACGACCTGCCATCCGGGTTGCGTGGTGATCGTCACGGTAGCCGGGAAGTCGAGGCTCCGGCCCTCGGGATAGAGGAAGACGTTGGTGCCGTTGAAGAGGGCGAAATCGGGCCGGGTCCACGCCATCGCGTTGTCGAGCGAGTCGGCGGTGTAGTCGAACGCGACGCTCACCGACCGCGCCCCGCCCGGCTGGATCCGCCACGTGTCGTAATCGAGCTTGTCCCACTTGAGGGTGGTGGTGCCCGCGGTCGGCGTGAAGCCGGAGACGTTCTTCGCGAAATCGCTGACCTCGTACGCGCCCGGGGTCCACACCGGCAGTGAGAGGAGCACCGGTCCGCTGCCGGTCACGTCGAACGCCATGGTCACCTTGAGCAACCGGCGTGGGGCGGTGCTCGAGTCGAAGGTCACGCCGTAGCGGACGTTCGCGATGGGGGCCGACTGGGTGGCCGGCGTGATCAGGCTGAGGGCCGAGCGGGTGGGGCGCTGCGCGCCGAGGGCGGGGGCGGCCGCGGCGAACGCGACGCCGGCCACGACAAGCTTGTGCACGGGCATGATCCGTCCAGGGAAGAAGGTCCGAAGCCCGGACGGAACCGACGCGAAAAAAGTTCTGCCGGGCGCTGCCGGGCGGGCTAGTCGGCGGCGGTCGCCGCGCTCACCGTTTCCGGTACGGGATACACGCCGAGTTCCAGCGCGTCGGGGTTGAACTCGCCCTCCCAGCGCGCCATCACCGCCGAGGCCAGGCAGTTGCCGACGAGATTCACCGAGGTACGCGCCATGTCCATGAAGGCGTCCACGCCGAGGATCACGGCCACCCCCTCGAGCGGGAGCCCGAAGGTGACCAGGGTGCCCGAGAGGATGACGAGGGAGGCGCGCGGTACGGCGGCGACGCCTTTGCTCGTGAGCATGAGCGTCAGCATCATCAGGAGCTGCTGCCCCAGATCGAGATGGATCCCCGCCGCCTGGGCTACGAAGATCGATGCGACCGCCAGATAGAGCGTCGAGCCGTCGAGGTTGAACGAGTAGCCGGTCGGAATCACGAACGACACGATCCGCCGCGGCACGCCGAAGCTCTCCATGTTCTCCATGGCGAGCGGCAGGGCCGCCTCCGACGACGCCGTCGTGAACGCCAGGAGCCATGGCTCCTTGACCCACTTCCAGAAGCTCCGGAGCGGAATCCGCGCGATCAGCGCCACCGGCACCAGCACGAGCAGGATGAAGACGATCAGCGCGAGATACAGCGTCCCCACCAGCTTGCCCAGACTCCAGATCACCTCGATGCCGTTCTTGCCGATCGTATTGGCGATGGCGGCGAAGATGCCGATCGGCGCGAACTTCATGACGATGCCGGTGAACTTGAACATCACCTCCGCCAGCCCCTCGCAGAAGCCGAGCATCGCCTCCTTGGGCCGGCCCTTCACCTGCGTCAGCGCGGCCGCGAAGAGCACCGCGAAGAAGACGATCTGGAGCACCTCGTTCCGGGACGCCGCCTCGAAGAAGCTCTGGGGTACGGTGTGCTCCAGCACGCCGGCCAGCGTCGTCGGCGTGCTCGCCAGCTTCTCCGCGTCCGCCGCGGAGCCGGACAGCGTGACACCGACGCCGGGCTTGAAGAGGTTCACGGCGGCGAGACCGATGAAGAGCGCGATGCTCGTGACGATCTCGAAGTAGACGAGCGACTTGAGGGCGAGCCGGCCGACCCGCTTCAGGTCGTCGCCGTGGCCCGCGATGCCGATCACGAGGGCGCCGAACACGAGCGGCACCACGATCGACTTGATCATGCGCAGGAAGATCGTGGACAGCGGATTGAGCGCCGCCCCGACGTTGGCGCTGAGCCAGACGTCGTGATCGAGATAGCCGACAAAGGCCCCCAGCACCGTGGCGATGACGATCCACCACGAGAGCGAGATCCCGCGCAGGAAGCGCCACATCAGCGGCTGCCTGCCAGCTCGCCCACCTTGGCCTCGACGCCCTTGACTAGCGAGGCGAACGAAGCGCCGAACTTCTGCACCCCCTCCACCTCGAGCTCCTGCGTCACCTGCCGGAGCGAGATCCCCGAGGCCTCCAGCGCCGCGAGCTGGGCCGGCGCCTCCGCGATCGCCTGGTGGATGCGCACCTCGGGCTTCCCGTGGTCACGATACGCCTCGAAGGTCTCCGGCGGCATGGTGTCCACGGTGTGAGGGGCGATCAGCGCCTCCACGTAGTAGATGTCCGGGTACTTCGGGTCCTTCGTGCTGGTCGAGGCCCAGAGGGGCCGCTGAGGGCGGGCGCCCTTCGCCGCGAGCTTCTGCCACCGGTCGCTCGCCACCGTCCGCTCGAAGAGCTGATAGGCCATCGCGGCGTTGGCGATCGCGGTCTTGCCGCGAATCCCCTTCGGGTCGCCGATCCGGTCGAGCTGCGGGTCCACCTTGGTGTCCACCCGGCTCACGAAGAAGCTCGCCACGGAGCACATCCGGTCGATTGGCTCGCCCTTCGCCGCCCGCGCCTCCAGCGCCCTCAGGAACGCCTCGATCACCTCGGCGTAGCGCTCGACCGCGAACAGCAGGGTGATGTTGATGTTGATTCCCTCGGTGAGGCAGTGCTCGATCGCCGGAAGCCCTTCCGCCGTGCCGGGAATCTTCACCATCACGTTGGGCCGGTTGACCGAGTGCCAGAGTCGCTCGGCCTCGGCGATCGTGCCTGCGGTGTCGTTCCCCAGCGTCGGGGAGACCTCGATCGAGACGGTGCCGTCCACGCCGCCCGTCGCCTCGTAGGTGGGGCGGAAGACGTCGCACGCGAGCCGGACGTCCTCGACGGCGATGCCCTCGAAGATTCCGGGGCCGTCCCGGCCTTCGTCGGCCAGACGGCGGATGAGGTCGTCATACACCGGCGTTCCGGCGATCGCCTTCTCGAAGATGGTGGGATTCGACGTCATGCCGCGCAGGCCGTCGTCCCGGATCAGCCGGGCCAGCTTCCCCGACGTGATGAGATCGTGCGTGATGTTGTCGAACCAGGGGCTCTGGCCGAGCTCCCCCAGTCGGAGGAGGGGATTGGTCATGCGGGCCTCTTCTTCTGTTGCAGGAGACGCCTGACCGCCGTCGCAGCGGCCTCGGGCGTCAGCCCGAATTCCTGGTAGATGCGCTCGGCCGGTGCCGACGCGCCGAAGTGATCGATGCCGATGACGACACCCTCGTCGGTGACCCACCGGAGCCACCCCATCGTGGCGGCCGCCTCGATCGCGACACGGGCGCGTATCGCCGGGGGCAGCACCTCGTCCCGGTATTCCTGCGACTGATCCGCGAACACGTCCCAGGACGGCATCGACACCACCCGCGCACGGATCCCCTCGCGCGCGAGCTGATCGGCCGCCGCGATCGCGATCCCCACCTCCGAGCCGGTCCCGATCAGGATCGCCTCGGCGCCGCCGTCGGGCTCGGAGAGGATGTACGCCCCGCGGCGAAGCCCGTCAACCGGCCGGAACTTCGTCCGGTCGATCGTCGGCACCTTCTGACGGGTGAGGACCAGCATCGACGGCTTGTCGGGATGGCTCACGACGTAGCGCCACGCCTCGACGGTTTCGGTCGCATCCGCCGGCCGGAACAGCCGGAGACCGGGCAGCGCCCGGAGCATCGCGAGCTGAGCGATCGGCTGGTGCGTCGGACCGTCCTCGCCGAGGCCGATGGAGTCGTGGGTGCAGATGTAGATCGTCGGGAGCTTCATGATGGCCGCGAGGCGGATCGCGGGCTTCATGTAGTCGGTGAACACGAAAAAGGTGCTGCCGAAGGGCCGGAGCCCGCCGTGCGCGGCGATGCCGTTCATGCAGGCGCCCATCCCGTGCTCGCGGATCCCCCAGTGCAGGATCCGCCCGGTGCGCCCCGGACCGAACTCGCCGCCATCGGTGAGCGTCACGCCGGTGCTGGTGCCGAGGTCGGCCGAACCACCGATGAGGTTGGGCATCGTCTTCGCGAGCGCCTCGAGCGACTTGCCCGACGCCTGCCGCGTCGCGAACGCCCCCTGCTGGGCGGTGAACGCCGGCAGGAACCGGTCCCAGTCCTTCGGCAGCTCACCGGTCATCCACCGGCGGTACTCCTGGGCGAGGTCGGGGTACTTCGCGGCGTATCGATCGAAGAGCGCGTTCCAGTCGCGTTCCAGCGCCTCGCCGCGGGGCACCGCTTCCCGCCAGTGTGCCAGCGCCTCGGGTGGCACGAAGAATGGCGGCTCCTCCGGCCAGCCGATGATCCCCTTCGTCTTCCGCACTTCGTCGGGGCCGAGCGGTGAGCCGTGGGCCTCGTTGCTGTCCTTCTTGGTCGGGGCCGGATCGCCGATCACCGTATGGAGCACGATCATCGACGGTCGCGCCGTCTCGTCCCGGGCGGCGGTGAGCGCCCGCGCGATTGCGTCGAGGTCGTTGCCGCTCTCCACGTGCTGGACGTGCCAACCGTATGCTTCGTACCGCTTGCCCACGTCCTCGCTGAACGAGAGATCGGTCCGGCCGTCAATCGTGATGTGGTTGTTGTCGTAGATCAGGCAGAGGTTGCCCAGCTGGAGATGTCCGGCGATCGATGACGCCTCGCTCGAGACGCCTTCCATGATGTCGCCGTCGCTGGCGAAGGCCCACACCAGATGGTTGACGATCTCGAAGTCGGGCCGGTTGAAGTACCGAGCCAGGAACCGCTCGGCGATCGCCATGCCGACGGCATTGCCGACGCCCTGGCCGAGGGGGCCGGTGGTGGTCTCTACGCCGGCGGTGTGGCCGCGCTCGGGATGGCCCGGCGTCTTCGAGCCCCACTGCCTGAAGTTCCGGATTTCGTCGAGGGACAGGTCGTAGCCGGTGAGGTAGAGCAGCGAATACAGCAGCATCGAGGCGTGACCGCAGGAGAGCACGAAACGGTCGCGGTCGTCCCAATGCGGATTGTGCGGGTTGTGGCGCAGGAAGTGATGCCAGAGCACGTAGGCCGCGGGGGCCAGCGACATCGGCGTGCCGGGGTGCCCGGATTCGGCCGCCTGCACGGCGTCCATGGCCAGTGCGCGGATCGTGTTGATGCTGCGCCATGCCAGCGCGCCGTCATCGCCGGCGGCGGCACTGGGGGGGGCGGTGGCGGTAGTCGGTTCGGCGGTCAGCGGGGGGCTCCTTCCAGAGCGGTGTGGAACAGGCTCGGTCCCCGGAAAGGTAATTCGGCGCTACCGGCCCACGTAGACCGTTCCCGCCTTCATGACGAAGCGCACCCGCTCGATCGCGCTGAAATCGGCCGCCGGGTCGCCATCGACGGCGATGATGTCGGCGAACGCCCCCCGCTTGATGACACCCAGCCGGCCCTCCTGGCCCAGCAGGCGCGCATCATTGATCGTCGCGGCCTGGAGGACCTGCACCGGCGTGAGTCCGGCCTCGATGTAGGAGAAGAGGACGCGCCGCGCGCTGTAGCCCTGGGGCCAGCCCATGTCGATGTAGTTGTCGGAGCCGGCCGCGATGGTGACGCCGGCCTTTACCGCCCGGCGAAGCCGGTCCCGCTCGCGACTGAGGAACGACTGCATTCCGGCCGGCTCGCCCGGCTCCCCGGTCTGCTTCAGATACTGCACCGCGCTTAGGCTGTCGATGTCAGTCGGCACCAGCATCACACCCTTGCGAGCCATCAGGGCGAGGGTCGAGTCGGCGACGGTGTAGCCGTGCTCGATCGAGGTGACGCCGGCTTCCGCGGCGCGCCACACCGCGTCGTCGCTCGTCGCGTGGGCGGCCACGCGCACGCCCATCCGCTTCGCCGCGGCGACGATGGCACGGATCTCCTCACTCGAGAGGGTGGCGCGGTTGGGGGTGTTGTTGGAGTAGATCTTGATGACGTCGGCGCCGAGGGTGACGTTCTCCCGCACCGCGTCGGCGGCGTCGTCGGGGTCGTGAACGATGCGATACTCGTCCGCGGCGACCGACAGGAATCCCTGCTGCAGTCCCGGATACTGCCCGCCGACCGGGCTCAGCCCCGGCCCCGAGACGAACATGCGCGGGCCGTCCACGCTGCCGTCCCGGATGGCATTCCGCAGCGCGACATCGCCGAACTGGCCGGCGTTGCCCAGATCGCGCACGGTGGTGATGCCGGCGGCGAGGAAGGTGCGGGCTCGCGCGGCACCGTGGAGCGCGCGGAGCGGCGTTCCCTCCATCGTGTTCATCCGCAGCCCCTCCATGACGTCGCCGATCTTCGGCGCCACCAGCGTCAGGAGATGGGTATGAGCGTCGATGAGGCCGGGGAGGACGGTGTAGCGCCGCAGGTCGATCTCGCGCGCGCCCGCCGGGAGGGCTATCGCCGGGGCCACGGAGTCGATCCGGCCGTTCCGGACCAGGATGTCGGTGGCGCCGACGAAAGCGCCGCGCTCACTGTCGAAGAGGCGGCCGGCGTGGATCAGCGTCGGCGCCGTATCGCGCGGGGTCTGCGCAGCTGACGCGGCGCCTGCCGGGAGGGCCATCACGGCAAGCAGCAGGGAAATGCGAACGCGGCGAAACGCCATGGTGTCTCCGGCTCGGGGGTCGGTCAGGTGACCGGGATCGCGTCGGTCTCGGGAGCGGTGTCATCGGCCGAGTCGGCCGGGACGCTGCTGTTCCAGATGTCGGCGGTGAGCCGCCATGCGCCATCGATCCACTTCCAGCAGAGGACGAGCTTGCCGGAATCGGCGGATTCCTCGTCGGTAGCCGGCAGCGACCAGCGGCCGATGGAATACGCCACGCCGCCCGACGCTTCCATGCGGGTGGTGTGCAGCTCGAATCCGCTCTCGAGCCCGCGCTTCCAGTAGGCCTCGATGGAGTCGCGGCCCTCGACCGGCTCCCCGTCGGGCGGCAGGAGGATGGCATGCTCGTCGTACAGCTGGGCCAGCCCGTGGGCGTCGCCGGCCCGCGAGGCCTCCACGTACCGGGCGGTCGAGGCGGCGATGGCACGCCGGGTTTCGCCCGCCTCGCCGGGCCCCCGGTGGCATGCGGCCAGGAGGGTGACAGCCACGGCACCTGCCATTCTGGCCCCTAAGTTGCTATATTTCACGCTTGTACGTTCCCGGGTCGGCGGGTGCCGGCCCCATGTTCAACCCCTGAATTGGTATTTTGTGGCACGACGATCACGCAGGCATTCAGCAGGTGCAGTACCTCCGTCCGCCTTCCGCCGGTCAGCCGGACGCAGCATGCAGTCACACAGAGACTGGCTCCTCTCGCTCCACGGCTCCATTTGCGCCTACTGCGGCACCGAGACGCCCCCCGAGACGATTACGCTCGATCATGTGCGCCCGCGACGCGGACAGACCGCGTATGACCGCCCGGACAATCTCGTCCTGGCCTGCCGCGAGTGCAACGCCGCGAAGGCGGATACGCCGCTCGTGGCGTTCCTGATGCAGAAGCGGGCGCGCGGGGTGTTCCTCCTGCACTACGGCGATCACCTGTCGGAGCCGCTCAAGGAGCTGGCGAAGCAGGCGTCGGAGCGGCCGATCCTGCCGAAGGACGAGCGGTAGGACGCAAGGGCAGAAGGACGGAAGGAAGGGGCGGCCGAGGATGGCCGCCCCTTTTGTCATCGGCGTCGCGGCGACTTCGGCGGCCGCGGCGGTCGTACCACCAGTGATTCGATGTGGTCGATGATCGTGTCGAGCGCAGTCTCCAGGGGCCTGGTCTCACGATGGATCTGCGCGAGCAGGATCCCTCCCTGCGCCGCCGCCAGCACCGCGAGCGCGAGGTCGTCCGGCCGGGCGCCCGGCAGGAGCTCACCGCGGGAGCGCATCTCGCGCAATCCGTTTGCGATGCTCGTTTCCCATCGCCGGAACCCGGCTGCCAGCTCCCGGCGTGCATGCGCATCGGTATCCGAGAGCTCGCTGCCGAGCGATCCCATGGGGCACCCTCCCCGGCAACGGGAGTCGCGGCGAAATCCGACCAGCACGTCGCGCCAGGCCCGGAACGCCGCCACGCTGTCCAGGGCGGCCAGCAGCGGCTGCTGTCCCGCGAGGACCGCCTCGGTCTGATGCTCGATGACGGCGCTCACCAGCGCGTGCTTGTCTTCGAAGTAGTGATACAGTTGGGAGCTGCTCACACCGGCCGCCGCCTTCACCTCGTCCAGGCTCGTCCGCGCCACGCCGTGCGCGAACATGAGCTCGGCGGCGGCGGTGACGATGCGGGTGCGGGTCGCGCGGCCCTTCGGCGTGAGCGCGGGGGCGCGAGGGGTGGCGGCAGTCATCGGACCCAACAATAGTGAAAATGGACTGGACAATCCAGTTCCGTCTCACTAGAGTGGATCACCCAATCCACATTGTGCCGGAGGTTCGCCGGTGGCTGAAGCATGGTACGAAGCATCCTCGCGTCGGTGGGCCCTCCTTCCGCTCCGCCTGATCGTCGGATACGGCTTCATGGCACACGGCTACGCCAAGCTGACCCGGGGGCCGGAGCATTTCGGCCAGCTGCTGCAGCAGATCGGCGTGCCGATGCCGGCGGCCGCCGCCTGGATCGTCACGCTCCTCGAGCTGTTCGGCGGACTCGCGATCGTTCTGGGCATCTTCGTGGCGATCGTCAGCATCCCGCTGATCGTGTCGATGCTGGTCGCCATGCTCACGGTGCAGCTGCGGTACGGGTTCAGCTCCGTCAACACGATCGGCCTCACCCCGTCGGGCCCGCTGTTCGGCCCGCCGGGCTATGAGATCAACCTGCTGTACATCGCGAGCCTCGTCGCGCTGGCGCTGCTGGGGGCGGGTCCGTGGTCCGCGGGGGGCTGGCGGCAGCGGGCCCGCCGCCGCACCATGCAGCCGTAGAGCGGAACTCGACCGCAGCTCTCATGGCGGCCGAGCGCTCCGAGGGATGCAACAGAAGCGGGGCGGCCGAGGATGGCCGCCCCGCTTGCTCGTACGCGGGCGCCGCTCACCCCGCCCGCGGCGGCGACCGGAACCGCCGCGACTGCCGCTCGTACGCATGCGCCAGCGCGAGCACCCGCGCATCCTCACCCGGCAGCCCGACGACCGACAGGTTGAGCGCCGGCATCCCGTCCGCGCCGAGCCCGGCCGGCACCGATACCTCCGGCAGGCCCAGCCAGTTGCCGTAACCGAGGGTGGTGCGGATGTCGGGCCATTCGTCGACCGCGCGGGGTGCATTGAAGGGCATCGTGGGATACACCATCGCCGCGATTCCGGCCGCCCGCATCGACGTCGACAGCGCCGCCACGACCTCGGCGCGCGAGCGGGCGAACGACCGTCCGGCGGGATCCTCCGTCATCGGCAGGTCGAGGAGCGGCTCGCACTCCTCGAACGTGGCCGGAAGCGCATCATAGAAGGCGCGGTAGGCCGGATAGCCGCGGCGCACCGCCGCGCGCGCATCGGCCGTGCGCCCGGCGAAATAGTGGAGGAGAGCGTTGGCAGTCGGGGCCGGGGATTTCGGGTTCGGCACCGCGTCGCCGCGCGCGCGGGACGCGGCGGCAAAGGCGTCCCGGTAGTTCTGGAGCGTCACCGGCGGCGCGAATGAATCGACCGTGGCGCCCGCCGAGCGCAGGTCCGCCACCGCGCGGTCCCACATGGCTACCGCCTCCGCCGTCATCTGCGCACGCGGAACATGTGCGTCCACCAGGCCGACCCGGACGCCGGCGAGCGCACCGTCACGGAGTGCCCCGAGCGGCGCGCCGTTCCAGGGACCGGCGAGCGCAAGCGGGTCGGACGGGTCGGCGCCCGCGATCGCCGCGAGATAGAGCGCGGCGTCGGCCACCGTGCGGGCGAGCGGCCCATGCGTATCGAGGTACGGCCACGTCGGGATCACCCCGGTGCGCGGCACGAGCCCGAACGTCGGCTTCATCCCCACCACGCCGGTGAACTGCGCCGGGATCCGGTTGGAGCCGCCGTCATCGGTGCCGAGCGCCGCGAACGCCATCCCGCCCGCGACCGCGGCCGCCGAGCCCGCGCTCGACCCGCCGGGTGTGCGGGTGCCGGTACGGTCGTACGGGTTGAGCACCTGGCCGGTGTGGCTGCTGGTGCCGTTGCCATGATAGGCGAAATCATCGGCTGCGGTCTTGCCGAGGACGACGGCACCCGCGGCGCGAAGCCGCGCCACCTCGAGCGCGTCACGCCGCACCGGCTCTGGAAAGAGGCGCGCCCATTCGGCATTCGAGCCGGTCGTCGGCAGCCCCTTCATGTCGTAGATCGCCTTGGCGAAGACGGGAACGCCGTCGAGCGGGCCGCGCGGGCGGCCGGCTCGCCGGCGGGCGTCCGCCGCACGCGCGTCGCGGAGCGCGGTGTCGGCCAGGACATCGATGGCACGCCAGGCGGCGCCGTCGGTCCGGCAGCGGTCGAGCGCGCGTCTTGTCACCTCGACCGAGGTCCACGCGCGGCGATGGAAGCCGGCCTGGAGCTCGGCGATGGTGCCGTCGAGCGGGTCGGATCCGCTGAAGGCCCAGGTCGAACGGGGCAGCGCCGCGACCGCGGCGATGGCGGCGAGCTGGGCCAGGGCTTCGCGTCTGGTTGGGGACATGAGTGTGGAGACCGGAATGAGGAATGAAGAGCGGGATGGAGCTGGTGGAAGATCGCGCGCGAGGGGTCGGCGTCAATGGAGGCAACGCAGGCGACCCGTTTGCTTCGTCGCGTCGCTCCTCGCAATGACATCGGAGGGGCGGACCTCTGGACTTCACCGGGATGACTCCGGCGCTGCCTGACCGCCTACGCCGGCACCCGCACCGTCGCCTTGCGCTCGAGCTTGCCCCAGCCGACCAGTCGTCCGCGGATCGCGACCATGAACGACCGCACCACGACCCAGTACATCACCTGCCGGTAGGCGAATCGCTGGAGGAAGACGAGCCAGGTGAGACTCCGGTCCTCCCCCGGCTCGATGACGAACGCCACCACCGCCGCCAGCCAGTCGACCAGCAGGAACACGGCATAGAAGGTGACCACCTGCACCAGATCGGTCACCGCGTACGTCGCCCCGTGCTGCTGCCGCACCAGCCACACCGACACGAGACTCCACAGGAACATCAGATCGGCGACCGGCGAGATCGCGGGGAAGAGCAGCTGGAAGATCCAGGTGTTCGGCATCGCGATGAGCCCCAGCGATCCGTATCGTGGCCGGAGCAGCGCGTCGCGGTGCTTCCACATGCACTGCAGCGTGCCGAATGACCAGCGGAAGCGCTGCCGCGCCAGCGCGCGCAGCGTGTCGGGCGCTTCGGTGTACGCGACCGCCTGGTCGGCGTACGCGATGACGTGGCCCGCCCTCCGCACCGCGATCGTCAGGTCCTGGTCCTCCGCCAGGGTGTCGTTGCTGAACCCGCCCAGCGATTCGACCACCGACTTCCGCCAGGCGCCGACGGCGCCGGGCACGACCGTGATCGCGTTGAACAGCGAGAGCGCCCGCCGGTCGAGATTCTGGCTGGTGACGTATTCCAGCGCCTGCCACCGGGTGACCAGGTTCACCCGGTTGCCGACCTTGGCGTTTCCCGCCACCGCCCCCACCGCCGGATCGCGGAGGGGTGCGATCAGCGCCGCGAGCGTCGTCGGCGGAAAGACGGTGTCGGCATCGAGCCCCACGACGATCTCGCCGCGCGCGTGGGCGATGCCGTAGTTGAGCGCGCTCGCCTTGCCGCCGTTCGGCTTCCGGTGGATCGCCACCTGCGGGTGCGCGCCGAACGCTGCCCGCGCGACGCCGGCGGTGTCGTCGGGCGATCCGTCGTCCACCACCACGATCTCGAGTGGACCCGGATAGCTCTGCGCCAGGAGGCTCCCGATCGTCGCGTTGATCACCCGCGCCTCGTTGAACGCCGGGACGATCACGCTCACGGCGGGGGCGAACGCCGGGTCGGGCCGTGCCCGCCGGACGGCGCGCTGGAGGATCGCCATCGCCAGCACGACCACCAGCCGAGCGATGCCGAGGACGACGGCGAGCAGGAAGATCCAGTGGAGCAGCCACTCGACGGCGCCCACCACGCCGAAGGTGGCGAACTCCACCACGCGGGTCATGGCGCCGCGCACCGGAAGCTTTGCCATCGCCTGATCGCGGGGAATACCGGCGAGCTCCGACAGCAGCACGAGGGTATCGCCGCGGCTCCGGAGCGAATCGATCAGCGGACCGAGGGCCGCGACGGTCTGGCTCCGGTCGCCGCCGCCGTCGTGCAGCAGGATGACGTTGCCCGACCGCTCACTGGTGACGGCCCGCCGCTGGGCCAGCACGGTGTCCACGATCGTCTGCACACCGGGCTCCTCCCAGTCCTCGGCATCGATATGCAGGCCGGCGGTCACGTAGCCCAGCTCGCTCGCTACGCTCACCGGCACCAGCTCGCTGCTGTCGGTCGGCTCGGCATCGCCGAAGTAGGGGGGCCGGAAGAAGGCCGACCGGCGGCCGGTCACCGCTTCGAGGAGCCGCTCGGTCGCATCGAGCTGAAGCCGCGTGACGAAGGCGGAGGTGAGGGCGAGGTTCGGATGCGTGAAGGTGTGATTCCCGAACTCGTGTCCCTCCGCCACCAGCCGCCGCATGATAGGGATGTGGCGCTCGACGTTCTCGCCGATCACGAAGAACGTGGCCGGGGCGTGGTACGCGAGGAGGGTGTCGAGGATGACCGGCGTCCAGGTGCCGTCGGGCCCGTCGTCGAAAGTCAGGGCGACCCGGTGCGCGCTCCGGCCGTCCCGGCGGACGACCCACGGTGAGGGATACGCCGTCACCACTTCCCGCCGAACCAGCCCGCTCACGGAATCGACGCCGATCAGCCGCCGGCCCGAGGTGGGATGGGCGGTGAGGCGCAGGATCTCACCGTCGCCGTCGAACTCGACGTCGTACCCGGGCGGAATCGTCGCCAGCCCGATGGCGGGCGGCTCGTTGGGTCGCCGCCCGATCACCCGCCAGAGCGCCGGATCCTCCGAGCCGAGCCGCCAAACGGCCCGTCCCCTGGCACCTGCGGCGTCGCCCACCAGCGCCTGGTTGTACGCCGTCACCGCGTCGAGGTACCACGCGACGTGATCGGTCGAGTCGGGATCGGTCCAGCTGATCCACGGATTGAGCGCCACCGAATCGAAGCCGACCCGCACCGCATGCTCGCGCGCCGCCGCCATGACATCCTGGAAGGTGAGCTCGCCGCCGGACGCATCCGGCCCGGCGTCGTTCCAGTCGTAGCCGTAGGCGCCGATCGCCAGGATCGTGTGCGCCGGATCGAGCACGCGCATGGCGTGGCGCACGCGGTCGGCGTACCACTCCTGGCTCGCCACCGGTCCCGCGTCGCCGCTGCCATAGTGCTCGTCGTAGAGCATCAGGATGACCGCGTCGTTCGCGGCGCCGTAGCGACGGAGCCAGCCGTCGTCGACGTCGGTGCCGATCGCCTGGGTGGTGAGGGCCCCGTGCTCGGTCAGCGCCGCGCGGAGCGCGCGCACGAACGCGAGGACCTCGTCGTCCAGATCGGCCGGCACGCTCTCGAAGTCCACCGTGACGCCGCCCAGGCCGTAGCGGCGCACGAAGCCGTCCAGCTGGGCGACGGCGCGGGCCCGGCTGTCGGGGGTCGCGAGCAGCCGGCGGAGATCGCGCGACTCGAAGCGCTTGCCGCCCGAATCGAAGTTGCTCACCATCGCGAAGATGAGGGGCCGGTCGGCCTCGGGGAGCCGCTGGACGACGTAGGGGATGCGCGGGTCAAGCGCGAAGCGGAGCGAGTCGCCGCCCGTCGCGACGAAGCTCCACTCGCAGATCACCCAGTCCATCTCCGCGGCATGCGCGGCGAACGAGGCGTAGGAGTTGTCGTCCCAGTTGACGTAGAACCCGGCGGTCAGCGACTGCGCCGAATCACTGTGGCGTCGGGGCGGTCCCGATGGCCGCACCAGCGGCAGCCGCGAGGGGCGCACCGCCGCCGGCTCGCGGCGGCGGCCGAGCGCGGCGTAGAGGCGGCGCCGCGCGGCGAGACGCTCGCGGGCCTGGCGGGTCGTGAGCAGCGTCGGGAGGCGCGCAACGCTCCGCTCGGCGCGCCAGGAGGGGAGGAGCGGAGGTATGAAGATGCTGGCGACGACGCCGGCGGCGAGAAGCGTCGTCAGGACGCCGGTGGCGAGAGCGGCCCGGCGGAGCCGCCGCCAGCGGCGGCCCGTGGGATCGAGAAAGACCGAGCGGCTGGTGGTCGTGCGGAGCTACCCTTTCGCTTCTCCCGCCGCGGCTGCCGTTGCCGGCTCCGCCTGGCGCACGCTGGCGGCAAGCGCGTCCGCGACGATCCGGTTCTGCTCGGCGGCGTGGGCGGCGGGATACCCCTCGGCGGGACTCGCGCGGTCGGGACGGCCGGCATAGCGGAGCGGCACCCCGTCGGGCAGGAGCGAGCGGAGCCGGGGCTCGACCCAGGTCCAGGCGCCCATGTTCCGCGGCTCCTCCTGGGCCCACACGATCTCCTGCACCTCGGGATACCGCGCGATCACCTCGCGCAGCTCCGTTTCCGGGAACGAATGCAGCTGCTCCAGCCGGATGAGCGCCGGCCGGCCCTCGGCGAGCTTGTCGGCCTCGGTTACGAGATCGTAGTACAGCTTCCCGCTCACCAGCACGAGCCGAGTCACGCCGCCGGCGCGCTCGGTCATCGCCGGATCGTCGAGCACCGGCTGGAAGGTGCCGGACGTCAGGTCGGACAGATGCGAGCCGGCCTGCGGG
This sequence comes from Bacillota bacterium, assembly GCA_050257015.1. Taxonomy (GTDB): domain Bacteria; phylum Gemmatimonadota; class Gemmatimonadetes; order Gemmatimonadales; family GWC2-71-9; genus JAICUF01. The sequence continues at coordinate 47,010 of JBLMWC010000066.1, read as the reverse complement.
AGCCGCAGCAGGCTCTTCGGCGTCATCACGATGAGCGGCCGCTGGCGCTCGCGCCGGGCCTGGCGGCGAAGCAGGTGGAAGTACTGTGCCGGCGTCGTGCAGTTGGCCACGCGCAGATTCCCTTCGGCCGCGAGCTGGAGGAACCGCTCCAGGCGGGCGCTCGAATGCTCGGGCCCCTGTCCCTCGTAGCCGTGCGGAAGGAGGAGCGTCAGGCGCGACGTCTGGCCCCACTTCGAGAGCCCGGCGGCGATGAACTGGTCGATCATCACCTGCGCGCCGTTGATGAAGTCGCCGAACTGCGCTTCCCAGACCACGAATGCTTCCGGCGCCGCCACGCTGTACCCGTACTCGAAGCCGATGCAGGCGAGCTCGGACAGGGGGCTGTTGTGCAGCTCCATCGTCGCCTTGGCACCGGGGAGATGCGTGATCGGCGCGTAGCGGGTACCCGACTCGGCGTCGTGCAGCACCATGTGCCGGTGGCTGAACGTCCCGCGCTCGGTGTCCTGGCCGGTGAGGCGGACGGGGACGCCCTCCATGAGCAGTGACGCGAGAGCGAGCGCCTCCCCCTGGGCCCAGTCGATGCCGCCTTCGGGACCGAGCGCGGCGCGGCGCCGCTCGAGCTGTCGGATCAGCTTCGGGTGGACCTTGAACCCCTCGGGCCAGGCGAGCAGCGCATCGTTGATCGACGTCAGCGTCTCCGCGGGCAGGGCGGTCTCGACCATCCGGGCGGTCGGCGCGCGGGGCGCCGCCTCGGCCGCGGCGCGCGACGTCTCCAGACTCGCCTTGAACTTCTGCTGGATGTCCACGAGACGCTGATACGCGGCCTGCGTCTGCGCGTCGGCCTCCTCCGCCGTCACGATCCCTTCGGCGACGAGCTGCTCCGCGTAGCGCTGGCGCACCGTCGGGTGCGTCTTGATCTCGTGGTACATCTGCGGCTGCGTGTACGCCGGCTCGTCGCCCTCGTTGTGGCCGTGGCGCCGGTATCCTACGAGGTCGATCAGCGCGTCGCCGCCGAACTTCCGGCGGTACGCCATCGAGAGGCGCACCGCGGAGAGGCACCCCTCGGCATCATCGGCGTTGACGTGCACGATCGGGATGTCGAAGCCCTTGGCGAGATCGCTGGCATACTGCGTAGAGCGCGCTTCATCGGGGTCGGTGGTGAAGCCGACCTGGTTGTTCGTGATGAGGTGCAGGGTGCCACCGGTGCGGTATCCCCTGAGCGCGCCGAGGTTGAGCGTCTCCGCCACGACTCCCTGGCCGGCGAAGGCGGCGTCGCCGTGGATGACCACGGGCACCGCGGCGCTCGGATCCACCTTCGGCTCGGCGCCGTGCCGGTCGGTCTGCCGGGCCCGCGCGCGTCCATCGACCACGGGGCCCACGAACTCGAGGTGGCTCGGGTTCGGCACCAGGGTGACGGCGACGGAGCCGCCGTTGTCGGTCCGGTACGACCCCTCGGCGCCGTGATGGTACTTGACGTCTCCCGTGCCGCCCTCGGGGGTGAGCTGTCCGGCTTCAACCTGCCGCCCGCCCTCGAACTCGGCGAAGATCGTCTCCGCGGGGCGGCCGACGGTGTGGGCGAGCACGTTGAGCCGCCCGCGGTGCGCCATCCCGATGACGACCTCGCGGGCGCCGGCGTCCACCGCCAGGTCCATCGTGAAGTCGAGCATCGGGACCAGCATGTCCACGCCCTCGATCGAGAAGCGCTTCTGTCCCAGATAGGCCTTGTGGAGGAACTTCTCCAGCGCCTCGACCTCGGTCAGCCGGGCGAGGAGCCGCTTCTTCTGATCGGGCGCGAGCGGGCCGCGGAAGGTGCCGGACTCGATCTGCTCGCGGAGCCAGACGCGCTGCTCGTGGCTGGCGATGTGCTCGACCTGGTAGGCCAGTGTCCCGCAGTAGGTCTCACGGAGGTGCGGGAGTGCATCCAGCAGGGTATTGCCGGGCACGAAGACGCGGAGCACGTCGGCCGGGATCTGCGCCATCACCTCGGGCGTGAGCCCCAGTGACTCCGGGTCGAGCGCCGGGTCGCCGATCGGCTCGCTGCCCAGCGGATCGAGATGGGCGGCGAGATGGCCGTGCGTGCGGAACGCCTTGACCAACCCCATGGCGGCGGCGACCTGCTGGAGACGGTCGGCGGTGACGGGGCGCTCCTGCGCCGGGCGGGCAGTCGGTCCGGCGGTCAGGCGGTCAGTGGGCTCCGCGGCCGTCGCGACTCCCTGACCCCCTGACCGGCCGTCCGCCTGTCCCCCTACCGTCTCGTAGAACCCATCCTTTCCCTGCAGCAGTCCGTCCAAGGTGGCGAGGAACTGCCCGGACTCGGCGCCCTGGATCACGCGGTGATCGTAGGTGCTGGTGACGGTCATGACCTTGCCGATGCCGAGCTCCTTCAGACGCTCGGCCGGCGTCGCGGCGAACTCGGCGGGATACGCGATCGATCCGACCGCGATGATGCTCCCCTGGCCGGCCATGAGCCGCGGCACCGATGCGACGGTGCCGAGCCCGCCCGGGTTCGTCAGCGACATCGTCGCGCCGACGAAATCGTCCGGCATCAGCTTGTTGGTGCGCGCCTTCTCCACCAGCGTCTCATACGCCGCGTGGAAGGCGGCGAAGTCCATCGCCTCCGCGTGCCTGATCACCGGAACGACGAGCCCCCGGCTGCCATCCTTCCGCGTCACGTCCACGGCGAGGCCGAGGGAGATGCCGTCGGGAACGACCCGGAACGGCGCGCCGTCCTGCATGAGCAGGGTGTGGCCCATGACGGGATGCTGCTTCGTCGCCTGGACGATGGCCCAGGCGATGATGTGCGTGAAGGAGATCTTCTCGCTGCGGCCTGCGGCCTGGAGCGCGGCGTTGAGCTCCTTCCGCCGGCTCTCCAGCGTCGCGACCGGCAGTTCGCGGAAGGTCGTGGCGGTGGGGACGGTGAGGCTCTCCGCCATGTTCTGCACCAGCCGGGCGGCGGGTCCCTTGATCGGCATGGCGCCGGCCGGAGCCGGCGTACTCGCGGCCGGAGCCGCCGCTTCGGGTGCAGCCGCGGCGGACGCGCCGCCGGAGGCACCCCGGCCGTTCGAGGCTGCGGCCGGCGGACGCTCGCCGACCACGCCGCTCTCGAAGAGGCGGCGCCATTCGGGGCCTACCGCCGCGGGATCGCGGAGGAATTCCTCGTACATGGCCTGCGCGAATCCCGCGTTGGCCGTTTCGAACAGATTCGGTTCCACGGACCACTCCGAGCGACTCGGGGACTGACCGTGCGCGCTCTCCGATGCGCCGCGCGCGACCGGGAAAGATAGTGCGTCCGCGCCTGCCCTGACAGTTATGAAGAATGCTTCACGGCACCTAAACCCGCCCTTCATCCGGCTTTGGATAGACTCCCCGGCGACCGTCAGCCCTTCATCGCACGCAGAGGAGAGATCCCCTTGTCCGACAACACCCTGATCACCGCCGCCCGGTCCCGCCGCGACTTTCTCGCGAAAGGGGCCGCCGCCGCACTCACGCTCCCCGTGGTCTCGGCGCTCTCAGCCTGCACCGACAACAAGGCGGTCGCCGCCACGCCCCCGTCGGCTCCAGCCCGGCCGGCCGCGCCCATCCTGACGGTCCGTGAGCGGGCTGACGCGATGGACGCGATGCACGAGAAGGGAATCAAGGCGTTTCCGGCGAAGACGGCGGGGCGGGGGAACCTGCCGATGGCGCCGCGGATGGAGCGAGGTGTCAAGGTGTTCGACCTCACCGCGACCGAGATCGACTGGGAATACGCGCCGGGTCAGCATGCCAAGGCATGGGCGTACAACGGGCAGGTGCCCGGCCCGCAGATCCGGGTCCGCGAGGGCGACCGGGTGCGCGTGAACCTCACCAACCGGCTGGAGCAGTCCACCGCGATCCACTTCCACGGCCTCGAGCTGCCCAACGACCAGGACGGGGTGCCGTTCATCACGCAGCCGCCGATCAAGCCGGGCGAGACGTACACCTACGAGTTCACCGTGCCGAACGCCGGCTCCCACATGTACCACTCGCATCACAACTCCACCACCCAGGTGTCGAAGGGTCTGCTCGGTGCCTTCATCGTCGAGCCGAAGGACCGCTCGCGCGAGCCGAAGGTGGATGTGGACTACGTGATGGTGCTGAACGACGGCCCGCACGGCTTCACGCTCAACGGCAAGGGGTTTCCCGCCACCGAGCCGATCGTGGCGAAGCAGGGTCAGACGGTGCGCATCCGCTTCATGAACGAGGGGATGATGATCCACCCGATGCACCTCCACGGGATGCACATGACGGTGATCGCGAAGGACGGATGGGATCAGCCGGCACCCTGGAAGTGCGACACGCTCAACATCGCGCCGGGCGAGCGGTGGGATGTTCTGGTGAAGGCGACCAACCCCGGTACCTGGGCGTTCCACTGCCACATCCTGGCCCATGCCGAGACGGACCACGGGATGTTCGGGATGGTGACGGTGCTGATCGTGGAGAAGGGCTCGCCGGTCGCCTAGGCGTGCGCTCCGCCGGCGCGCGTCAGCGGCGCCGGCGGGGCGCGGGGGTCACGCTGTCCCGAGGGACGCGGTGGCTCAGGCTCCAGACGTACGCCGCCACTGCCCGCATCTGGGTATAGGTGAGCGGTCCCATCCCGCGGCTCGGCATCGGCGTCACCGGACCGCCGGTCGGGTGGCCGACGCCGTGGACGATCTGCTCGACTATCGAGAGGTAACCGCCGTCGCCGTGCCGCCAGACGTCGTCGGTCAGGTCGGAGCCGCGGCTCGTGCCCACGCCCGCGGCGCCGTGGCAGAAGGCGCAGTTGCCTGCGCCGTCGTAGAGCCGCTTTCCCAGTGCCAGCGACGAGTCGGCAAGCTCGAGCCGGCTGGGAACGTCAGCCGTCGCCTGCGCCACCGCCGGGACCGGCGCGAGCAGCGCCAGCACGCCGATCATGACTGCGCTACGCATGGAACACCTCAATCCGAATCGCCCTCCGGTCCCGGCGCCGTGACGGCCGCGCCCGGGCGAAGCTCCTCGTGGTGAATCTGCCCGCCTTCGAGCGCGGCGAGCGCGAAAAGCGCCGCGCTCACGCCCAGCGCCGCGACCGCAACACCGGTGACGGCCCCGTTGCCCGGCCGCCCCCCGCGCCGGAGCCAGAGCGCGCCGAGCGCCACCGCCCCGGTCACCAGCACCGCGATCAGTCCCCGTTCCGCCTTCTCCTCGTGCTCGTTCCCCCGCTTCTTGTCGAACCACGGCGCGTGCTCCTGCGCCTCCTCGGTCGGCTCACCGGTGAGATAGATCGGGATCGTGACGAGCGCCAGGATCACCGTGAAGAGGAGTCCCAGCGACGTGATCTCCCGGGAACGCCGCACCAGCCCCCACACGAGCAGGATGAAGACGAAGATCGTGCCCAGGACCGGCACGTGGTTGAGCATCAGATGGAGGTGCGTCGCAGAGAAGAAGTAGTCCATGATGCCTCCGTGTGGGTCTCAGCGGTCGTCGGCCGCGCGGCCGTTGATCTCGCCGAGGTAGATGCGGAAGACGATGTCACGGCTCGGTGTCGGGTCCTCGGCTGCGAGTGCTTCCGGAACGAGACCGCGGATGATCTCAACGCTCTCGGCGTAATCCTTCTCGTCCAGCGCGGGGTCGAGCTTGTAGACGGTCCCCCGGACCACCACACTCCGCCAGTTGAACAGCCCTTCGATCTCGTCGGTCTCCAGTGCCACCCACGGCTGATGGGCGAGCGCGTGGAGCTTGGTGCCGGCCGCGGTGCGGCCGTGGATCGCGCCGTTGGCGAAGACGTAGTGGATCGGCTCGATGTCGACCTGCTCGTGGTCCACGAATGCCAGACGGCCCACGTGGTTGCGGGCGAGCACCTCTTCCGCCTCGGCGCGGGTCAGCTCACGGAAGTGGGGATAGGGTCGGGGCATCAGGCCGGCGTCTCCGTCTGGGCGTGGAACAGCTCAGGCTGCGGCACATGCGGTACGGCGCCGATCGCACGGGCGAGGCCGCGGTACGGCGCGGCCGCGCGGAGTGCGTTGAAGATTGCGGCGATGTCGATCGCTTCCTGAAGTATCGCGCCAAGGGTCGGCGGCACGTAGCCGGCCGCGGCGGCCGCCATCGCGGCGCCGCTGAGGCCCAGCCCGACCCAGATGCTGAGCCGGGCGATCCGGATCGACCGGCGGCTGATGGCGATGCCGGTGGCGACCAGCGCCGGATCGTCGGCCAGCAGCACGACGTCCGCCGCCTCTGCGGCGATGCCTCCGCCGTGCGCGGCGAGCACGACGCCGACCGTCGCGGCGCTCAGGGCGGGGGCGTCGTTGGTCCCGTCACCGACCATCAGCACGCGCTCGCCCTCGGCCAGCAGCGACCGCACCGTGGCGACCTTGTCCGCCGGCTTCAGGTCGCCGCGCGCGATGGGGATGCCGACCGCTTCGGCCACCGCGTCCGCGTTGGCCTGAATGTCCCCCGACAGCAGGAACATCCGGCCGACCCCCGCGGCGCGGAGCTCCGCCAGCAGCACGTCGAGGTTGGGCCGCAGGCGATCGGCATAGTCCACCGCTCCCGCGAGGTCGCCGTCTATCGCGACGTAGGCGCGAAGGTTGGTGCCGTGATCGGCCGACATCTCCTGGACCGCGGCCCGGCTTTGCGGATGATACTCGGTAATGAACGACCGCGCGCCGACGCTGACCGTCCGCCCGTCGACCTGCCCCGACACCCCCCGACCCGGCTCCTCGACCACGCCGCGCGGCTCACTCAGTTCCAGCCCGGCGCCATGGCCCGCGTCCACCACCGTGCGCGCGAGCAGATGCCCCGAGCCCTGTTCGACCGACGCCGCGAAGCGCAGGACCTCCGGCTCGGTCCACGGCGCCACAGCGCGGACCGTCTTCACCTTCGGATGACCAACGGTCAGCGTGCCCGTCTTGTCGAAAATCGCCGCCGTCACCTGGCCCAGGTGCTCGAGCGCGGTGCCCGAGCGGAAGATGATCCCCCGGCGCGCGGCGAGATTGATCCCGCCGATCAGCGCCACCGGCGTGGCGAGGATGAGGGGGCACGGCGTGGCGACCACCAGCACGGCGAGCACGCGCACCGGATCGTGCGAGACGAGCCAGGTGAGGAGGCAGACGGCGAGGGTGACCGGCGTGAACCAGACCGCGTACCGGTCGGCCAGCCGCTGCATCGGCGCCTTCTGCTCCTGCGCCGATCGCACCAGGTCTACGATCCGGGCATACTGGCTCTCGGCGGCCGCGGCGGTGGCGCGCAGGGTGAACGGCCCTTCGAGGTTGAGACTGCCGCTGGGGAAGGCGGCCCCCGCGATCGTCCGGACCGGTGTCGGCTCGCCGGTGATGCTCGACGTATCGACATGCGACTCGCCCGCGACGACGATCCCGTCGCAGGGAACCATCTCGCCGGGGCGGACGACCAGTTCGTCGCCCGGGACGATCGCGTCGACGGTGATGTCCTCGGCGCGGCCCGCGGTGAGGCGGTGCGCGATGCGGGGCGCCGCTTCCTCCAGGGCGCGCACCGCGCGGGAGGCGCGGCCGGCGGCGTAGACCTCCAGGAACTCGCCGCCCGACTGCATGAGGACGATGACGAGACCCGCGAGGGGATGATCGAGGAGGATGGCGCCGACGATGGCGAGCGACGCCACGATGTCGGTGGCGAACTGACCGCCCCGCACCGAGCGGGCGAGGCGCCAGAGGAGCGGTGCCGCGGTGATGAAGAGACTGACCCGCCAGATGGCGTGCGCGGCGGCCGCGTCCCGGAAGCCGAGCTGGGCGACGAGGCCGGCGAGGATGGCGAGTGCCGCGCCGGTCGGGAGCACGGCCGCCGGCACGCGGCGGGTCATGCGCTGCCTGCGGCCGTGGCCCCGCCCCGCAGCGTAAACCCGACGCCGCGGACAGTCGCGATAACGGGACCGCCAGCGGCGCGCTCGAGCTTGCGCCTCAGGTTCCCGACATGGACGTCCACCACGTTGCTCTCGGGATCGAAGTGCATGTCCCACACCTTCTCGAGCAGCGTGGTGCGGCGGACGACCTCGTCGGGATGAAGGAGGAAGTACTCGAGGAGCTGGAATTCGCGTGGCGTCAGATCGAGGGTGTGCCCGTCGATCGCGGCGATGTGGCGGAGCCGGTCGAGGGTGAGCTGTCCGTAGCGCAGCACGTCGAGCCGGGCGGCGCCGCCCCGGCGGTGGAGCGCGCGGATCCTCGCCAGCAACTCGTCGAAGCGGAAGGGCTTGGCGAGGTAATCATCCGCGCCGGCGTCGAGGCCCCGCACGACATCCTCGGGGGAGTCGAGCGAGGTGAGCATGAGGATCGGGGTCGCCCGGCCCTCCCGGCGCAGCTCGGCGGCGATCTGGAAGCCGTTCTTCTTCGGCAGCACGACGTCGAGCAGGATGACGTCGTAGTCGTAGACATGCGCCAACATCGTGGCCTCGTCCCCGTCGGGGGCGACGTCCACCGCGTGTCCTTCCTCCTTCAATCCCTGTTCAATGAAGCCCGCGACCTTCCGGTCGTCTTCGACGACGAGTATCCGCATGTCACCAACCTATCGTGCACTGTTGAAGGCGACTGCAAGCGATCGTGAAGGCGTCTTTATCCTGTGTCGGCGGCTGGCAGCTCGAGGAGGAACCGGCCACCGCCTCCGGGGTTCGCGACGGCCCGGAGCTCTCCGCCCAGGAGCCGGGCCAGCCGACGCGACAACGGAAGGCCAAGTCCCACTCCCTCCTGCGCTTCGCCCGCCTTGGTGACGTAGATGTCGAAGATGCGCTCGATCTCGCTCTCCGAGATTCCCGGCCCCTGGTCGTCCACCTGAAAGAGCAGCCGCTTGTCCTGGTGCCGTACGCTGATGCACACCTCACTGTTCTCGGGGGTGTGACGCACGGCGTTCACCGTCAGGTTGATCAGGATCTGCTCGACGCGGCTCGCGTCGGTCTGGCAGCTCGGGAGGCCCGGCGGCAGGTCGGCCCGGATGGTGACGTTCCGTGCCTGCGCGGCCGGGGTGACGCGGCCGATCGAGCGCCGGACGACGCCAGCCGGCTCGACCGCGCGCATCGCCGGCTTCAGCCGGTCTTCGTCGAGCCGGCTCAGGTCGAGGAGATCGTTGATCAGCCCGATCGCCTGCTCGGCTGAATCGAGCACTTCGAAGGCGGCACGGGGCACGCTCGCCGGGTCCTTCTTCCGTACCAGCATCTCGGCCCAGCCATAGACCCCGGCCAGTGCGTTCCTGAGCTCGTGGTTGACCATCGCAAAGAACCGCTCCCGGGTGCGCTGGAGCTGCTGCACCTCCTCCAGCAGCCGGGCGCTTTCCTCGTGGAGCCGCGCGTTCTCCACCGCCGCCGCCGTCTGGGCGGCCAGCAGCCGGGCCACGTACTCGTCCACGTCGGTGAACTCCGGCCCGCCGATCTTCTCGGTGAGATAGAGGTTCCCGAAGGTGCCCCGCCGTCCCGTGATGGGCACGCCGAGGAACGAGGTCATGGGCGGATGGTTGGGGGGGAAACCGTACGAGTCGGGGTGCTCGCCGAGGTTGGCCAGGCGGATCGGCTTCCCGACGCGGATCACCAGGCCGAGGATGCCGTGGCCCCGCGGCGGCGGGCCGATCGCGGCCTGTTCCTCCTCCGACAGCCCCATGGTGGTGAAGCTCTCGAGCGTCCGGCCATCGGGCCCGAGCACGCCGATCGCCGCGTACCTGGCGCCGATCACGTCGACCGCGATCTCGACTACACGCTGGAGCACCCCTTCGAGTGAGAGCTCGGAGGCCAGGAGCGTCCCGGCGGTAACCAGCTGCTCCAGCCGCCACTGCGGCGTGTTCGGCCTCTCCAATGCAGTCGGCATGCCTCAAGTCTACGCTCACCAAGAAACCTTCGGTACCTCTTCATTCTTCCTTCACGCCGGTGGGGCCATCCTCGTGTCATCGAAGGAGACCCCATGCAACTGCGGCATGTCCTGGTAGCGACCGATCAATCCGATACGGCGCGGAGTGCTCTCCGCGTTGCGTTGACGCTGGCCAACCGGGCCGGCGCGCGCGTCACCGTCATGACCACCATCCCGGCGCAGCACGCCACCTCTCCGGTGCCCGCCCTGGTGAGCGGCGATCCGGCCGCGAGCAGCGGGCCGGTGCTCGCCCGGCTGGAGCAGTGGATGGACCCCGAGGTCCGCGCGGCGCCGCCGGTCCATTCGGTCGGTCTGGGCGTGACCTTCGGGATCCCGGGCGTCGAGATCTGCCGCTTTGCCGATGATCACCAGGTTGACCTCATCGTGGTGGGCCGGAAGCAGCGCTCGCAGGCGACGCGGCTCCTGGTCGGCGACACCGCCGATGCGGTCGCGCGCCGGAGCCGGACGCCGTGCCTCTTCGTCCCGCTCGGGAGTCCCGCGCCCGAGCACGTCCTCGTCGCCCTCGACGGGTCGCGCCGGGGACTCACCGTCCTCCGGGCGGCGTGCGACTTCGCCAAGGCGGTGTCGGCGACGCTCCGCGCGGTCACCGTCGAGCCGGTGCGTCCCGACGAGCCGCCCGAGCTCGCCGAGCTGATCCCGTCCGGCCGGAGCGACGCCCTCCGGGAGACGATCGCCCAGCTCGCCGATTGCGAGCCGGCGGGCCACGTACCCGACGCGCTGATGGTTCGGCGCGGCCCGATCGTCGACTCGCTGATCACCGCCGCCGCCGAGACGGGGTCCGACGCGATCGTGCTCGGATTCCATCGCGGCGGCCCGCCCGGAGTCATCGAGGCAGGGAGCATCGCCCGCCGTCTCACGCACAGCGCCGCCTGTTCGGTGCTGACCGTCCCGTTCTGATCCAGGGAGGATCCATGTACAACCGCATCCTCGTGCCGCTCGACGGCTCGCTCGCCGCCGAAGAGGCGCTGCCGGTGGCCGTCGCCATCGCCCAGCGGACGGGCGCCGATCTCGAGCTCGCGCTGGTGCATGTCTCCGTCGCCTCCGCGCTCGCCGCGGCGCCGGCCGCCGTCGATTTCGGCGAGCTCGACAAGGTCCAGCTGGAAGATGAAACGGTCTATCTCCGCCGCGTCACCGAGCGGGTGCACGCCGACCACGACCTCCGGGTCGCGTCGCATCACCTGTCCGGGCCCGTGGTGGACACCCTCGCGGCGCACATCCACGGGGCGCACGTCGACCTCGTGGTGATGACGACGCACGGCCGCGGCGCGGTGGGACGGCTCTGGCTCGGGAGCGTGGCGGACGGGCTCGTGCGCACCGTCGCCACGCCGGTGCTCATGCTTCGCGCGAGCGATGAGCCGGGCGCGCATCCGGTGCACTTCCGCCGGGTCCTCGTCCCGCTCGACCAGTCGCCGGTGGCGGAGCACGCGGTGCTCGCCGCGCGGGAGTTGCTGGAGGAGGAAGGCGAGTGCCTCCTGGTCAGCGTGATCGATCCCAGTCCTCTAATGAAAGTGGCGCCGCTGCCGTTCGGGCTGATTCCGGACGTCGCGGTCGACAACGAGCTGCAGGACACCACCCGCGCGTACCTCGAGCGGGTGGCCCGACACGTCCGGCGCCTGGGCGCCCGGGCCCGCACGGCGGTGCGGATCGCGAGCAACCCGGCCATCGAGATCCTGGAAGAGGCCCGGCGCGAGCGGGTGGACGCAATCGTGGTGACCAGCCATGGCGTCGGCGGATTCCGCCGGTTCCTGCTGGGCAGCGTGGTGGACAAGCTGGTGCGCGGCGCCGAAGTCCCCGTGCTCGTCTGCCGGCCGCCGGCGGAGCAGCGGCCCGCTTCGGCGCGCCGCGCGATGGCGGTGCATCGGGCCTGAGGATTCAAGGCATCCTGTGAGGATTTTCAGAATTCCTTCATGGTGCCGCCGATACAATTGATCATACGCGGATGCGAAATCACTCAACGCGGCGTCACGCCGAACTCACATGCCACGAAACAAGCTGACTCGCACGGTCACCGTCGGTCTGGCCTCCACCCTGGTGGCCGCCGGGTTGCTCTTCGCCTGCCGCGCCGGCGGGCCGCAGCCCAATCTCGTCATGGGAGACGCGGCGTCGAAGGTCTACGTCGCGCCGGGTTCGTACGACGCCTATTACGCCTTCCTGTCGGGCGGCTTCAGCGGCCAGGTGACCGTCTACGGCCTCCCCTCGGGGCGGCTGCTCAAGACGATCCCGGTCTTCTCGCAGTTCCCCGAGAACGGCTACGGCTACACGGAAGAGACGAAGCCGATGCTGGAGACGACGCGCGGCTTCGTCCCCTGGGATGACAGTCACCACGCCGAGCTGTCGCAGACCGACGGCGTTCCCGACGGGCGCTGGCTGTTCATCAACGGCAACAATACGCCGCGAGTCGCGCGGATCGACCTGACCCGCTTCGAGACCGACGAGATCCTCGAGATCCCCAACTCGGCCGGCGGCCATGCGTCTCCGTTCACGACGCCGAACACCAAGTACATCGTCTCGGCGACGCGGTTCAGCGTGCCGGTGCCCAACACCGACGTGCCGATCGAGAGCTACAAGCAGAACTTCCGCGGCACGCTGTCGTTCATCACCGCCGATCAGCCCGGCAAGATGGACATCGCGTTCCAGATCCTGATGCCGGGTTACAACTACGATCTCGGCCATGCCGGCAAGGGGCCGTCGGACGGCTGGTTCTTCTTCAGCTCGTACAACACCGAGCAGGCCTACACCAAGCAGGAGCTCAACTCCTCGCAGAACGACAAGGACTACGTCGCGGCGGTCAACTACCGCCGTGCGGAGGCGTGTCTCAACGAGGGGAAGGCGAAGACGGTGCCGGTGAACTACACGCACAACTACACCGATCCCTCGACGCGGATCGCGAGCACCGAGCGGAAGACGAGCGTCCGGATGATCGATCCGAAGGATTGTGAAGGGGTGGTCTACTACATGCCGACCCCGAAGTCCCCGCACGGCGTGGACGTCGATCCGACCGGCGAATACATCGTGGCCAGCGGCAAGCTCGCGACGGTCATTCCGGTGCACTCGTTCTCGAAGATGCTGAAGGCGATCGAGGCGAAGCAGATCGACACGATCGTGGACGGCATTCCGGTCCTCAAGTATGCGGCTACCATCGCCGGCGAGGTGCAGAAGCCGGGGCTCGGCCCGCTGCACACCGAGTTCGACGGCAAGGGCTACGCCTACACCTCGATGTTCATCTCGTCCGAGATCGTGAAGTGGAAGCTGGGCACCTGGGAGGTCGTGGACCGGATCCCGGTGTACTACTCGGTCGGCCACCTGATGATACCGGGCGGCGACAGCCGGAAGCCGTGGGGCCAGTACGTGGTCGCGCTCAACAAGATCACGAAGGATCGCTACCTCCCGACCGGCCCCGAGCTCGCGCAGTCGGCGCAGCTGATCGACATCAGCGGCGACAAGATGAAGATGCTCCTCGACTTCCCGACCGCCGGCGAGCCGCACTACGCCCAGGCGATCCCGGCGAGCATCATCAAGGAGCGCCAGGTGAAGTTCTTCAAGCTGTCCGAGGCGACGACGCCGTATGTGACGAAGGCGGAGTCCGACGGCGGCATCACCCGGAAGGGACATCGGGTGGACGTGAAGATGATCGCGATCCGCAGTCACTTCGCGCCGGACAACCTTGCCGGGATCCAGGTCGGTGACACGGTGTACTTCCACGTGACCAACATCGATCAGGACTGGGATATCGTGCACGGGTTCGCGGTGATGGGCGCGCAGAACTCCAACATGGTGATCCCGCCGGGTGAGACGCGCACCATCAAGTGGGTGCCCCAGACGCCGGCAGTCTATCCCTTCTACTGCACCGACTTCTGCTCGGCGCTGCACCAGGAGATGGCGGGGTATGCGCGAGTGTCGCCGGCGGGCTCCAATGTCCCGCTGACCGCCAACGTGAGCGCGCGCGCGGCGAGCCAGGTGGCCCGGATGCAGCACATCCCGACCGCGCCCGGCAACGGAGCGCCGCAGTGACCACGGTCCCGCTGGGCATGGAGCGGGCGGACGCGCGCGAGGCGGTGCAGGTACGCACCCGCCTCGGGCGCGGCCCGAGACTCCTCGCGGCCCTCGCAGCGCTCCTGCTCGCCGTGGTGTACGTATCGCCGCTCTGGAATGTCCGTCTGGTCGCGCCCCAGTACCCCGAGGGGCTCGGCATGCACATCCGGGTGAACACCGTCACGGGCGTGACGCCGACCGACATCGACAACATCAACGGCCTCAATCACTACATCGGGATGAAGACGATCCATCCCGACACGATTCCCGAGCTGCGCTACATGCCGTGGATTGTGGCGGCGCTGATCGCGGGAGGGCTGATCACCGCGCTGGCGGGCCGCCGCCGGCTGCTGGTACTGTGGGCGGTGGCGTACGTGGCGACCGCGGTGGCGGGGCTCGTGGACTTCTGGAAATGGGAGTACGACTACGGGCACAACCTCGACATGACGCAGGCGATCATCAAGATTCCCGGCATGAGCTACCAGCCGCCGCTCATCGGGTCGAAGCAGCTGCTCAACTTCACCGCGTCGTCCTGGCCCGGGCTTGGCGGCTGGGCCGCGGGAGCGTCGCTCGCGCTCGTGGTGGTGGCGGTCGTGCTCGCCTTCCGCCGGCGTCGCGTGACGGGGCACGGATGACACGCTCGGCGTTCCGTACGGTGGCCGGCCGCGGACGGTGCGCGGCCGCGCTGCTATTGGGGGCCTGTGCCGCGCCGGGCCCCCGGCCGATCGCCTATGACCGGGACGTTTGCGCGTTCTGCAGCATGACGGTGAGCGATCCCCGCTACGGAGCGGAGCTGATCACGGTGAAGGGCAAGGTGTACGCGTTCGACTCGATCGAATGCCTGGCCTCCTACCATCTGGCGAACCGCGCCGCCACCCGGTCCCTCTGGGTGACCCAGGACGACCGGCTGGTGCCGGCGGAGCGCGCGCGCTTCCGCCGCGCCGCGCCGGATGCCGAAGGCAACAGCCCGATGGGACTCGGCCTCAGCGCCGCGGCCGACGGCACCCTCGGCTGGTCCGACGTGCTGGCGATGGTGCAGCGCGAGGGGCTTCCGGCGCCGGGGGCGCGCACGCCATGATGGCACTCGTCCCGATCCTCGCGCTGCTTCAGGTGTCCGGGAGGCCGGCCGTCGTGGTCTCGCCGTCGGGACCGGTGCGCACGATCACCGAGGGGCTCGCGCTCGCGCCGGCCGGCGGCCGGATCGTCGTGCGGGCCGGTGTCTACCGCGAGCCGACGATCCAGGTGACTCGTGCGGTCGAAATCGCGGGGGACAGCGGCGCGATCCTCGACGGCGAGGGCGGGCGGCAGCTCATGACGATCACGGCCGACGACGTGACGGTGCGCGGCCTCGTCTTCCGCAACGTCGGGGCGAGCTTTACGCAGGACCGGGCGGCGGTCAAGGCGGTCGGTGTACGGGGATGCGTGATCGAGGACAACCGGGTCGAGAACGGGTTCTTCGGGATCTACCTCGCCCGGAGCACCCACTGCCGCATCGCGCGGAACGTGCTGAGCGCGGCGGGCCGCACCGAGATCGGCTCGGGCAACGGGATCCACCTCTGGTCGTCGGATTCGGTCACCATCGAGAGCAACACGATCACCGGCTTTCGTGACGGGATCTACTTCGAGTTCGTGCGGGGGAGCGAGATCCGCGGCAACACCAGCGAGCGGAACCTGCGCTATGGCCTCCACTTCATGTATTCCGACGGCTGCCACTACCGGAGCAACCTCTTCCGCGCCAACGGGTCGGGCGTCGCGGTGATGTACTCGAGCCACGTCGAGATGGTCGCGAACCGCTTCGAGGAGAGCTGGGGCAGCGCGGCGTACGGGCTCCTCCTCAAGGAGATGAGCGACAGCCGCGTGATCGGGAACCGGTTCGCGCGGAACACCATCGGGCTCGTGGCCGAAGGGGCCAACCGCCTCGAGGCGCGCGACAACGATTTCATCGAGGACGGCTGGGCCGTCCGGCTCACCGCCAGCTCGGCCGACGCGCGCTTCAGCGGCAACAACTTCATCGGGAATACCTTCGACGTGACCACGAACAGCCGCGAGACCTCCAGCATCTTCGCCGGCAACTACTGGGACCAGTACCACGGCTACGATCTCGGCCGGGACGGCTACGGGGATGTGCCGCACCGTCCCGTCCGGCTCTTCTCGCTCATCGTGGAGCACAACGAGCCGTCGCTGCTCCTGCTCCGGAGCGTGTTCGTCCGCGTGCTGGACGTCGCGGAGCGCGCGCTCCCGGTCCTGACGCCGGAGACGCTGGCCGACGAGCGGCCGGCGATGCGCCCGTTCGTCCGTCCCCGACCGGAGGGCGGCCGATGATCGACGTCGTCGGGGTCTCCAAGACGTTCGGGAGTCTCACCGTCCTCGACGGGCTCGATCTGAGCGTCCGGCCAGGGCGGGTCACGGCGGTCGTCGGCCCCAACGCCGCCGGCAAGACGACGCTGATCAAGATCATGCTCGGCCTCACCCATCCCGACCGCGGGCGGATCATGCTGGACGGCCGGCCGACGACGCCCGACGGCGCCTGGCGCGCCCGCATAGGATACATGCCCCAGATCGCGCGATTCCCCGAGAATCTCTCGGCCCGGCATCTGCTGGAGCTGCTGACCAGACTTCGCGGCGCTGGCGCGGCGCCCGACGAGACGCTGATCCATCTGCTGGGCCTCGAGCCGCAGCTCGACAAGCCGCTCCGGACCCTCTCCGGCGGCACGCGCCAGAAGGTGAACGCCGTGATGGCATTCCTCTTCGCGCCGGACCTGATGATTCTCGACGAGCCGACCGCCGGGCTCGATCCGATCTCGAGCAGCATCCTGAAGGACAAGATCACGCTCGAGCGCGCCGGCGGCCGCACCGTGGTGATCGCGTCGCACATCATGAGCGAGCTCGAGGAGCTGGCCGACGACGTCGCCGTGCTGCTGGACGGCAAGATTCGTTTCGCGGGGCCGCTCGACGAGCTCAAGCGGCGCACCCATCAGGTCAACCTGGAGCGCGCCATCGCGCAGCTCATGATCCGGGAGGCTGCATGATCGGGGGTGCCGCCGCGATGCGGCGGGTGGCGGGCTACCAGATGCGCGACGTGGCGCGGAGCCGCTGGCTCATCGCCTACGCGCTCTTCTTCCTCGTGCTGACCGACGCCCTCTTCCGCTTCGGCGGCGGCGGGAGCCGCGCGCTTCTGAGTCTCGTGGACGTCGTCCTCTTCATCGTCCCGCTGGTCACCATCGTCTTCGGCACGATGTACCTCTACAACGCCCGGGAGTTCGTGGAGCTGATCCTCGCGCAGCCGGTCCGCCGGCGCGCCGTCTTCGGCGGGCTCTACGCCGGACTGGTCGGCCCGCTGGCGCTCGGATTCGTGGCGGGCGTGGCGATTCCGTTCGCGGTGCACGGCGCCACCGACGCCGCCGGCACCCTCCTCGCCGTGCTGGGGATCGGCACGCTGCTGACGCTCGTCTTCGGGGCGATCGCGCTGCTCATTGCGGTGCGCGCCGATGACCGGCTCAAGGGACTGGGGGTGGCGATCGGCGTGTGGCTCCTCACCGCCGTGGTCTACGACGCGGTGGTGCTCCTCCTCGTCTCCACCTTCGCCGACTATCCGCTCGAGCGTCCGATGCTGGGCGCGATGCTGGCCAATCCGGTGGACCTGGCCCGGGTGGTGCTGCTCCTCCGCTTCGACGTGGCGGCGCTCCTCGGGTACACCGGGGCCGTCTTCCAGCAGTTCTTCGGAAGCGCGCGGGGGACGGCGATCGCGGTCGGGGCACTGCTGGTCTGGGTGGTGGCGCCTCTGGGACTGGCGGCGCGCGCCTTTGCCCGCAAGGATTTCTGATACGCAGGACCTATTTCACCTTCACGAGGAACCACATGACATCGCGATCCATCGCCCGGCGCTTCCTGTTCGTGGCCGGTACGCTTTCCACGCTCGGCCTGGCCGCCTGCGGCGGCAAAGAGGGCGCCGAGCATGAAAAGGGAGAGGCGAAGCAGGAGGAGCAGCACGAGGAGCACGAAGCCGCCCCGGCCGGGAAGGTGATCGTCATCAACCTGATCACCGACGAGAAGGGCAACTATTTCTCGCCCGCCGAGATCGAGGCGAAGAAGGGTGACATCCTGCGGTTCACGCTCCAGGTCGGCGTGCACAACGTGCACTTCCTGGCGGACTCGAATCCGGGCCGGTCGAACCTGCCGCCGGCGAGCGACCTCCTCCAGCTCCCCGGGCAGACGGTCGATATCCCGCTCACGTTCGGTGAAGGGACCTTCTACTTCCAGTGCGATCCCCACGCGGCGCTGGGGATGAAGGGCCACGTCAAGGTCGAGGACTAGTTCCCGCCGAGGAAATCAGCGTAGCGAGCCGCCTCGCGGCTCGCACGCTCCGCATCCCATCCCAGCTCGCACGCCAGCAGTCCGGCTACCCGCCCGGCGGCCGGCAGGCCGTGGTCGGCCAGCTCGTAGTAGAGGTGCAGGCGGCGGACGAGCACGTCCTCCACCGTGCGGGCCAGCTCGCGCCGTGCGGCGTGCACCACCTCGGCCGCGATGGCGGGGTGCCGCACGTGGATTCGCTGGAACAGCGTGCGGTCGGCCATGCCGAGATTGATGATCCCCGCCGATTCCGTGCCGTAGGCCCGCAGCAGGTGCTCGACCGTCTCGGTCTTGAGCCCGACGCTGAGCGCCCGCGTCCGGAACGCGGCGAGATCGTGGGCCTCGCTTCCCGGGAGCGGCTCCCGCGCCGTGCCCGACTCGCGGGGCCACCCGCCCCGCCGGCGCGGCGGGAGGGTGCGGATGGCGTGGTCCACCGTTTCGGCTGCCATCGAGCGATAGGTCGTGAGCTTGCCGCCGGTGACGGTGATGAGGCCGCCGGGGCCGTCGACGATCACGTGCTCGCGCGAGTTGTCCGACGCGGCCCCCGAATCGTCGCGGACGAGAGGCCGGAGCCCGGCCCAGCTCGAGACGATGTCCTCCTCCGACAGATGCGCGCCGGGAAAGCGCGCGTTGGCCGAGCGAAGGAGGTAGCGCGCGTCCTCCTCGCTCGCGGTCGCGGCCTCGGGCGGCTCCGCGGTCTCGGTGTCGGTGGTGCCGATGTAGGAGAGCTCGCCCCAGGGAAGGATGAACATCACGCGCCCATCGATCGGGCTCAGGAAGGTGATGGCGTGGCGGTGGCCGATCCGATCCCGGGGTACGACGATATGCGCTCCCTTCGTCGTCCGGAGGAGCGGCCGTGCGCGGGGGTCCTCCATCCGGCGGACGGCGTCGCTCCACGGGCCTGCGGCGTTGATCACCGCGGATGCGAGTATGCGCCCCCGCTCGCCGGTGAGCGTGTCCTCGACCTCCGCGCCGACCACCGCACCGTCTGCCATGATCAGCGAGCGCGCCGCCATGTAGTTGGCGACCTGCGCGCCGTACTGGATCGCGGAGCGCGCGGTGGCGATCACGAGGCGGGCGTCGTCGCACTGCGCGTCGGCGTAGAAGGCGGCGCCGGTGAGGCCCCGCTCGCGGAGCATCGGCTCCGCCGCGAGCGCGCCGCGCTTCCCGACCATGCGATGACGCCGCGCATTCCGGAAGAGCGCGAGCAGATCGTACAGCCAGATGCCGGCCGCGAGCTTCCAGAGCGGAACCCGGTCACCGCGGTGAATGGGAAAGAGGAATTCGAGCGGCCAGACGAGGTGGGAGGCGGTTTCGAGCAGGATCCGCCGCTCGCGCGCGGCCTCGAAGACGAGCCGGAGATGGCGCTGCTCGAGATAGCGGAGCCCGCCGTGGATCAGCCGGCTCGAGCGGGAGCTGGTACCGGAGGCGAGGTCCCGCTGCTCCACCAGTGCGACCGACATCCCGCGCATCGCGGCGTCCCGGGCGATGCCGGCGCCGGTAATGCCGCCGCCGATGATCAGCAGATCAACCGGCTCGGCGGCGAGCGCCGTGAGCTCCGCGCGTTTCGATGCGATCACGCCGTGGGGAGCGTTCAATTATCTTGCCCGGGCGCGCAAATGCTTCCTTTGGACGGTGCGAGTATAGAAGAGTATACCGCGAAAGGGTGACATGTCGACTGTCCCGCCATCCCGCCGCGCTGCGATCGTCGCGGGGGTGCGCACACCGTTCGCCCGCAGCGGCACCATCTTCCGCGACGTGCCCGCCGTGGCGCTCGCGCGCGAGGCCGCGAAGGAGCTGCTCTACCGGGCGGAGCTCGATGGCCGCGCGGTGGACGAGGTCATCTGGGGCCAGGTCGTGGTCTCGGTCCTCACCCCCAACGTCGGCCGCGAAGTCAGTCTCCTTCCCCAGCTCCCGTTCACCGTTCCGGGCTATTCGCTCAACCGCGCGTGCGCGTCCGGCGCCCAGGCGATCACCAACGCCGCCGACCAGATCGAGCGCGGCAACGCCGACGTCATCCTCGCCGGCGGTGTCGAGTCGCTCTCGGACATCCCGGTCCTGCATTCGCGCCGCTTCAGCCGCACGCTGGTCGACGCCAGCAAGGCAAAGTCCTTCGGTGCGCGCCTGTCCGCGTTCAGCCGGGTCCGCCCCCGCGACCTGATCCCCGTCACCCCCGCCATCGCGGAGCCGTCCACCGGCGAGAGCATGGGTCAATCGGCCGAGAAGATGGCGAAGGAGAACGGCATCAGCCGCGACGCGCAGGACCGGTTCGCCCTGATGAGCCATCAGCGGGCCGCGGCCGCCACCGCCGACGGCCGGATGACGGCGGAGATCATCCCGTGGTTCGGGGGACGCGGGATGGACGAAGTCGTCACCAGCGACAACGGCATCCGCACCGACACCTCGCTCGAAGCGCTCGCGAACCTCCGGCCGGTCTTCGACCGGCGCTACGGAACGGTCACCGCCGGCAACTCCTCACCGCTCACCGACGGCGCGGCGGCGGTGCTGGTCATGTCGGACGAGAAGGCCCGCGCGCTGGGGTACGAGCCGCTTGCGTACATCCGGAGCTACGCCGTCACGGCGGTGGACCCGGCGTGGCAGCTCCTCATGGGCCCGGCCACCGCGGTGCCGAAGGCGCTCTCGCGCGCGGGGATCGGCTGGTCCGAGCTCGGTCTGGTCGAGATCCACGAAGCGTTCGCCGCGCAGGTGCTCTCCAACGTGCAGGCCTGGGCCTCGCCGGCGTGGGCCGAGCGACTCGGCCTCTCCGGTCCGGTGGGCGAGGTGGACTGGAACCGCACCAACGTGATGGGGGGCTCGATCGCGGTGGGCCATCCGTTCGCCGCCACCGGCGCCCGGCTCACCACCCAGCTCGCCAACGAGATGCGCCGGCGGGATGTCCAGTTCGGCCTCATCTCAATCTGCGCGCAGGGCGGCATGGGATACGCGATGGTGCTGGAGCGGACATGAGCGCGTTCACCGTCGCCACCGACAATGGGATCGCGGTCGTCACGATCGATCTGCCGGGCGAGCCGGTCAACAAGCTGAACGCCGCCGTCTCCGACGAATTCAAGGCACTGCTCGAGCGTCTCGCCACCGATGGCGGGGTGCGCGCGGTGGTGCTGATCTCGGGGAAGCCCGACACCTTCATCGCCGGGGCGGACATCGAGGAGTTCGTCCGCCTCCGTACCCAGGCCGACGCGGAGGCGCTGAGCCGCGACGGCCAGGCGACGATGAACCGCGTCGCCGACTTCCCCAAGCCGGTCATCGCGGCGATCAACGGTGCGTGCCTGGGCGGCGGGTTCGAGCTGGCGCTCGCCTGCCACTACCGGATCGCGACCGACAGCCCGAAGACGCAGATCGGGCTTCCCGAGGTGCAGCTCGGCCTGTTGCCCGGCGCTGGCGGGACCCAGCGGCTGCCCCGGCTTATCGGCGTACGCGCAGCACTCGACATCATCCTCGCGGGCAAGAGCGAGCGCGCGCAGAAGGCATATCGGCTCGGCATGGTGGACGAGCTGGTGCCGGCGAGCATCCTGCGCCAGGTCGCGGTCGCCGCGGCGGATCGGATGGCCAGCCGAGGCGTGCCGCTCCGCGCGGGGCGGGGCGGCGTCGCCGGCGCGCTGCTCGACCGGACGCCGTTCGGCCGGCGCATCGTGTACAAGGAGGCGCACAAGAGCGTACTCCGGAAGACCGGCGGCCACTTCCCGGCGCCGCTGGCCGCGCTCGACGCCGTGCGCGTCGGGCTGGAGCACGGCATGCGGGCGGGGCTCGAGGAGGAGCACCGTCGGTTCGGTCAGCTCGCCGTGGGCGACGTCTCCCGGAAGCTGGTGCAGATCTTCTTTGCGACGACGGCGCTCAAGAAGGATGACGGAGTCGCGCCCGGGACGGTCATCGCCGCGCCGTCGGTCACGCGTGTCTGCGTGGTCGGCTCCGGTTTCATGGGCTCCGGCATTGCCGGCACCGCGGTGCTCAACGCCGAGGTCGAAGTGCGGCTCAAGGACGCGGAGCTGCCGAGGGTGGGGAAGGGGATGAAGGCGGCGCTGGCGATTCTCGACGAAAGGCTCCAGCGCCGGCGGCTCACGAAGCCGAAATACCAGCGGCTGAGCGCCCTCCTGAGCGGCGCGGCCGACTACAGCGGCTTCACCCGCGCCGACCTCGTGATCGAGGCGGTCTTCGAGGATCTCCGCGTCAAGCGGCAGGTGCTCGCGGAGGTCGAGCGCGAGATCCGGCCGGAGGCGATCTGCGCCACCAACACCTGGACGATTCCGATCGCGCAGATCGCGTCCGGCGCCGAGCGACCGGAGCGGGTGCTGGGAATGCACTTCTTCTCGCCGGTCGCGAAGATGCCGCTCCTCGAGGTCATCCCGCACGCGGGCACTTCTCCGGTGGCGACGGTGACCGCGGTGCGCTTCGGCCGGAAGATGGGCAAGACCGTCATCGTGGTCGGCGACCGCCCCGGGTTCTGGGTCAACCGAATCCTCATGCCGTACCTCAACGAGGCGGGGTTGCTGCTGAGTGAAGGGGTGCCGGTCGAGCTCATCGACCGCACGATGACGCGCTTCGGCTTCCCGGTCGGGCCCATCGCTCTCCTCGACGAGGTCGGTCTCGACGTGGGCGAGAAGGCGGCCGGCGTCATGCGCGACGCGTACGGCGACCGGCTCGCGCCCTCTCCCGTCATCGCGAAGATGGTGGCCGACGGGCGGCTCGGCCGAAAGAGCGGGCGGGGATTCTACCGGTACGAGAACGGGAAGAAGAGCGGCGTGGATCCGTCGGCCTACGCGCTCCTCGGGATCAAGCCGCGCGAAGGCGTGGCTCCCACCATGGTGGAGCAGCGCCTGGTGTACGCGATGCTTAACGAAGCGGCGATGGCCGCGAGTGAAGGGGTCATCCGCTCGCCGCGGGATGGCGACATCGGCGCGCTCTTCGGCATCGGCTTCCCGCCGTTTCGCGGCGGGCCGCTCCGGATGATCGACGATCTCGGGCCCCGGCGGGTGGCGGAGGTCCTCAGCGAGCTCGCCTCGGTCTACGGCGAGCGGTTCGCCCCGGCGCCCGCGCTGGCGGCGATGGCGAGCGAGGGGAGGAAGTTCTATCCCGACTGAGTCCGATCCCCTTGTGGCGATCATTGCGGAGCTCGAACAGGACGCCGGCGCGGAATCCGGCGCCGCGTTCGCCGGACTGATCGCCGGCTACCTCGAATCCACCCGACGAGGAGACGGTCCCGTCTCCTCGTCGGCCGAGCCGGAGACGCTGGCCGCGCGGTTCGACGAACCGGTGCCCCTCGACGGCCGGCCGCTGGGCGATGTGCTCGCGCGGATCGAGTGCGACATCCTTCCCGACGTAAATCGCCTCTCGCACCCCATGTGCATGGGCCACCAGGTCTCGGCGCCGCTGGCCGCGTCGATCTGGACCGAGGCGCTCAAGGCCGCGGTGAACAACTCCGTCGCCGTGCGCGAGATGTCACCGGTGGGGACGCTGGTCGAGCGCCAGGTCATCCGCTGGATGTGCGACCTCGCGAAGCTCGGCGCCGGCTCGGGAGGCACGTTCACCTCCGGTGGCACCGAGGCGACATTCACCGCGCTCCTCGCGGCCCGCGCGCGCGCCCTCCCCGATGCCTGGGAGGAGGGCGTCGGGGCATCGCCGCCCGTCGTGCTGGCCGGCGAGCACGCGCACTACGCCGTCACCCGCGCCGTCGCGCAGCTCGGACTCGGGCGGCGTCAGGCGCTCGCAGTTCCCTCGCGCGACTATCGCATGGATACCGCAGCGCTCGCGGCGCGTCTCGACGCTTGCGCGCGCGACGGGCTCTCCGTCATGGCGGTCGTCGCCACCGCCGGATCCACGGCTACAGGCTCGTTCGACGACCTCGAGACGATCGGGCGGCTCTGCGAGCAGCGGGACATCTGGCTGCACGTGGACGGCGCGCACGGCGCCTCCGCCCTCGTCTCCGAGACGCACCGCCACCGGGTCCACGGCATCAACCGCGCGCGCTCGATCGCCTGGGATCCGCACAAGCTTCTCCTCATGCCGCTCGGCACCGGCATGCTGCTCGTCCGCGACGAAGCGGAGCTGGAGCGCGCCTTTGCCCAGCGGGCGCCGTATCTCTTCCACGCGCCGGGCGGGTACACCTGGGATCAGGGGGTGCGGAGCTTCCTCTGCTCCCGGCCCGTCGACGTGCTCAAGCTCTGGGTCGCGCTGCAGCGCTACGGGCTCCGCGGCCTCGCGGCGCTGCACGATCATCTCTGCGCCGTGGCGCACGGCCTGTGGCAGGAGATCGGCGAGCGGCCCGACTTCATGGCGATGCACGAGCCGGAGTCGAACATCCTCTGCTTCCGCTACGTCGCGCCCGGTGTGGGCGAGCCGGAGCTCGACGAGCTGAACCGGCGGCTCCGCGAAGCGTACAACCGCTCCGGCGCCGGCTGGATCACCACCACCGTACTCGGCGGCCGGCGGGTGCTCAGGGTGACGATCATGAATCCGCGCACGACGTCCAGCCATGCCAGCGCGCTGCTCGACGGCCTGGCCGAAGCGGCGCGGGGCCTGCTTGCCGCAGGAGACGTCGCGGCCGCGCCCGCCGGGTGATCCGGGCTCGCGTCGTCGCGGCGCTCGTGGCCGGCGCCCTTGCCTGCGGCGCTGTCCTGTTCATCAGCCGTCCGCCCGCGCCCGGCCTCGATCCCGACGCGATGTCGTACGCCGGCGCCGGTGAGTCGCTGGCACGCACCGGCCGCCTTCGCATTCCCGACGCGGACTGGTGGGACACCGACAGCACTTCCGCGCTGGCCCAGTTCCCGGCCGGCTTCCCGGCGGCGATCGCGGTCGGCGTCGGCGCGGGACTCTCGCCGGTCCAGGCGGCGCGCTGGGTCGAGGCGATCGCCGCATTCGTCATGGTGCTCACGATCGTGCTCCTGCTGCAGTCCACCGCCGGCACCCCGGCCGGCGTCATCGCCGCGCTGCTCCTCGCCGCCACGCCGGCGCTCTTCGACAACTACATCAGAGTCCTGAGCGAGCCGCTCTTTCTCATGTGCCTGACGCTCGCACTCGCCGCGATGGTGCGGCGGCCCGAGCGGCCGTTCTTCGCGGGGCTCGCGGCGGCGGCGGCGGAGTCGGTCCGCTATGCGGGGATCGCGGTCGGCATCGCCGCCGTCCTGTGGGCGTTCCGCCGGAGCGGGCCCTGGCGGGAGCGCGTGGAGCGCGCGCTCGAGGCGGCGCTTCCGGTCGTGGTCCTGCACACCTGGTGGAAGGTGCGGTTGCACGCGGTCGGGGCGGAAGCGCCGCCGGTGACGCATCTGCAGCGCGGCCTTCCCGCGACGCTGCGCGAGGGGATGAGGACGACCGCGGAGTGGCTCACGCCTTCGCTCGGCGGCACGACGATCCGGTGGCTCCTTGCGGCCGCGCTCTTCATCGGGGCGGTCTGGCTGGTGCGGCGCACCCTTCGGCGGATGCCGCGCGATGCCCGCGCGACCGGCCGCCGGCGCCTCTTCAACGCGGCCGGTCTCCTCGCGCTCTGCTACGCCGGCGTGCTCCTCTTCTCGCGCGCCTTCGTGGGAGGAGGGATTCCGTTCGATGAGCGGCTGCTGTCGCCGCTCTTCCTGCTGGCGATCGTGGTCGCCGCGGCGTGTCTGCGCATCCGCTGGTCCGCGTGGAGCCCACCGGTGCGGGGCGCGGTCGCGGCCGGCGTCCTCGCCTGGGCCGTGGGCGGAACGCTCGAGAACCTCGACCAGCTCGAGGGGCTGGGCGAGGACGGCTGGGGCTACTCCGGCCGGAAGTGGCAGCCATCGGCGGAGCAGCGGTGGCTCCAGACCGATGGCGACCGCTACCAGCTCTTCTCCAACAACCCGATGCTGGTCTACTTCCTCACCGGGCGGCCATCGCGCGAGCTTCCCGACACGGCGGACGCCACGACGCTGCGCGACTTCGCCGGGACGCTCGAGGAGCAGCACGGTGCGGTCGTCGGATTCGACGAAGCCTACCGTCCGATGGACCCGCCCGGCTTCCTGGCCGCGGTGCTCGGTCTTGCGCCGCTCGCGCGGCTCGAGCACATGACGGTCTGGATCCCGAAGGAGTCACGCTGATGCGCCAGCCTCCCGACCTTCAGGCGATCGACCCGACGGCCCTTGCGAACGAACCGCTCGCACGCGCGGAGACGATCCCGTCGGCCTGGTATACCGACCCGCGGTTTCATGCGATCGACAGTGAGCTCGTCTTCGCGCGGACCTGGCAGAACGTGGGCCATGCGGCGCAGGTCGCCGCCGAAGGGCAATACCTCGTCGCGACGGTGGCCGACGACCCCGTCATCGTGGTTCGCGGGAAGGATGGGGTCCTTCGAGCCTTCTTCAACGTCTGCCGCCATCGCGGCGGCCCGCTCGCGCTGGAGGACGGGTGCGCCCGCGCGCTCCAGTGCAAGTATCACGGCTGGACCTACCTCCTCGACGGGACGCTGCGCGGCGTGCCGGCGATGGACCGGACCGAGCTCTTCGACCGCGCCGACTTCAGTCTCGTCCCGATCCGGGTCGAGACCTGGCAGGGACTCGTCTTCGTGAATCTCGATCCGGCCGCGCCCCCGCTCGAGACGTTCACGGCGGGGATCGCCGAGCGCATCGCGCCGATGCGTCTCGACGCGCTCCGCTTCTCCCGCGAGGTGCGCTACGAAGTGCAGGCCGGCTGGAAGGTGTACGTGGACAACTATCTCGAGGGGTATCACGTCCCCTACGTCCATCCGGAGCTGGTGAAGCTGTACGACTACCAGCAGTACGTCACCGAGGTCTTCGACTGGTACTCGCTCCAGTACTCGCCGCTCACCGGCGAGAACAGTCTCTATTCGCGGGACGGCGGCGGCGACGCCTTCTACTACTGCCTGTTCCCCAACTTCATGCTCAACATCCTTCCCGGGCGGCTGCAGACGAACCACGTGAGGCCGCTGGCTCACGACCGCTGTGAAGTCGTTTTCCGCTACTTCCACGACGACGTGGAGTCACCAGCAGCCCGGACGCGGATCGAGGAGGATGTGGCGTACAGCGACGCCGTTCAGGCGGAGGATGCCGCCATCTGCGCGCGGGTGCAGCAGGGGCTCGGCTCCCGGGCCTATGATCGCGGTCGGTTCTCGGTGAAATACGAGGCGGGGGTCCATCACTTCCAGGAGCTGCTCCGGGCGGCGTACCGCCGGGGGCTCGAAGGCGCGGGCGGCGCGCGTATCGCGCCGCCCGCCCTCAGCCGGGACTAGACGCCGAAGGGGCCGGGCATCCCGTCGGGCCCGAGTGTCGCGCCGGTCTCCTGCGCGCGCGGCGCGCGCGGGCGGCGTGTCGTCCGTGAGGAATCCTGCTTGCGAGACGTGGCGTCCGCGATCGCCGCCAGCGCGGCACGCCCCGCGGCCCGTGCGGCGACTCCGGCCGCCGCGCCGGCGAGCGCCCGCACCGTCCCCTTCTTCCGGCTGCTCCGGCTCACCTCGCGAACGATGCGGACGGTTGTTGCCCGCGCGTCCTTGCCGGCCTTCCTGGCCGTCTTCCGCCCCTCGGCGGCGAGAGCCTTGGCCTGCTTCCGTCCGTCGCGCGCGACCGCCTTCGCCTGCTTCTTGCCTTCGGCAGCGAGCTTCTTCGCCTTCTTCCGCCCGCTGGTGGCGAGCTCCTTCGCCTGCTTCTCGCCGGCAGCTGCGAGCTTCCCGCCGCGCTTCCGTGCCTCTCCCGCCACCCGCTCGACCAGCTTCCTGGTCTTCTTCCGCGTCTTCTTGTTCCGGAGGAGCAGCGCCGCTCCTGCGGCAACCCCGGCGGCGGCCCCGACTGCGGCGGCCTTGGCGATCTTGCTCTTGAGGGTCACGGTTCCTCCCGCCTTCCGGTTGGTGTGATCGTGCCAATCGTCCGCTCATCATGGCCTTCGGGCTCCCGGGCTGCCGCGACGTGCGTCACTTCTTTCCCGGTTCCGGGTGGAACCCGATCTGCTGCCGCACCAGGACGCGCACCGGCGCACCGTGCTGCATTCCCGGGCGGAAGGTGCAGGTGCCGATCGTGCTGATGGCGGGGTCGACGAACCCGCGCCGGCTGGCCTCCAGCACCCGCACGCTCGCCGGCTCGGCGCGGCCGGTCGTGTCCACCACGTACAGCAGGGAGACCGCGCCGTCGATCCCCGCGAGGGCGGCCGGCACCGGGGATTGGCGGCAGGCGATGGCGTGCGGTGGCGCGTCGACCTCCTCCGGCGACGCGGGAATCGGTGCGCCGGGCGGCGAGGTACGGCGAATGGTGTCGAGCACGGCGCTCAGGACGTTCCGCACCGGCATCGTGTCGGCGAGTGCCCGGGCCGCTGCGAGGGTGTGCCGGGCGATCCGGGCCTCGGTCGCGGTGTCGGTCATCCAGATGGTGAGCCGGTCACCCTCGATATCGGCATCCGCGATCCATCGGCCGCGCCGCCACCGCCGGCCGGTCTCCACCAGCGTATCGGGGGCCCCCCACTCGCGAGTGAGCGCTGCGTAGCCGCCGACTGAATCGGCTTCCTGTACGACGACGTACGGAACGGTGCTGTCCGCCCCGCCCAGCGCGCCGACGACCCGCACGCCGCCGGCCGGGCTCGTGGCGGTGCAGAGCTGGTTGGCGGCCAGCCCCTCGACATCGAATGGCTCGCAATTGAGCGGACCGACCGCCGCGGCGGTCTGGCGAAACCGGGCGACCGGCATCCCGGGCTCGAATCCGCGGTGGGAGGGGGGCGTGCCGGCATCACGCCCGCAGGCGGTGAGCAGCAGCAGGGCGGCGACGGCGGAGAGACGAAGTGGCTGGGGCATCACCAAAGGTATCACCGCCTGCCAACCCCGCCATGTGTGACGCAGGACCCCGCAGCAGCGTCCTCTCCTTCGATATATGGGGGGACATCGTGAGGCATGCTTGGCTGGTGGAACGGCTGGTCACATCGCGAGCGAGGACCACATGGACCCGTTTCCCGACGAGGACGAGCTCCGCGGGCTCTTTGGTGTCGAGCCGTCGCTTCTGCATCCGAACGTGCCCTGGCGCGAGAACGCGCTGAGCTTCGAGACGCGGCAGGGCAAGGACCAGCTCGAATGTCTCATCGAGCCGGTCTACGGCACGATGACGCTTCGCTGGACCCGTGACGGCTACGAGCTCCTCTATCTCGATCTCACCCGGGTTCGCGGTGTCGAAGCCGACAAGTTCCGCGGGCGGGAATCGCTCGTGGCCCACTTCGATGAGCAGACCGGTCTCCGCCCGCTTCGCATCCAGATCCGTCCTGCCCTGCACGTGTCGTGGGGAACCCGCGACGACGCCGACCGCCCGGTCAGCGTCGAGCAGCAGAAGCTGCCGCTCTGACTCAGGCGGCGGCAGCCCGCGTCGCCTTCTTCAGGAGCGAGATGACGGCGGCCTCGTGCGAGGTCAGTCCCACCGGCGGTTTGCCGCTTGCCTCGAGCTGACGGGCCAGCGTGCCGGCCAGAAAGCTCTCGAAGATCAGCGGGTGGACGTAGTACTTCCGGCAGATCGCGCGCGTGTTGTTGAGGTGGCCCGCCACCTCGTCCACCGCCTGGACGATCGCCGTCTTCCGCTCCCTCTCCGAATCCCCCGCCTCCATTCCGGCCAGGGCTTCCGCCGCCAGCATCGTGCCCGCCCAGGTGCGGAAATCCTTGGCGGTGAACTCCTGTCCGGTGATCTCGCGGATGTAGCCGTTCACGTCGCCGGAGCCGATCGTCTGCCGCTGACCGTCGTCGTCGAGGTACTGGAAGAGCTCCGCGCCGGGGATGGCCTGGCACTGCCGGACGATGCGGGCCAGCCCCCGGTCGGTGAGCCCGACGGTGTGCTTCTTCCCGCTCTTGCCGCGGAATTCGAAGCGAAGGGTCGCGCCGTTGATCTCCACGTGCTGGTCGCGAAGCGTGGTGAGGCCGAACGAGCGATTCGCGCGGGTATACTCGTCGTTGCCGACCCGGATGCGGGTGCACTCGAGCAGACGCACGACGGTGGCGAGCACCTTCTCCCGCGGGAGGCCGGGACGTGCCATGTCGCGCGCGATCCGCCGGCGGATCGCCGGCAGCGCGTCGCTGAAGGCGAGCATCCGGCCGAACTTCGTCTCGTCCCGCACGTCGCGCCACTTCGGGTGGTAGCGGTACTGCTTCCGTCCGCGCGCGTCGCGGCCGGTTGCCTGGATGTGGCCGCGCGGGCTGGGGCAGATCCAGACGTCGGTGTACGCCGGCGGAATCGCCAGGGAGCGGATCCGCGCGAGCGTGGCGGCGTCACGAACCGGCTTCCCGTCGGCGCCGACGTAGCGGAATCCGCTGCCGGATTTCCGCCGCGTGATCCCCGGGGTGGTGTCGGTCACGTAGATCAGTCCCGCCGCCTCCGCCGAATCCGCCGGGTCGATGCTGAGATTCGCCGCAGCTGCCGGGCGCCGCTTCCGCTTCGTGCTCGTCACGCTCGCTCCTTCGGGTGCGCTGGACCGATCTTAGGTGGAAACCGGCCGCGGCGGGGTGAGGGGGCTCACACGCGCTTGTAGCGGCCCCAGCGGCTGGCTAGCTTCGGGTCGCCCGGGCCGGCATCCGCCGGGTCCCGTCACCAGGAGAACCAGGTCCGCATGCTGCGCCAAAGTCTGCTCTGGCTGTCGCGACAGAACGGCATCTTCCACTTCATCAGCTCCAACCGGCTCGCCCGCCACTTCGCGTCGCGGTTCGTCGCCGGTGAAACGATCGAGCAGGGTGTCACAGCGGCGAAGGAGCTGAAGGCCCGCGGCATCGGGACGTCGCTCGACCTTCTCGGTGAGAGCGTCACGCAGGCGGCCGAGGCGGTCGCGGCCAAGGACCAGTACCTGCTGATGCTCGACCGGCTCGCGACGAGCGGCGCCGACGTGAACGTGTCGGTCAAGCTCACCCAGATGGGCCTCGACATCGACGAGGATCTCTGCGGCCGCAACATGCTCGAGATCCTCGACCGCGCCCGCGCGCTCGGCGGATTCGTCCGGCTCGACATGGAAAGCTCGGCCTACACCCAGCGCACGCTCGACTTCTTCTACCATCGTCTCTTCCCGACCCACGGCGCGCACTGCGGCGTCGTGATCCAGTCGGCTCTCCGCCGCTCCGAGGCGGACGTCGACGAGCTGATCGAGCGCAAGGCGCGGGTGCGCCTCTGCAAGGGCGCCTATCTGGAGCCGCCGGCCGTCGCCTTCGCCGAGAAGGCGGACGTGGACCGCAACTACGTGATCCTGATGGAGCGGCTCCTCCTGAAGGGGAATTATCCCGGGATCGCCACGCACGACGAGGCGATCATCTCGCAGGCACGGAAGTTCGTCCAGCTGCACGACATTCCGGCGGCGCGCTTCGAGTTCCAGATGCTCTACGGCGTCCGGCGCGACTTCCAGGAGATGCTCCGTCAGGCGGGGTTCAACATGCGGGTCTACGTCCCGTTCGGGACGCAGTGGTACCCCTATCTCATGCGACGGCTGGCCGAGCGGCCGGCGAATATCGCCTTCATGCTGGGGAACGTTCTCAGGGAGTCGGTGTCACGGAAGTGAGCGAGTTCACGCTGGGTGGATACATGGCCAGGCACGAGCGGGCCGCGGCATTCACCGGCAGCGATGGCCAGCCCTATTCGGTCGCCGTCTACGTGGACGACGAGCCGGACCCGAACGGCCGCTACGGCGCGGCGCTGCTGTTCGTGCGCTGGGCGCCTGCCGGCGACCGGCCGGTCGGCCACCTCGAGACGCCGCCGCTCGCGTGGGGCCGGACGCCGGCCGCCGCGGAGGAGCGGGTGCTCGTCCTGTCGCTCTACGACGTGAAGGCCGCGCTCGACGAAGCGATCGCCGCATCGCCGGGTGAATGGTGACGCCGCTCAGGGGGACCGTGGTGGAGCGGGACGGCGCGACCTACCGCGTCCGCACCGGCGAGGGAGAGCTCCGCGCCGTGCTCCGCGGGAAGAGCAAGCGCGACACGCCGCGGGTCGTCGTCGGTGATCTCGTGGACCTCGAGCCCGAGACCGGCGGCTCGCTCTACGGCATCACCGGCGTCGCGCCGCGGCGCACCCTCCTCGAGCGGCGGGTGCCGGAGGGCCGCGGGGCCCGGCCGGTCGCCGCCAACATCGACGAGGTCTTCGTCGTCGCGGCCACACGCGATCCCGCCCCGATCCCCCAGCTCATCGACCGCCTGCTCGTCGTAGCCGAAGCCAACAGCATCCCGGCGGCGCTCGTCCTCAACAAGACCGACCTCGATCCGGGAGATGCGCTCGCGGCACAGTATCGCGCGGCGGGTTACGTCGTCTACCGGACCAGCGTGAAGAGCGGCGAGGGCATCGCCGAGCTGCGCGACGCGCTGACCCGGGGCACGTCGGTCGTCACCGGGCCGTCGGGGGCGGGGAAGTCGAGTCTGCTGAACGCGATCCAGCCGGGAATCATGCTGCGGGTCGGGGAGATCAGCCGGAAGGTCCGCCGCGGCACGCACACCACCGTGGGCGCCGTGATGATTCCGCTCGACGCCGGCGGCTACCTGGTGGACACGCCGGGCTTCAGCGAGGTGGGACTCTGGGGGATCGAGCCGCGCGAGCTGGCCTCATGCTTCCCCGAGATGCGGCCGCTCATCGGCCACTGCAAGTACGGCGACTGCCGCCATGTCTCCGAGCCGGGCTGCGCGATCCGCGCCGCCGTCGACCGGGGCGACATCGCAGCGGACCGGCTCGCCAGCTACCACTCGCTGCTGCTCGAGCTCGAGGGCGAGCCTAGGGACTGGGAGTGATCCGGGTCCAGCGATCCCGGTCGCGGTGCTCCACCTTCTCCATCATCCGGGCGAACGCCTGATCGAGATCGATCCCCTCCCGGTTGGCCATGCAGCAGAGCACGAAGAGGATGTCGGCCATCTCCATGGCGAGATCGCCCTCCGCCTCCCCGGCCTTCTTCGTCTTGCGGCCGAAGCGATGATTCACCTCGCGCGCCAGCTCGCCCACCTCCTCGGCGAGCCGGGCGAGATTGGTGAGCGGGTCGAAATATCCTTCCTGGAACTGGCCGACCCAGGCGTCGACCCGGCGCTGCATGGCATTCATCGGAGCGGCTCGCTTCGCGGAGGCGGGGTCGTCTATTGGCTGAACGCGAACGGACGTAGATTACGGCCACTTCCGTCACATTCCAATGGCCCACACTTCGCGGATTCCCATGCGCCCGCGTGACCGCATCCTCGCCAACCTCGAGTCGATCTACCGGGAGACGTACGACCGCGCCAAGGCCGAAGGCGCGGCGGCGCGGATGGCCGATCTCGAAAACTCCTACATGCGCGACCAGCTGATGCTCGAGATCCTGCTCGACATCCGCGATCTCTTCTCCGTGGCCCCCGCCGCCAGCGGTGGCAGCGCGCTCGAGCGACTCGAGTCGCTGCGCCGCCTCACCAAGCTTCGCTGAAAGGTTCGCGATGACGCTCGTCCGTCGTGCTGCGCTCGCCGCCGCGCTTGCCGCCACGCTGCCGGCCTGTCAGGGCAACGGCGCGCCCGGGGCCACCGGCAAACCCGCCCCCGTCGCCAGTCTCGTGATCTACGGCCGGGTGTGGACCGGCGACTCCGCCCGGCCGTGGGCCGCCGCCGTCGCCGTCGCGGGTGACACCATCGTCGCCGTCGGAGACAGCTCGGCCGTCGCGGCATACCAGGGGAGCGGGACGCGCGTCGTGAACAACGGTGCGGCGATGGTGGCGCCGGGCTTCAACGATGCGCATGTGCACTTCGGCAGCGGCGGGTTCCAGCTGACGAGCGTGGATCTCCGGGATGCGAACACGCCGCAGGAGTTCATCGCCCGCCTCAAGGCGTATGCCGCCACCCTCAAGCCGGGCGAGTGGATCGTCGGTGGCGACTGGGATCATGAACGGTGGGCCGGCTCGCCGCTTCCCCGCCGGGACTGGATCGACTCGGTGACGCCGAAGAATCCGGTCTTCGTCAACCGGCTCGACGGTCACATGGGGGTGGCGAACAGTCTGGCGCTCGGGCTCGCGAAGGTCAGCCGGGCCACGAAGGACATCGCCGGCGGCACGATCGTGCGTGATCCGGACGGCACCCCGACCGGCATCCTCAAGGACAACGCGCAGGATCTCGTCTACGG
Source organism: Bacillota bacterium (assembly GCA_050257015.1). GTDB lineage: Bacteria > Gemmatimonadota > Gemmatimonadetes > Gemmatimonadales > GWC2-71-9 > JAICUF01. The sequence goes on along the minus strand of JBLMWC010000066.1, from coordinate 12,745 downwards.
TGCGATGCCCAATCCGTCCCCGGAACGGACCGATTCCGCCATCGCGCGGGCCACGGCGTGGGCCGCATCGAAGGGCGTTACGGGTGTCTCCGCGGTGTCGGTCGGCTGGGGTGAGCTCGCCGCGATGAAGCGAGCCTATCGGAACGGCACCCTGCACACCCGGATCTCCGCCTACGTACCGCTGGAGGCGTGGCGCCGCATGGCCGACACCCTCAAGGCCGACGGCCCGGGCGACGACTTCCTGCGGGTGGCCGGCGTGAAGGGATTCGTGGACGGCTCGCTGGGGTCCCGCACCGCGCTCTTCTACGAGCCCTACGCCGACGATGCGAGCACGTCCGGACTGCTGGTGACGCCGGAGGATTCGCTTCGCCGCTGGATCGGCGGCGCCGACTCGGCGGGACTCCAGGTGGTGGTGCATGCCATCGGAGAAAAGGCCAATGGCCTGGTGCTCGACATCTATGACAGCGTCGCGAAGGCGCACGGCGCCCGCGACCGCCGCTTCCGGATCGAGCACGCGCAGCACCTCAGGCCGGTGGATGCGCCGCGCCTCGCCCGGATCGGCGTGGTCGCCTCGATGCAGCCGTATCACGCGATCGACGACGGTCGGTGGGCAGAGAAGCGGGTCGGCCCCGACCGGATCCGGAACATGTACATCTTCCGGACGCTGCTCGACGATCACACCCATCTGGCCTTCGGCTCCGACTGGACGGTGGCGCCGATCGACCCGCTGCTTGGCATCTACGCCGCCGTCACCCGGCGCACGCTGGACGACAAGAACCCGGGCGGCTGGATACCGGAGCAGAAGATCAGCGTGGACGAGGCGCTTCGTGCCTACACCGCCGGCGATGCGTATGCCGCCTTCGGCGAGCGCGTGCGCGGCGTGCTGCGGCCGGGGATGAAAGCGGACCTCGTGGTGCTCGATCAGGACCTGACGACGATCCGGCCGGAGGAAATCCGGAACGCCAAGGTCCGGATGACGGTGGTGAACGGGAAGGTGGTCTTCCCGGCGCAGTAGCAGTCCCTCAGGGGCGTGCCAATCCTGGCACGCCCCGCTGTGCGATTTCTGCCAATTGACCGGATTCCCCGCGGGCTGCACCTTGGCAATGCGGCCCCGGCCGCCCCCATCCCGCCATCTCCCGTCAGCAGTGCCGCCAGCCGTCGCGTCAGCGGCGGTTCCCTGATCACGTCCTGGAGGATTCGTGCGTCGAGTCATCCGTACGGGTGCATTGGTCGTCGCTGCGTCCGCCGCCGCGCTGCTGCCGGCGCAGGCGCAGATCGGCGTTCCCGCCGCCACATTCGCCGACCGGCTGGCCGAGCTGACGACGCTTCCCGACCACCCCGCGCGGTCGGCCCCGGTCACGCACCTGGTGCTTCGCCGCGACGCGGCCGAGTTCACCCTCGAGAGCGGGACGCTGTACCTCCTCGCGCCCGTCGGAGGGCGCGGAGTGGCCGTGGCGTACCGCGGCAGCGGAAGCTTCAGGTATGCGCCGGCGAGCCGGCTCGAGCAGCGGCGGCTCGTTCGCACCTACAAGAGCACGTCCCTCGTCACGCCGCTGACCGCTGCGGTCTTCGTGTTCTCGGACAGCACCCTCGCTGAGCTGGGACGGTCGGTCAGCTTCTCGCCGCAGGCGGCAGCCGCACCAATGCCGGGCGATATCCGGGGCCGGGTCCGCGAGCTCATCGATTACCTGAGCGACCCGGACAGCAAGTCGCCCGATCCGGACGTGATGGGCGATCTGCTGAACGCGGCGCCGAGCGATCTGTTCTACGCCCACGTCGCCCGCACCGGAGGCGACCCCGTGATGTTCATGCTCGACCCCTACACCGTCGAGGGCAGTCGCCTCCTGGGCCGGGCACGACGCACCGGGTGGACCCGGATGACCCAGGTGGTGAGCCAGTCCCGTCTCCAGGGCGACTCGGCTCCGGAAACGAGCGAACGGCGGGCGCAGATCGAGGTCAGCCGCTACACCCTCGACGTCACCATTCCGCGCAACAATGCCGGGGAAGTGAAGTTCATCACCGCAGCCCGGCTCGATCTCACCGCCGCGGTCCCGGTCGGACCGTGGGTCGCCTTCCAGCTGTTTCCCAAGCTCCAGGTCGACTCCGCCCGCTGGGGCGACGGCACCGTCGCGGTCACGGCGAAGCTGAAGGATGCCGGGGAGCTCTGGCTCCGCCTGGATCACCCGCTGGCGGCCGGTGAGACGCGCCCGGTGACGTTCTACTATCACGGCGATCTGATCGACCGCTACGACGACCTCCTGTACATCAAGTCGTCGATTTCGTGGTATCCGCTCACCCTCGAGGGCCGGACCAAGGCGGTCTTCGACATGACCTTCCACACGCCGCCGTCCTACCGCTTCGCATCGGTCGGCGATCAGGTGGACTCGACCGCCGACGCTGCCGGCATGGTGCAGACCCACTGGGTCACCTCCGCGCCGATTCGCAATGCCTCGTTCAACCTGGGTGTGTTCGAGACCCTTTCGGCCCGTTCGGCGGGACTGCCGCCGGTGACGGTGCTGTATTCCGAGCAGGCGCACCGCTCCGGACTCCTTCCCGGTGCATACGCGAAGGAGCGCGTGGGGCAGGACGTGCTGAGCGCCCTCCAGTTCTTCCAGCACGTCTACGGCGACGTGCCCGTGAAGCAGTTCTACGCCACCGAGATCCCCTATGCCCACGGGGAAGCGTTCCCGGGCCTGGTGCACCTGGCGCTGAGCACCTTCGTCAATACCGCCGATGACGGCTTCGACGAGTTCTTCCGCGCCCACGAGGTGGCGCATCAGTGGTGGGGAATCGGCGTCGACTACGCCACGTATCACGACCGGTGGCTCAGCGAGGGATTCGCCAGCTTCTCGGGGCTGTGGTACATGCAGACCGTGCGCAAGCAGAACAAGCTGTACTTCAGCATGCTGGACCGCTGGCACAACGACATCATGCTCCATCGCGGGGAGGATGCGGCGCTCGCGTTCGGCAGCCGCGTCGGCGACGGCACCGACGGCAACGACTATCAGGCGATCGTCTACGACAAGGGTGCCTGGGTGCTGCACATGCTGCGAATCCTCATGCTCGACCTGAAGACGATGAACGAGGATCGCTTCACCAGCGCGATGCGTGAGTTCTACGGGTCGTACCGCGGCGGCCGCGCGTCCACCGACGACTTCAGGCGGGTGATCGAGCGTCACACCGGCACCAGCATGCGGTGGTTCTTCGATGAGTGGTTCGAGGGCGTCGCCACGCCGAGCTACAAGGTTTCCTGGAAGTCGGAGCCCGCGGACGGCGGCAAGTTCCGGGTTCGCCTTCGCGTGCTGCAGGAGGATGTTCCCGACAGTTTCCTCATGTACGTGCCCGTGACGGTGACGCTCGAGGGCGGCGTCGCGCGGGTGCGAGTCAAGATCCAGGGGCCGCGCACCGATCTCGAGCTGCCGCTGATGCCGGCCAGGCCGAAGGATCTGAAGTTCAACGATCTCAACGGCGTGCTCGCGGACGTGCAGACCGTCGGCTGGAGCGACTGAGCCCCCCGGGCTATCTTTCGGGGTCAGCGCAGTCCGGCGTCACCCGAGCTTTCGAGACCATGGCCACACGTACCCCCAGCCGCGCCAAGGCGCCCGCCTCTGCCCGCCTGGACAAGGGCGAGCTCCTCGAGCTCTACCGGATCATGCTCCTGTCGCGGCGCATCGACGACAAGGAGATCCAGCTCAAGCGGCAGAACAAGATCTTCTTCCAGATCTCGGGCGCCGGCCACGAGGCGGTGCTCGCAGCCGCCTCGAAGGTCTTCCGGCCCGCCTACGACTGGTTCTACACCTATTATCGCGATCGCGCGCTCTGTCTCGGCCTCGGCATGACGGCCACGGAGCAGCTGCTCAGCGCCGTCGCCGCTGCCGACGATCCGAACTCGGGCGGCCGGCAGATGCCGTCGCACTGGGGGCACAAGGAGCTCAACATCGTGAGCGCCTCGAGCCCGACCGGCACCCAGTTCCTCCAGGCGGTCGGCTGCGCCGAGACCTGGCTCCGCGTCTCCCGGAACGACCGGATCGAGGACAAGGACGCGCTGATCAAGGGCGACGAGGTCGTCTTCTGCTCCACCGGCGACGGCACCACCAGCGAAGGCGAGTTCTGGGAGGCGCTCAGCTCCGCCACCAATCTCAAGCTGCCCGTGGTCTTCGTGGTCGAGGACAACGGCTACGCCATCTCGGTGCCGGTCGAGGTCAACACCCCCGGCGGCTCCATCTCGAAGCTCCTCACCGGCTTCCCGGGCCTCTTCATCCAGGAGTGCGACGGCTGCGACGTGATCGAATCGTACGACACGCTGGCCCGCGCGGTGGAGTACTGCCGCCAGCGGAAGGGGCCGGCGCTGGTGCACGCGCACGTCATCCGGCCGTACAGTCACTCGCTCTCCGACGACGAGGTGTTCTACCGCCCGCCGGCCGAGCGTGAGGCCGACGCCGGTCGCGATCCGCTGCGCCGCTTCCCGGCATATCTGCTGGAGCAGGGAATCGCGACGGAGGCGGAGATCGACGCCATCCGTGCGCGGGTGGAGGAGGAGGTCGAGGTCGCGACCGAGGTCGCCCTCGCCTCGCCGCAGCCGGCAACCGACACCATCTACCGCTACGTCTACTCCCCGGACGTCGACCCGACCAGCGAACAGTTCGACACCGAGGACGATCCCCGCTTCAGCGGGGAGCCGACCACGATGGTGGACCTCCTCAACATCTGCCTCAAGGAGGAGATGGCGCGCGATCCGCGCATCGTCGTCTTCGGCGAGGACGTCGCTGACTGCAGCCGCGAGGAAAACCTCTCGGCGGTCAAGGGCAAGGGCGGCGTGTTCAAGGTGACGTGGGGCCTGCAGAAGGCGTTCGGCTCCAACCGCGTCTACAACTCACCGCTGGCCGAGGCCAACATCATCGGCCGCGCTGTCGGCCTGGCGACGCGGGGGCTCAAGCCGGTGGTCGAGATCCAGTTCTTCGATTACATCTGGCCCGCGTACATGCAGCTTCGGAACGAGCTCGCGCTCATGCGCTGGCGGTCGAACAACGCCTTCAGCTCGCCGGTGGTCGTGCGGGTGACGTACGGCGGCTACCTCAAGGGGGGATCGGTCTACCACTCCCAGACCGGCGCGGCCGTCTTCACCGGCGTGCCGGGACTCCGGGTCGTCTGCCCCTCGACCGCGCTCGACGCCAACGGCCTCCTCCGGACCGCGATCCGCTGCGAGGATCCGGTGCTCTTCCTCGAGCACAAGCACCTCTATCGCCAGACCTACAACAAGGCGCCGAATCCCGGGCCCAACTTCATGATCCCGCTCGGCAAGGCGAAGGTTGTGCGGGAAGGGACCGATCTCACGGTGGTGACCTACGGCGCGGTGGTCCAGCGGACGCTCGTCGCGGCCAAGGAGATGGAGGAGCGGCACGGGGTGAGCGTCGAGGTGATCGACCTGCGATCGCTGAGCCCCGTCGATTACGAGACGATCTACGCCTCGGTCCGGAAGACCAGCCGCGTGATCGTGGCCTACGAGGATTCGATGAGCTGGGGGTATGGGGCCGAGATCGCGGCGCGCGTCGCGGACGAGACCTTCGCGTTCCTCGATGCACCGGTTCGCCGGGTCGCCGCCACCGATACCTTCGTCGCCTATGCGCCGGAGCTGGAGGACGTGATCCTGCCGCAGGTGGACAGCATCAGGGTGGCGATGGAGGACATCCTCAACTTCTGAGCGGGACCGCCTAGCGCAGCGCCTCCCGGATCTCGGCCGCGGCGCTGATCGCGTGATCTACATCGCGCGACAGCGCCCGCGCCTGCTGGGTCGCCATGGTGAGATCGCCTAGGACGTTCGCGATCCCGGCCGAGCGCAGGCGCATCAGATCCAGCCGCATGTTCTGCATCGCCAGCACACACTCATCCAGCCGCGTGGCCACCTGGGCCCGCCGGGTCAGCAGCTCCGCGTACGTCGCACGCTGGCGCTCGAGGAGGTTGAGCCGTCGGGCCCGCTCCGCGTCGTCGGGCTCCCGGTGGAGCGCCGCGATCCGCTCGTCCAGCCGAACCAGGGCGTCTGCATTCGTCTCGGTGTCGAGCGAGTGGAGGGTGCGCGCCAGATCGATCGCCTTGTTGTAGAGACCGTCGGCCGTCTCCTGGATCTCGGCCGGCAGCTGCTTCCGCTCGGTGGGGTCGAGCCGGTCGAGCGCCTTCAGGATCGCGGCGCGGTCGCCATGGACCTGCAGCACGCTGCCGTACTGCGCCCCGAACTCGTCCGGCTTCGGCGGCGGCAGGACGCGCGGCAGCTTCCCGCCCTTCCCGACCGTTCCGGCCTGGATCGCGTCATGCGCCGGCGGCCGGCTCAGCACGTCCCGCCAGGTATAACCAGCCTGCCAGAGCTTCGCGTAGTTCGTCAGGACCCCGAAGCCCATCGCGGCCGCCGGGATGATGAACCACGGATGGTCGATCCCGCCGGTGCCGAGATTGATGAGGAACAGTCCGCCCGAGACCGCCGCCCAGCGGGCGAACTGGGCGCGAACCTTCTGGACGATCTTCGGCTCCCCGGTGTCGGGGAGCGGCGTATCCTCACCCTTCCGCGGGCTCCACTGCCGGCCCCGCTCCAGCCGGTCGAGCCGGTCGAGTCGGTCGAAGGCACCGCGTTGCGCCGGCAGCGGCCGCGGGCTGATCGGTGGCCGGGCGCCGGCAGGGCGGGGACTGTCCCGCGTCGGACGCCGAGCGCCGGTCGGCGGGCGCCCGGCCGGAGCCGCCTGCGCCCGCCCCGCCTTCCAGCCCAGCCCCGTCGGCTGATAGCCGGTGACTACCCGGTTCTCCAGCGCCCGGCGCAGCGCATCGGCCGTCGGCCAGCGGTTCTCCGGATCCTTCTCCAGACAGCGGGCCACGGCGAGGGCCAGATCCTCGGGGACGTCGCTCCGCGCGTCGCGAATGTCGGGGGCCGGCTCGGTGATCTGCTTCATCAGGATCCCCGCCACCGTCGGCGCCGAGAACGGCAGCTCGCCCGTCAGCATCTGGTAGGCGACGATCCCGAGACTGTAGACGTCGGACCGGCCGTCGATCTCCCGCTCGCCCGCCGCCTGCTCCGGGCTCATGAACGACGGTGTGCCGATCGCGACGCCAACTCCGGTGAGCGTGGCACCGGAGCTCGACGAGAGCGCCTTCGCGATACCGAAGTCCGTGACCATGACACGTCCGCGGGTGCCCTCGAGCAGGATGTTGTCCGGCTTGATGTCGCGATGGATGATCGAAAGGTTGTGGGCGGCGCTGAGCGCGTCGGCCGTCTCCTTCATGATCCGCCGGACTTCCTCGACCGGCAGCCGCCCGCGGCGCTTGATGCGTCCGCCCACACTCTCGCCGTCGACGTAGCCCATCACGAAATAGACGAGCCCCTGGCCCTCGCCGACGGTGTGGATCGGAACGATGTGCGGATGGGACAGTCGCGCCGCGGTCTGCGCCTCACGCGTGAAGCGCTGGCGGATGTCCTTCTGAAATGCCAGCTCCGGCGGCAGCACCTTGATCGCAACGCGCCGCTGCAGCCGCTCGTCACGCGCGCGGTAGACCACGCCCATGCCGCCGCGGCCGATCTCACCTTCGATCGTGTAGGCGTCGCCCAGCGCCTCCGCCAGACGGGCGGCAAGAGGCTTATCGTCGGTGGGTTCGGTCATCGCACCAATTTGCGCTTGCCGCGCGCCGTCGGCAACATTCGATTCAGGCTGGGACGCTCCGGAGCCATATTGGCAGGCGCGCCGGACGCGCACGACAATTCGAGCGACTGCGACCCACCGCAGTGGTCCTTTCGGCATGATGGGACTGGCATGCCGGGTGCACAGGACGGGACGATTCGATGCTGGCCAGTCCATCCGCTCCGGGAACGGAGCTAAAGGAGTCCCGATGTCCGAACGCCTGATGCTGCCCGTGCTGCCGCTTCGCGAGGTCGTCCTCTTTCCCGGTGTGACCGCGCCGATCGGTGCGGGCCGTCCCGCCACGCTGCGAGCCATCGAGGCCGCGCTGGCTACGCCGGAGAAGCTCGTCTTCGCCGTGTCGCAGCGGGAGAACCTCGACAACGTCACCCCGGAAACGCTCTACACGATCGGCACCGTCGCCCGGATCGGGCAGCTGCAGCGCGGCCTTTCAGGCATGCAGCTCCTCCTGCACGGCGAGCACCGGGGCATCGCCATCCACTACACCGAGAAGGACGGGTATCTCCAGGCCGTCGTGCGCGAGGCCGAGGAGATGTCCCCGATCAACGCCGAGGATCCCGCGTTCGTGGCGCTGCACCGCGAGGCGCGGGCCCGCGCCGCCGAGCTGGGACAGAAGTCGGGCCTGCCGGAGGAAGTCGTCAACCAGGTCCTCGCCGGGGTGAACGAGCCGGGCCGCTTCGCCGACCTCGTCGCCGGCTACATCGACATCACTCCGGGTCAGCGCCAGGCGCTCCTCGAGACGCTGTCGGTCGAGGAGCGACTCCGCCGGGTGCTGGTGCACGTCCAGCGCCAGATCGGCGTGCTCGACGCCCAGGAGGACATCAAGTCGCAGGTCCAGGAGGAGCTCGGCGAGCGGCAGCGGGAGATGTTCCTCCGCGAGCAGCTCAAGACGATCCGCCGTGAGCTGGGCGAGGACGAATCGGGCGACGACGGTGACGAGCTCCGCGCCAAGCTCGAGGCGCTCGATCTGCCGCCGGAGGCGCGCAAGGAAGTCGACCGCGAGCTCGCGCGGCTGAGCCGCATCGGCCGGGAGTCGATGGAGTCGCAGGTCATCCGGACCTACCTCGAGAACATCGCCGAGCTGCCGTGGAACATCCGTACTGCCGAGCATCTCGACCTGAAGGAGGCCGGCCGGATCCTCGAGGAGGATCACTACGCGCTGGGCGACGTGAAGGATCGCGTCCTCGAGTTCCTGGCGGTGCGCCAGCTCCGGACCGAAGCCGATGCCCGCGAGCGCGCGGCGGCCGACGCGCCGGCTCCGGCCGCGGCCGGTGACGGGAAGGGCTCCGGCCCGGCGACGCCGGAGCGGATCATCGACCCCGACTCGGGGGAGTCCATCGATACCCCGGTCGCCACGGCGACGGTACCCGAGCCGAACAAGCCGGGCCTCGGCAACGACGACGACAAGGGCGCCAAGGGACCGATCCTGCTGTTCGTCGGCCCCCCGGGCGTCGGCAAGACGTCGATCGCACGCTCGATCGCCCGGGCGATGGGACGGAAGTACGTCCGCATCTCGCTCGGCGGTGCCAGGGACGAAGCCGATATCCGCGGTCACCGGCGCACCTACGTCGGGGCCATGCCGGGCCGGATCATCCAGGGCATGAAGCAGGCGGGCGCCAAGAACCCCGTCTTCCTCCTCGACGAGGTGGACAAGCTCGGCGTCTCCTTCCAGGGCGATCCCGCGAGCGCGCTGCTCGAGGTGCTCGATCCCGCGCAGAACGACAGCTTCGTCGATCACTACCTGGGCGTTCCGTTCGACCTGAGCGAGGTGCTCTTCATCGCGACGGCGAACTTCATCCAGAACATTCCGGCGCCGCTCCTCGACCGCATGGAGGTCGTGGACTTCGCCGGCTACACCGAACGCGAGAAGCGCCAGATTGCCCGCCAGTACCTGATTCCGCGCCAGTTCCGGGAGAACGGCGTCACTGCCGACCAGCTGGAGATCACCGACGAGGCGCTGAGCGAGGTGATCACGGGGTACACGCGCGAGTCGGGAGTGCGCCAGCTCGAGCGCGAGATCGGCCGGCTGGCCCGGAAGGTCGCGCGGAAGATTGCCGCGAAGGAAGTCGAGCAGGTGAGCGTCAGCCGCGAAATGGTGGATGACCTGCTGGGCCGGCCGAAGGTGCACCCCGAGAAGATGGCGCGGGCCGACGAGATCGGAGTCGCCACCGGGATGTACTACACCCCGACAGGCGGCGACATCATGTTCGTCGAGGCGTCTACGATGCGCGGCAAGGGCGAGCTCGTCCTGACGGGACAGCTGGGTGACGTGATGAAGGAGTCCGCGCGGGCCGCATGGACCTATGCCCGCTCGCACGCGGAATCGCTCCAGATCCGCGACGACATGTTCGATCGCGACCTGCACATCCACGTGCCGGCGGGGGCGATTCCCAAGGACGGGCCGTCGGCCGGCGTCACCATGGCGACCGCGATCGTATCGGCGCTCTCGGGCCGCCCGGCGCGCCACGACGTCGCGATGACCGGCGAGATCACGCTCCGCGGGCGCGTGCTCCCCATCGGCGGCGTGAAGGAGAAGGTGCTCGGCGCCGTGCGCTCCGGAATCTCGGCGATCATTCTGCCGAAGGACAACGAGCCCGACCTGGAGGATCTGCCCAAGGAAGTCCGGGACACGATCGAAGTGTTCCTGGTGCAGGACCTGGGAGAGGTGCTCGCGCTGACGCTGAGGGGGTCGTTCCGCGGGGGGCGGCTCTCGTTCGACGAAGAGTCGGAGGAGGCCGGCGAGCCCGTCGGCGCCCTCCACGGGTAGGATGCGCTAGCCGCCGAACGCGCCGAGGACTGCGCGGGCCGTCGCCACGAACACCGGTGACGTGCTCCAGTGGCCTGTCACCTCGGCGCCGCTCCGTGCGGCGATGAGCGCGCTGCGGTCATCCACGATCGCGACGAGGGGTGCGCCCGGCCAGGCAAGTCCACGGTCCGGCAGCACCTCCACGTCCGCAAACCCCAGCTCCACCTGATCCATCGAGAAGAGGCGAACCGGCACTCCGGCGCCGAGCGGGCGGCGGAGCGACGGCCCGAGCACCGGGTAGGCGTCACCCGGCGCGAGCAGCGTCAGCGACTGCTGCGCTCGCGCGATCTCGTGCCCCAGCAGCTGGAGCGCCGCGCGTGGCGAATCGATCTCAAGGAGGGTCGGTGAGCTCGGGACGCTGAGCGATTCGAGGTCGCCGCCCAGTCGCTCGACTGCGAGACTGTGATCGTTGGTGATTCGCGCGATGAGTGCGGTGGGGGACTCGGGACGGAAACGGCGGGGCCGCCCTGCGTCAGCGCGGGCGGCCCCCTTGCTCACCAGCCCCTCCAGTGCGCTGTAAGCGTTCGCGCGGGCGAGGCCGGCGCTCCGGGCAATGCTGTAGCCGGTACCGGGGCCGCCCGTGAGCAGCACCTCGTAGACAAGACTCTCGGTCGGGGTGAACCCGAACGGCGTAAGGTCCAGGCGGGGCATGGTGGTAGTTTGTGCTACTTTGTCCCCGCCCGCAACCTCAGCGGTACTCCAGCTCCCACCCCAGCAGTCGCGCGATCAGCGCCAGGCGGAAGCTGACGTCCGCTTCCCGGGCCTCGACCGTCTTCCCATCGGCTTCGAGCGGGAAGTAGTGGTAGCTGATCTTGTTGGTGGCCTTCGGCGTCGAGCGCAGATTCTTGGGCCGCCAGACCCCGTCCTCGTCGCAATCCCGGATCAGGAAAGCGAGGACCTTCGTCGCCACCGGCGCCCACTGAAGCGCTCCGAGGCGGGCCAGCAGCTCGATGTAGTGCAGCGCGATCGGGATGTCCTTCGGGCACCCCTTCGAGTCAGCCTCGATCGGATCGCCCAGCAGCAGATGCTGCGGCTTGACCGTCTTCTTCCCGACGGCGATCGCGAACGACTTCTTCGGCGCCGGCTGGGCAAGGTAGTGACCGAGCCGCTCAGTGAAGCCCGCGCGCTCGCGCCGCAGGTTCGGCATCATCGCGAGCATCGCCACCGAATACCACGTCGGTGGATGCGCCTCCGGATGGAGCTGGATCTGTTTTCCGGCCTTGATGAACGGCTTTTCCGCGAGCGGACTTCGGAGGAACTGCGACACCGCATTGGCGATCTTGTGCCCGGCGCCTCGGAGGCGCGGATCCTCGGCGTATCCCGCCTCCGCGAGGGCTGCGCTCGCCGCTTCGCGGATCACGTCCCGCGCCCACGGCTCAGCCGCGGGCTCTGCTTTCACCAGCTTCTGGAATTCGAAGAGGAGCGAGGGGTCGTCGTCGCGCGAGAGCAGACGGAAGAGAAGCCGGTCGGCGAGCTTGAAGGGACGGGTACCGCGGGGCCACGCCAGCTGCAGCAGGCGGCGGTACTGGGGGATCGTTCCCGTGTCCTTGATCCCCTGCGCCGCCGCCGGCGCGAGGCCGAGGAGGTTACCTCCCCAGACGCCCGTGTCCTTCTGCTTCTTCACCACTGCGAGCGCCGTCTTCGACTGGGTGACGGCCTGCAGCGCGGCTTCGAGGACGGTGGGGTCCACCGAGCCGGCCGGAGCCAGCTCGGCAAGGGTGCGGTACCGGATCGACTCCCCGGCGTTGGCAAGCAGCCAGGAGATGGGAATCCGGTGCTGGGCGGGCAGTTCCAGATGGGCTCCCGGTCGGCTGTGGGCGCGACAAACGCGCGCAAGATATAAGCATACCTTGCGTTGCGCTACTTGAGCCGGGCCTCCCCCGCGGCGCGGAACTCCGAGCCGCGGTTCCAGGTCGGCTGCGCCTTCACCGTCGCCGCGGCTACCGCCGTCCGAACGATCACCCGCATCTGCTGAACCGCCCCATCATAGGAGAACGACGGGAGGACCTCGTCGCTCGGCTGGTGATAGCGCTTTGCGGTGTACTCGTCCGCTTGGGCCTTGCCCCAGCCCTTCGCGCGGCCCACGAAGTCCGTCCCGCTCTCGAGGGAGAGCGCCGGCACCCCCGCCCGTGCGAACGGGAAGTGGTCCGATCGGAAGAAGCTTCCCTTGATGAGTGCATCCTCATTAATGCTGACACGGAGCCCTTCGGCGGCGGCGGCCCGCGTGAACAGCTCGCCCAGCGAGGACTGGTCGGTGCCAAGG
>JBLMWC010000065.1:0-23042 GCA_050257015.1 Bacillota bacterium | reverse complement strand
GGATCCGCCGTCATCGCCTCCACCGACAGCGCCATCGACCGGTCACCGTTGGTGCGCCAGTCCTGCACCAGCAGCTCGAGCACCATCGGATACCCGGCGGCCGCGCGGAGCAGCGCCCGCCGTGCCGCCGCCCCCGGCTGCTCCTCGTCCTCCGGAATGAACGACGCCAGCAGCTCCGCACTCTCGTCGTCGTTCATCCGGCCCAGCTCGATGATCCGCACACCAAGCCGGTCGGCGCTCTCCCGCAGCCGCGATGCCTGCGGTGACTGATCCACCCCCTCGAGCCGCGTCGCAAAGAGCACCATGATCGGCTGCCCGCGCGCCCGCCGCATCATCAGATGCAGCACCGCGAGACTCGCATCGTCCGCCAGATGCAGATCGTCCACCACCAGAATCACCGGCTGCTCCTCGGCCAGCGCGGTGAGGAGCTGGTGGAACGCCTCCGTGAGGAGAATGCGCGCGGTCTCGCCCTGGCTGTCTGCCGCGACGGGGATCGCCGGATACTTCTGCCGCACCTCCGGCACCGTCCGCGCCAGCTCGGCCAGCGCTTCGGGCGGGGTCGCCGACGCGCCGGGCTGGTTCAGCAGGCCGTGCACCAGCCCCGCGATCGTGGCGTAGGGAATCTCCCGCTCGATCTCGTAGCACTGGACCCGCGCCGTCGCCGCACCCTCGAGGCCCGCCGCCGTCGCCAGACGATCCGCCACCGTGCTCTTGCCGATTCCCGAATCGCCCAGGAGCATCGCGTGCCCGGGCTGGCCCGCGCGGGTGCGCTCCCATCCCTCGTACACCGCCTGATACTCCACCGCACGGCCGACGAACGCGCGATTCTTCCACTGGTCGGTGTGGACCAGCGCGATCTGGCTGGTCGGCGGCCGCTCCCAGCCGCGACGGCGGAGCCGGATCGCCATCCCCTCGACCAGCGCCGACGGCGACGCGCCGAGGTCCTCCTCCAGCCGCTCCTTCCAGGCCTCGAAGACCTTGAGGGCGCCGAGTCGGTCGCCGGCAAAGGCGCGCGCCTCCATCTTGGCCCGGACCGCTTCCTCGCTCAGCTCGTCCAGTCCCAGCATCCGGTCGGCCAGGTGCTCGATCTGCTTGAAATCGCCGGTGCGCCGGCACTTGTCGATACGCTTCACCAGCGCGTCGCGCACCAGCGGGAGCCAGCGCGAGCGCTGCTTCTCCCGCCACAGCATGAATTCGGGTGACCCCGGTACCTCGAAGCCGTCCAGAAAGCCGGCGATGTCGAGTGCCGGCTGAAACTCGCTCGCCAGCACGTCGCCCGCCTCGAGCCGGTCGAGATCGAGATCGAGCCAGCTGCGGTTGAAGCGCACGTGGTCCCGGTCCGCCTCGACGGCATCAGGGCCGACCCGGGTACGGATCATCGAAAGCGCGGTTGCCAGCGAGTGGCGGTTGTCGCCCTCAGGGAGGTTGGCCCAGAGGAGCTCGGCGAGCTGGTCGCGGTGGTGACGGGACTTCGATTCGACCGCCAGAAAGACCAGGAGGGCCAGGTGCTTGCGGACCTTGAAGCGGATCGGCTCACCGTCGGGGCCGCTCAGCACCGGCTCACCGAGGCATCGCAGCTTGAGGCGGGGTTCCATCGGCATCGTCCGGGGAGGGGTGCGGACTCATGATGAACTGTGACCCACAACACAGCATCAACACGTTATCCCGCATCCGGTTGCGGGTGACTACACAAGACGCCGCCGACTGGCTACGTTGCCGCTCAGCGTATCAGTCCACTCAATCAAGGAGTCAGGAATGCGGGTGAAGCACACCATTTTCGCGCTGCCGCTCGCCGCGGCGCTCGCTGCCGGCTGCGGCAGCGACACGATCGGCCCCAACGAGCTGCAGCTCTCCGACCTCGTCGGCACGTGGAACGTCACGAAGGTCGAGTACACGTCGGACGCCAACCGGAACACCAAGCGCGATCTGATCGCCGACAACGGCGCCACCGGCACCATCACGGTCAACGCCAACGGCACCTACACCTACACCCTCACCGCCCCGGGTCCGATCACCCAGACCACGACCGGCACGTTCACCGTGCAGAACGGCAACGTGATCGACAGCCCGACCGGGCAGACTCCGCATACGACCGTCGTCAGCCGCACCGGCGACACCGTCACGATCACCGACGAGTCGGTGACCTTCGACTTCGACAACAATCCGGACACCCCGCCGGACGCCGCCGACGTCACCATCGTCTGGAAGAAGCAGTCCTGACCTGAACGGCGCGCGAACGGCCCGGTGCTGCGATCGCAGCACCGGGCCGTTCGGCTGTCGCTACTTGGGCAGCTGGATCATCGGCATCGCGCTGCCGGTCACCTGCGGCATCTGGCCGTTCCAGCGCTTCGCCATCTCGTACTGCACCAGCGTCGGCGTGATGCTCTCCGCCAGCAGATGGTTCGCCTTTGCCTGCGCCTCCGCTTCGGCGGTGATCGCCTTGGCCCGGCCCGCCGCCTTGATCGAATCGCCCTGCGCCTGGAACTGATTCTTCTGCAGCTCGTTCTGCGCCGTCAGCGCCTGCTGCTGCATCACGTTCTTCTGGTTGATCGCCTGCATCACCGCGTCGGGCGCGCGCAGCTCGTTCAGCGTGAACTGCTTCACCTCGATCCCGTACGGGGCCAGATGCTGCTCGAGGCTCCGCTGCGCCCGCGCCACCACCTCCGCCTTCTTCGGTCCGATGATGTCGGCGATCGCTTCGTGGCCCACCACCTCCTGCAACGCCTGCCGTACCGCCTGCTTCACGTAGCCGTGCTGAATCGTGGCGATGTCGGTGCGGAAGGTCTCGTACAGCTTCGGCACCGATGCCGGATTCAACTCGAACGACATCGAGACGTCGAGTGACAGCGGCTGGCCCTCGACCGAGTTCACGTTGATCTCGTCGTTGCGCACCGAGCCCTCGGTCGAGGACCGCGTGAGCAGCAGCGTCTGCATGAAGACCGGGTACTCGACGATGCCCGTCGTCAGCGGATTCCGCCCGTGGAGGCCGGGGCCGAGCGGCTGGCGGTCCACCCCGCCGCCGGCGCGGTGGATGACGATCCCGACGTAGCCGGGGTTCACGTAGGTCACCGACGACGAGAGCAGCAGGATCAGCAGCAGCGCGCCGACGATGATGAGCCCCAGCCGGCCGAACCGATAGCCGCGTCCCCCGCCGAGACTGCCGAGCCGCCCGCCGATGGCGCTAGTCATGGATCGCCTCCTTGTAGCAGACGGGACAGAGGAGATCGCCGGACGGCAGGCGCACCATGTCCTCCTCCCGCTGCGCCCCGTGCAAGGGGCAGGTCAGTGCAAGCTCCCGCTCGAGCCGCTTCCGGTTCCGCGTCCCGCGGAGCCGGGCCCCCAGCGGCGTGAAGGTCACCGTCGCATAAAAAAGGAGAGCGGCCATCGCCGCGATGACCGCGACGAACAGCACACCCTCCATCAGGATCGCTACCATGCCACCGCCTGTTCAGTGCGATTCCGAATATACCACCCGCCGAGGCACCCCGTGAGGGCACAGCCGTTGCTTCGAGCGGAGTGGCGGGACGGCCCAGGCGGGTCGGGGCGTGTCCCCCAAGTCATGCTGATTCAACAGGTTGGCTGATGGACCGTGGCCCGGCACTCTCTGCCGGGAGCGACCGATCCCACAACCCGGAACGGGAAATATGCGAATGCTCCGACGCCCCGCCGTGCGATTCCTTGCAGCTGTGGCCGTGACCGGCGTCCTGGCCGGCTGCGGCGAGAACGGTCCCAGCGGCCCGTTCGACCCGGCGGGCACCACCGCCGACGTCTCCACGGTGCAGGGGATGTTCGCCACCGGGTCGTTCAACAGCTTCAGCGCCGCCAGCACCGACATCAATGCCGTCACCAGCGGGGCGGTCTCCGCGTCGATCGCAGCGGTGCAGGATGGGGCGGGCGCGGCCCGGGGCCCGCTCGGCGATGCTGCGTCCGTCGCACGCAAGCTCTCGACGCTGCTCCCCGGCAGCGCGGCCGGAAGCTTCAGCGCGTCGTCGGGCAGCATCCCCGCCACCGCCCTCGGCAAGACCTACGTCTACAGCACCACCGACGGGCACTGGGTCGTCTCCGATCGGACCGGCGCGCCGTCGGACGGCGTCCGATTCGTCCTCTACGCGGTGGATCCGCTGACCCACCAGCCGGTGCAGCCGCTGAGCGAGACCGGCTACGTGGACGTGATCGACCATAGCGGGACCAGCAGCGTCGATGTCCGCGTGACCGCGGTCTCGGGCACGACGACCTTCATCGACTACCGCGTCACCGCGAGCGGCAGCACGAGCGGGGGTACGATTCGCGTCCTGGGGTTCATCTCCGACCTCACCGACCGCGCCGACTTCGATCTCAAGACCAGCATCACCTTCGACGGCACCACGGGCAACATCACGCTCGACTACAGCGTGCAGGTGCCGACCCGCGACGTCACGCTCGAGTTCACGCTCCACGCCGACGGCTTCGCGACGGCCGGCGCCACCGGCGACCTGAGCCTGCTGATGCAGGGGCCGCACGGGAAAGTCGAGATGAACGGCGACTTCACCAGTAGCGGCGGCACCCTCGCGGTCAAGGTGAACGGCGCGGCGTTCGCCACCGTCACCGTTACGGGCAGCTTCGACCCGACCGTCACCGGCAGCACCGGCGAGCCGCTGACCGACGACGAGCGCGTGGCGCTCGAGCGCATCACCGAGGTCGTGGGCAACGCGTTCCAGGTCATCAATCAGCTCCTCGCTCCGGCCAGCGCGCTCATGACGCTGTAGTCGCATCCCCTCCCGAAAACGAAAGAGCGCCCCGCGGACATCGTCCGCGGGGCGCTCTGCATTCCGGCCTCTACGCCGCGAGCCAGGCCTTGCTGCCGACCAGCTCGCGCACGATGTCCTCGCTCGTCCGGTCGGCGGCCTCCGCCGCGAAGTTGGTCACCACCCGGTGGCGGAGCACCGCGGGGGCCACGCTCCGGACATCGTCGAGGTCGGCCATCGGCCGCCCCGCGAGCGCGGCGCGCGCCTTGGCGCCGAGCACCAGATACTGCGACGCACGCGGCCCCGCTCCCCAGTCCACGTACTCCCGTACCATCGCGGGCGCCTCGGCATCGCCCGGGCGGGTGAGCCTCGCCAGCGTGACGGCCGATCGGATGAGGCCGCGCGAGACGGGAATCCGGCGCACCAGCGCCTGCATGGCGAGGAGGCTCGCGGCGTCGAGCACCGGCTCGACGGTTCCGCGGAGACTTCCCGTCGTCTGCTCGACGATCGCCTCCTCCTCCGCCCGGCTCGGGTACGCCACGCGGAGCTCCAGCATGAAGCGGTCGAGCTGGGCTTCGGGGAGCGGGTAGGTGCCTTCCTGCTCGATCGGATTCTGGGTGGCCAGCACGAAGAACGGGTCGGGCAGCTGATAGGTGGACCCGCCGGCCGTCACCTGATGCTCCTGCATCGCCTGCAGGAGGGCGGCCTGGGTCTTGGGCGGCGTCCGGTTGATCTCGTCGGCCAGCACCACGTTGGCGAAGAGCGGTCCCTGCACGAAGCGGAAGGCGCGGCGGCCCGTCGTCAGGTCCTCCTCGATGATATCGGTGCCCGTGATGTCGCTGGGCATGAGGTCGGGGGTGAACTGGACCCGGTTGAACGACAGGTTGAGCGCCTCGGAGACGGTCTGCACCATGAGCGTCTTGGCGAGGCCCGGGACACCGATCAGGAGGGCATGGCCGCCGGAGAGCACCGCGGTGAGGATCCCGTCCACCACGTCCTCCTGGCCCACGATCCGGCGGGCGACCTGCGTCTTCAGATGGCCGATGGCGGAGACGAGCTGGCCCAGCTGCTGAACGTCGTCACGGGAGGCGGGGGAGTGGGTCGCGGTCATCATTTCCTGGAGGACGGGGACTTCCGACGCGTACGCGGAAGGCACGATCGAAGTTGCACGAAACGTAATCGGCGACGGGGGCGAACGGGCCCTCCACATCGCTTGCGAAATATTTCACAAGCCGGTACTTTTGCGCCGTGTCGGACACCCCCGAACCGGGCAAAGGCCCGTCGCCGATGCGGTACGCGGGACTGGGGGTGCAGCTGGCCGCCAGCATCCTGGTGTTCGTCTTTCTCGGTCAGTGGCTGGACCGGAAAGCCGGCACCGGCGGGTTGTTCACCATCCTCGGGGCGTTCCTCGGGTTCGGCGGGACGATGTGGAGCCTGATCCGCTCGCTCAACCGGGGCGACCGGCAATGACTGCCGGCCGGCGCTACGCGCTCGGCCTCCTGCTGGTGGCGCTGCTCGCGGCGGCCCTGACAGTACTCCTGCCGGCGCCGGTGAGACGGGAAGCCCGGATCGCTCTCCTGCTGGCGCTGGTGGTCCAGGTCCCGCTGGGGTGGTGGCTCGTCGAATCGGTGGGGACGAGCCGCATGCCGGCGGTGTGGGTGGTGGGGATGCTGGCGCGGCTCGGGCTCGTGGCGCTGGCCGGGCTGGCGCTGGTGCCGGCGCTCGGCCTTCGCGCCGACGGATTGCTGATTCCGCTCGCCCTCCTGCTGATGGTGTTCGTGCTGCTGGAGGGCGTCGTGCTCATGGTGCAACACTCGCGGGTCGAGACTCGATG
Source organism: Bacillota bacterium (assembly GCA_050257015.1). Lineage (GTDB taxonomy): Bacteria > Gemmatimonadota > Gemmatimonadetes > Gemmatimonadales > GWC2-71-9 > JAICUF01. Next base: position 16,484 of record JBLMWC010000065.1, on the reverse strand, counting down.
AATCGTATGATGCGGGGGACGGCGCTGGCGGCGATGCTGCTCGCGCTCGCGGGCGGCGTGCGCGCGCAGGAGGCGCCGCACGTCGAGCGGCAGGCGTTCAAGGCCGCCCAGGGCGAGCACGTGCAGAGCGAGCGCGAGGTGGACATCATGGGCCACCTCGCCAACGCGCACTACGTCGAGGTCCCCTGCTTCAGCCGCCGGCTCGCCTGCGAGGTGCAGCTGCCGCAGTGGCGGCCGGTCGCGATCGGCGGCGTGCTCATCGACTTCTCGCTCACCAAGCACACCGTCTACCTGATTCTCGCGGCGATCATCGTGGGGCTGACCTTCATCCTGAGCGCGCGCTCGATCGCGAAGGCGCACGCGCAGGGCCGGCCGCCCAAGGGCTTCCCCGGGGCGATGGAGGCGACGGCGCTCTACATCCGGCAGGAGGTGATCCTGCCCAACGTCGGCCACCACGGCGAAGGGTACGTCCCCTACCTGCTGACCGTCTTCTTCTTCATCCTGGTCTGCAACCTCCTGGGCCTGGTGCCCTGGGGGGCGACCGCCACCGGCAACATCGCGGTGACCGGCGCGCTCGCGCTCCTCTCCTTCATCGTCATCGAGATCTCGGGGATGCGCACCCTCGGCTTCAAGGGCTACCTGGGGACGATCTTCTTCCTCCCGCCGGGGCTCCCGACGGTGATGAAGCCGTTCATCCTGCTCATCATGACGCCGATCGAGATCATCGGGAAGCTGGCCAAGCCGTTCGCGCTGGCGGTGCGTCTCTTCGCCAACATGACGGCGGGCCACGCGCTGGTGCTGGCGCTGATCGGGCTCACCTTCACCTTCCACAGCTACGCGGTGGGAGCGGCGTCGTCGGTGATGGCGACGGGCATCATGCTGCTCGAGATCTTCGTCGCCTTCCTGCAGGCATTCGTGTTCACGCTGCTGACGGCGGTGTTCATCGGGCTCATGCGGCAGGAGCACTAGCCGAGGCACTCAGCGATTGCAGGGCCGGCCGCCGCGGGCGCTCGCGCGGCAGCCGGATGGTACTCCTCCGGATGGAGGACGAATCCCGCTGGTCGCACCGCGACCGCCAGGCGGGTACCGAGGCGGGGCCGGTCCGGGAGAATCGGCCCACGTGCGGCGGCGCAGCGGTACTCACATCTCCCCAGAGCTACTGGAGCATCACATGCTGGACATGCTTGCGCTTCTGCAGGCCACGACGGAGACGGCGGGCAAGGGTTACGGACTGATCGGCGCCGGCCTCGCCGGCGGCCTGGCGGTCCTCGGCGCCGGGATCGGCATCGGCCGCATCGGCGGCGACGCGACCCAGGGAATGGCGCGGCAGCCGGAGAACAGCGCCCGGATTCAGACGGCCATGATCATCTCGGCCGCGCTGATCGAGGGCGTCGCGCTCTTCGTCGCCGTCATCGCACTGCTCATGCAGGGCAAGGTCAGCTTCTAGTCACGGCAGCGTGGCCGACCCGCCGCGATCGCGGCGGGCCGGCTTCCTGCTCCGCTACTGAGGTTCGAATGAGGAAAGTGATGTCGCTGGCCGCGGGCGCATCGGTGCTGGTCGCCGCGCCGGTCTTCGCCGAAGAGGGGGGCGCCGCCACCGGTCCGCTGGTGGTCAACGGCGGGCTCATGATCTGGACGCTGGTGATCTTCGGCATCCTGCTGCTGGTGCTGAAGAAGTTCGCCTGGCCCGTGGTGCTCGGCGCCGTGCGGGACCGGGAGAAGGCGCTCGAGGAGCAGATCGCCGCCGCCGAGCGGAACCGTGCCGAGTCGGCCCGGCTGCTGGAGGAGCACAAGCAGCTCCTGGCGGAGGCGCGGACGTCGGCCCACGCGCTGATCGTCGAGGCGAAGGGGATGGCGGAGAACGAGCGGGCCGTCGCGCTCGAGAAGACGCGGCACGAGCAGGAGGAGCTGCTCGACCGCGCCCGCCGGGAAATCGGCGCGGAGCGGGATCGCGCCGTGCAGGAGCTCCGGCGCGAGGCGGTGGACCTCTCGCTCGCGGCCGCCAGTCGGCTGATCGGCCAGCGCCTGGAGAGCGATGCCGATCGCGCGCTCGTCATGAACTATCTGACGACGCTGGAGCCCCAGCATTGAGCGCGGCGACGATCGCCCTGAACTACGCGGAGACGCTCTTCGACCTCGGCGAGAACAGTGGGCGGACCGCGGAGTACGCCGATCTCATGGACGCCGTCGCGGCCGCCATCGCGAACGCGCCGGAGGTGCAGGCGGTGCTGATGTCGCCCCGCGTGCCGAAGGCCGCCAAGTCGCGGCTCCTGAGCGACGCGCTGAAGTCGGCGCCGCGCGAGTTCGTGCTTTTCCTCCAGGCGGTGGTGCAGCGCGGGCGGCAGGGGCTGCTCCGGGAAATCGCGGCGGAGTACGCCGGCCTGGTGGACATCAAGCACAACCGGATCCGGGCCGGCGTCACGCTGGCGCGGACTCCGACGCCCGAGCTCGAGCGCAGCATCACGCAGGCGCTCAGTGAGGCGCTCGGCAAGGATGTCATCGCAACCTTCGCCGCCGACCCGTCGATCCTGGGCGGCACCGTCGTGCGCGTGGGTGAGCGTGTGTACGACGGCTCGGTACGCCGGCGGATGACCAGGCTCCGCCGCCAGCTCCTGGCGCGCTGACCGACCCGGGCACCCCGGCCTGACATGCGCCCGCTCCCCGTTCGGGGGCGGGCGCAAATCTTTTCGGACTGCGCGCCGTAGGGACCGGCGAGCTCCGACGCTGGTGCCGAATCCGGGGGGAGCCGGTATGTTTCGAGCGTCCCGCTCGCCGACCGCTGGCCAAACTTCAGATCTCCGAGCCCATGTTTCTGCCTCTCGCACTTCTCGCGCTGGCCGTGCAGGAGCCCACCGGCAGCACGGACCCGCGCACCCCGTACTGGCAGCAGCAGGTCGCCTATCGCATCGACGCGAGTCTCGACGAGCCACGCGGGGTCCTGAGCGGACGGGAGGCGATCGTCTACGTCAACCACTCGCCCGATACCCTCAGCACCTTTTCACTCCATCTCTATCTCAACGCATTCCGCCCCGGCTCCCGCTGGGCGGACGCCGATTCGGTCGAAGGGAACCGCCGCTTCAACGACCTGAAGGATCCCGACTTCGCCTTCAACCACGTGAGCGACGTGCGGATCATGGGGCAGGCGGTCACCGCGACCTATCCGTTCGCGCCGGACAGCACCATCGCCCGCTTCGAGCTGCCCCGGGCGCTCGCGCCCGGCGATTCGATGACGATCGACATGAGCTGGGACGCCCGCCCCTCCACCACGCCGCGCCGGCAGGGACGCCGGGGCCGGCGGTTCGACTTCGCCCAGTGGTATCCCAAGGTGGTAGTCTACGACCGCTATGGATGGGAGGAGCATCCGGTCTATCCCGGCGGCGAGTTCTACGGCGAGTTCGGCTCCTTCCTCGTCTCGCTCGACGTACCTGAGGATCAGGTCGTGGGGTCCACCGGTGTGCCCCTCTGCGGCGATCCCGGCTGGGAGAAGGCCAATCGCGACCCGTCGCGCCCGGTCGAGTACCAGCGCGACTACTACGGCGTGACCGCCGAGCAGCTGGGCGCGGGCTGCACCTCGAGCACGGCGGGCCGGAAGACGATCGTCTGGTATGCGCGCGACGTGCACCACTTCGCGATGTCGCTCAATCCCGACTATCGGTACGAAGGTGGCCGCTTCAACGACGTCGCCGTACACGTGCTCTACCAGCCGGGCGACGAGAAGAGCTGGGGCGGCGGCGTCGCCGTGAAGCGCACCGAGACGGCGCTCGCGTGGCTCGACCAGCTCTACGGCAAGTTCGCCTGGCCCCAGATCACGAACGTGCACCGGATCGAGGGCGGCGGCACCGAGTTCCCCATGATGATCCACGACGGCTCGGCCGATCAGGGGCTCATCGTCCACGAGCTGGGCCACAACTATACGATGGGGATCCTCGCCAACAACGAGTGGCGGGAAGGGTTCCTCGACGAGGGGTTCACCAGCTTCCAGTCCACCTGGTTCGCCGAGACGATGGGCCGGAGCGGGGGCTACCAGGGCACCGAATCGGGGATCCTGGGGCTCGACCTCGACGGGATGTCGGAGCCGACCAGTCTCGTGAGCGAGGACTACCGCGACTTCGTCAGCTACAACATCTCGATCTACTCGCGAGGCGAGCTCTTCTTCCAGCAGCTTCGCTACATCGTCGGTGACGAGACGATGCGCCGCATCCTCCGCACCTTCTACGACCGGTGGAAGCTCAAGCACGTCGACGAAGCCGCCTTCCGGGCGGTGGCCGAGGAGGTGTCGCACCGCGACCTCTCGACGTTCTTCGGACAGTTCCTCCACGAGGTCGTGCTGTACGACTACGGCGTCGGCCGGGTCGAGCGCGACCGTCTCCCCGACGGGCAGTGGCGCACCCGGGTCGAGGTGCTCCGCCACGCGCCGGGCCGGATTCCGGTGGAGGTCGCTGCGATCTCGGGCGTCGACACCGCCGTCGTCCGCTCCGTGGGCCTCGCCGAGCGGGAATGGGTCGAGCTCCGCACGGCAAGGAAGCCGGATGCCATCGTGCTCGATCCGCGGGTGCACACCCACGACTGGAACATGCTCAACAACGCGCGGCCCCTCGGCTTCCGGCCGCTGGCGCTCGTCTTCGGCCCCGGCCCGACGCCGGAACCGTACGTCGACACGTACTTCAGGGGACGCGTCCGCCGCGACCGCGCGACCCTGGGCGTGGCGCCGGCGGTCTGGTACAACGATGTCGGCGGCCTCACCTTCGGCCTGCGCGCGCGGGAGGACTACCTGGGGCGCTTCGAGCAGAACCGGCTCCTCGTCTCCGCGAGCACGGGGCTGGCCAACCCCGGCGGCATCACCGATCGGAAGTACCCCGACTTCGATCTTCGGCTCCGGAACCCGGTCTGGCTCCGCTCGCCCGGGATGTCGCAGACGCTCGACGTCTTCCGGGTCGAGGGTCGGCTCGGCGCGCGGCTCGGCGTGGACCGTACCACGCGCGAGCATCTCACCTTCGGGCCGGTCCGGACCGACGGCGCCTCGATCATGTGGGTGAGTACCCAGAAGTACGCCTTCCTCGATCCGCGCGCGTGGGACAACGCCGGCACCGTCGAGGGCGAGCTGCACACCGGCGTAACCGGCCGCACCGGCCGCTGGACGCTCGCCGCGCGCACCTCGCTGGGAGGTGGCTTCTCCTATGCCAATCCGGGCCCCGGCGCGCAGACCGAGTTCCGCTACGACGTGCAGGGCTATTTCCGGGGGACCTTCGAGGCGACGGCGCGCCGCACCTTCGGCCGCTCGCTCAACGTCGGCCTGCGGCTTTACGCCGGGGCGGCGCTGGCGAAGGACACCGTGGTGCGCCAGCGGCGGATCTATCTTGCGGGCGCCGATCCGTACGAGGAGATCCACAATCCGTTCACCCGCTCGCGCGGCTCGCTCTTCCGCCAGGACGATGTGTATTACCACCTCCCGGGCGGCGGCGACCTGCGCGGGTACGATCCCACGACCACGGCGCTGAGCGCGGTGGCGTTCAACGTCGACCTCGAGCGGATCGTAGTCTCCCGTCCGCGCGCCGGTCTCTTCCGGCAGGTGGGCATCGCCGCCTTCGGCGACTTCGCGCTGGCCGACGGCGCCTTCTCGAACGCACCAGCCAGCCTCGGCCACCGGTTCGCCGGGGACGCCGGGGTCGGGATCCGGGCCGCCCACCGGATCGGCACGACGCAGTTCGTGACCAGGTTCGACATGCCGCTGTACGTCGGGTTCGCGTACCTCGCGCACGACCTGTCGCCGCGCAAGCACGTGGCCTGGCGCTGGACCTTCAGCTTCCAGCCGCCGTTCTGAGGCGGGCGGGCCGATGATAGACCGCGTGGACGGATCCGGGGGTGAGCGCCGCCAGCTCTTCCGGTCGGCGATCGACCGCTGGATCGGCCGCGTGGTGGAGCGCACGGAGGAACGCTTCGCGCCGCGCCATTATTTCCGGCCGCCCGGCGCGCTCCCCGAGATGGGCTTCCTCGCGGCCTGTACCCGGTGCGGCGTGTGCGCCGAGGTCTGCCCCGCGAGCGCGATCATGACCGTCCGGCCGGAAGGCGGCCTCGCGGCCGGCACGCCGTACCTCGATCCCGCGGTGCAGCCGTGCGTGGTCTGCGTCGACATGCCCTGCGCCGCCGCGTGTCCGACTGACGCGCTGTCGGTGCCGGAGCACGGGTGGCAGGGTTATCGTCTGGGGCGTCTCGAGCTGATCGCCGAGCGCTGCATCACGTTCAGGGGGACCGCATGCACGGCATGCGCCGACGCGTGCCCGGTCGGGCCCGCCGCGCTGGCCATCGACGAGACCGGTCACCCGGTGATCCGGCAGGAAGGGTGTGTCGGCTGCGGGATCTGTGTGCGCGCGTGCGTGACGTCGCCGTCCTCATTCGTTCTGACCGCTCTGGAGGGTTGATGCCTGAAGTGCCGTACAAGGTTGAGAAGCCGTGGGGCCATGAGCTCATATGGGCACGCACCGATGCCTACGTCGGCAAGGTGCTGCACGTGAAGGCTGGTCATGTCCTGAGTCTGCAGTACCACAACCTGAAGGACGAGACGATGCACGTCCTGTCCGGCGAGCTGATCCTGCGGGTCAAGGAGGGCGACCGTCTCGTGGCGCGCCCGTTCCGGGCCGGCGAGAGCGCGCACATTCCGCCGACGCTCGTGCACCAGATCGAGGCCGTGGTGGACAGTGACGTGCTGGAGGCCTCCACCAATCACCTCGACGACCTGGTGCGGCTCGAAGACCGCTACGGGAGAGGCTGAGATGCAGGTCATCATCCCGCTCGCGGGGAAGGGCACGCGGCTCCGGCCGCACACCCATCTCACCCCCAAGCCGCTGCTCAAGGTCGCCGGCCGGCCGGTGATGGACTGGGTGATGGACCGGCTCGAGGGTCTGAACATCGAAGAGCTCATCTTCATCACCGGCCATCTCAAGGAGCAGGTCGAGGCCTACGCGCGGAGCCGCTATCCGATTCCGTCGCGCTTCATCGAGCAGAAGGTGCAGGACGGCACCGCGGGCGCCATCAATCTCGCGCGGCCGTTCGTGCACGGTCCGGTGCTGATCATCTTCGTCGATACCGTCTTCGAGGCCGACCTGACGCTGATCAACCGGGTGGACGCCGACGGGATCATCTGGGCCCGGGAGGTCGAGGACTACCAGCGCTTCGGCGTCGTCGTCACCGACAAGGACGGCTACATGACCAGGATCGTGGAGAAGCCGTCCACCCCGATCTCGAAGCTGGCCAACATCGGGCTCTACTACATCCGCGACGTGGAGTCGCTCTGGAAGGGGATCGACGCGACGCTGGCGGCGCCGGCCAACAAGGGGGAGTACTACCTCACCGACGCCTTCCAGTGGATGATCGAGCACGGACGGAAGATCCTCACCGCCGAGGTCGGCGGCTGGTACGACTGCGGCAAGCTCGACACCCTGCTCGAGACGAACGAGATCCTGCTCCGGCAGGGGGCGGGGCGGCGCTGCGAGTTTCCCGGCGTCACGATCCACGACCCGGTGCTGATCGAGGACGGCGTCACCATCGAGCGGAGCACCATCGGCCCCAACGTCACGCTGGAGTCGGGGACCCGGGTGAGCGGGAGCACCCTGACCCACGTGATCGCGGGGCGGGACAGCAGGATCACCGACGCGACGCTCGACCACTCGCTGCTGGGGAACCGCGTCACCGTCACAGGGTTGAGGGGCAGCGTGACGCTGGGGGACGACGCCGAAGTGACCACTCGGTGAGCGCAGTCAACGAGCTCTGCCGCTCGTACGTTGACGCCCGCCGGCATCTCGACCCGGCGGAGGCGAGCGGCGCCGGCGCCACCGACTACGACGCCCGGCTCGGCCGGTTCGACGGCGAGTCGATGCGCGAGCACCTCGCCGCGTACCGCGCCCTCGCCGGCGCGGCCGAGGAGCTCGAGGTCGGCGATCTCCAGGAAGAGATCGACCGGACGGCGCTGCTCGACGACATCCGGGTCGCCCTCTTCCGCTTCGAGCACGAGCGACCGCACGAGCGGAACCCGGGATTCTGGCTCACCCATCTCTTCCAGGCGCTGTACTCGCTGCTGGCCCGGCCGGGCGGGGACCTGGCCGCGAGCGCGCCTGCCGCGCTCGAGCGGCTGAAGGGCGCGCCGCCGTTCCTCGACTCGGCACGCGCCACCCTGCGCGAGCCGCCCTCGGTCTTCGTCGACACCGCGCTCGGATCGCTCGGCGGCGGCGGCGAGCTCGTCGTGCAGGTCGCGGCGGCGTTCGGCCAGGCGGTGCCGGGCCTCGCGGCCGAGCTGAACGAGGCGGCGGGCACGGTGCTCCAGGCGCTCAAGGGGTTCGGCGCCGCGCTCAACACCGACATCCGGCCGGCCGAGGACCCGCTCGCCTTCGCCGCCGGCGAGGAGCAGTTCGAGCGGCGGCTGCATCACGAGCACGCGCTCTCCGGCGGCGCGCCGGAGATCTGGCGCTACGGGCTTCACCTTCAGGAGAACGTCGAGGCGGAGCTCATCGCGCTCGCGGCGAAGATCGAGCCGGGCCGGCACTGGCGGGACGTCGCCCAGCGCCTCCGCGAGCAGGGCCGGATCCCCGAGTCGGAGCTCCTCGGCTTCTACCGCGACGAGGTCGCGCGCGCGGCGCGATTCATCGGCGACGCCGGGCTGATGCAGGTGCCGGAAGGGCCGGTCGAGGTCGTGCCCACGCCGCCGTTCCTCACCACGCTCGTGCCGTTCGCCGCATACAACCCGCCGCCGATCGAGATGGCCGATCGGACGGGACGCTTCTACGTGACCGTTCCGTCGCCCGCGCTGCCGGCGGATACGCGCGAGCGGATGCTCAAGGGTCACTGCCGATTCGAGATCCCCTCGACCGCGGTGCACGAGGCGTATCCGGGCCACCATCTCCAGCTCCTCACTGCCTATGCGCTGGAGTCGGAGGCGCGACAGCATCTCTGGACGCCGCTCACCGTCGAGGGCTGGGCGCTCTACTGCGAGTCGCTGATGGCGGAGACCGGCTTCTTCTCCTCGCCTGAGGCGCGGCTCTTCCATCTCGTCAACCTCTTCTGGCGTGCGGTGCGGATCACACTGGACGTCGGCCTCCACACACGGGGCATGACGCCGCTCGAGGCGGTGGACGAGCTCGCCGGCCGGCTGCCGATGGAGCGCCGGAACGCGGAGGCCGAAGTGCGCCGCTACTGCGCGATGCCGACGTACAACATGTCGTACGCCGTCGGGCGGAGGGAGATTCTGCGGCTCCGGGACTCGTACCGCGAGCGTGCCGGCTCGGAATACCGGGCCGCGGAGTTTCATGCCGAGCTGCTCACCTACGGCGGTCTTCCCGTCTCGCTCGCGCGCTGGGGGATGGGATTGTAGCCTCCGCGCCAGCCGTTCCCGATTGCTGTCCGCGGTGAATCCCTCCATATATGAGTAGTCCCGCCGGTCTTCCCCGAACTGGTGACGGTGCCCCGATGAGGATCACGGTCCTCACTCACGCCGACCGCGAGAACGCCAAGGCGAGCGAGTTCGACGAAGTCGTTCCCCAGGTTGCGCGGGCGCTCCGCCGGCTGGGCCACCGCGTCTCCGTCCTCGGCGTGCACACCGACGTGCGTCGCTTCATCGCCGGACTCTCGCGGCGAAAGCCCGAGCTCGTCTTCAACCTGGCGGAGATGTTCGGTGACAACGTCTCGGGCGACATGCTGGTGGCCGCGCTGCTCGAGACGCAGAACGTGCGCTACACCGGCAGCGGCCCCGGCGAGCTCTACCTGAGCCAGGACAAGGGACTCAGCAAGAAGCTCCTCGAGTACGAGGGGATCCTGTACCCGCGCTTCGCCGTCTTCTCGAGGACGGCGTCGGACTTCGAGACCGGCGGCAACCTGCGGATGCCGCTCTTCGTCAAGCCGCTCCGCGCCGATTCGTCGATCGGCATTGGCGGCGATTCGCTGGTCCAGGACGCCGGCACCCTCATGAAGCGGGTCGCCGCGATCCACAAGGATCTCGATGACGCGGCTCTCGCCGAGGAGTACATCGAGGGCCGCGAGTTCTATGTGGGGGTGCTGGGAAACGGGATGCCGCTGGCCCTGCCGCCGATCGAGGTGGACTTCACCGGCTTTCCGCCCGACGTCCCCAAGGTGCTCGGCAGCCGCGCGAAGTGGATGGAGCGGAGCGCGGAGTACAAGGGAACCAAGTCGGTGCTCGCCGACATCCCCGACGAGCTCAGGGCCAAGCTGCAGAAGGTCTCGGTCGCCGCCTACCGCGCGCTTCGGGTCCGGGACTACGGCCGCGTCGATCTCCGGCTGACCGATACCGGCGAGATCTACGTCCTCGAGGTCAACGCGAGCTGCTACCTGGAGAAGTCGAGCGAGTTTGCGATGGCGGCGAGCGCCGCCGGAATCGAGTACGTGGACCTGATCGGCAAGATCGTCGGGTCGGCGATGGCGAGGTATCGCCGCTAGGGTTCAGGTCCGCTCACACCCCTGCCGCCGGACGCGCGCTGCCAGCGACCTCCCGTCCTCGGGCCTTGCGGTGGGCGGCGCCGCGGCGAGCATCGTCCGCCACAACTGCTCCAGCCGATCCACCGGCATTCCCGCGGCGGCCTCGAGCCCGGGGAGCCCGTCCCGCCACAGCCGCCGGAGTCCGGCGTCCCCGAACCGCTCGCGCACGAAGGCGACGATGCTGCCCGCCTGCGCGTACGACGCGAGGGTGCGCACGTCGAACCGGGTGGCCAGCTCGGCCCACGGCAGCAGCTGGCCGGTTCCGGCGTACGTCGCGGCCAGCGTGTGCACCCCGATGTCCTGACAGCCGCCGACGGCATAGGTCGCGAGGCCCTCGCTGATCCACTGACCGCCGTCAGGTCCGCCGAACGGCGTCCCCCACCGGTTCCAGCTGAAGACGTGCATCAGCTCGTGCCGCAGGGCGGGGGAGAGCGAGTCGGACGCGACGAAGAAGGCGCCGTTCTCCGCTGCAACTCCCCAGCCGCCGGCCGGCCATCCCACGAAGCTTCGCATCGCCTCCCGTGTCGGGACGAACAGGAGCGTCACCCGCCGGGGATACGTCGGGTCTCCCAGCAGCTCGAGGTCGTGGCTCCGCGCCAGCTCCGCCGCGGCGCCGAGGGCGGGGAGGTGTGCCGCGGCGTACGATCCCTCCACGGCGTAGAGGCGGAAGTGCTCCACATCGTGCTGCAACCACTCCACGCCGGGCCGGGCAAGAGCCGAAGCGATGAGGCCGGGGTCGGCCGCGGTGTTGGGGTGACACGCGGCCGCCACGACGGCCGCTGCGGCGAATGCGACCGTGCGCGCCGCCCGTGTCACGTCGCCCTCGGCGCGGCGACCGCGTTGATGTCGTTCGAGTAGAGGATCCGCTTCGCGTATCCGCCGCTCGCCACCCGGACCATGGCGCGCGCGAGGTTCTCCGTCGTGGTCCAGTATCGCGGCATCAGGAACCGCAGCAGCGGATAGAGGGGTGCGGCCACGGTGTAGAACGCGCGATACGCCGGCGTTCTCGATCGCACCCCGTGCCTGGGCTGGATGAAGGCCGGGCGGAACATGTACGCCGCGCGGAACGGCAGCGCGAGGAGCGCGTTCTCGGTTCGGCCCTTCACGCGCGCCCACATGCTGCGGCCGCGCTCCGTGCTGTCGGTGCCGAGGCCAGAGACGTAGCAGAAGACGGCATCGGGGTTCGCGGCCGCGAGGGCCTTCGCGGCGGCGAGCGTGAGGTCGTAGGTGAGGCTCGAGTAGCGGGCCTCGCTCATCCCCGCGGAGGAGACGCCGAGGCAGAAGAAGCAGGCATCGCATGCGGCGAAGTCGGGAGCGAGCGCGGTGTAGTCGAGGAAGTCGGTGTGGATCGCTTCGCGGAGCTTCGGATGCGACCGCCCGGTGGGTGCGCGGACCACGGCGAGGACGGAGCTCACCTGCGGATCGGCCAGACACTCGATGAGCACGCCGGCGCCGACCATCCCCGTGGCACCGAATAGGACGACTCTCACCGCCGCGGCTTACTCGCGGTCGTCCTTCCCGCCCGCCGAAGGGATGCGGGGAACTTCGAAGAACGAAGTCGAGCCGTTCCGGATCGCGCCGCAGGCGGCGGCCCGCACCTCCGCCTCGGTCTCGCCCTCGATCACGTCAAAGCTGCCGATATACTGACCCTTCACCTGGACCATCCATACCGGCCCGAGCGCCGTCTCATCGCGCCGCGAGATGATGTACTCCGCCCCGTCGCATATGACGGTGAGCTCGGCGGGCACCTGCGTCTCCTTCATCTGTCTCCTCCTGCCCGACCTCGGCCTTGCACATGCTGACTGCGCCCTACGACCACACCTGATCCGGGTTTCACGCTGCATCGAAGAATACTGCATCAGAGATAGCTGAGCCATGCGTCGGTCCGCCGCGCCTTCACTCCGGCGAACCACCGGCAGAGCGGGTACATCAGAAGGACGACCAGCGCCCATGCCAGATACACCACCGGGAGCTGCCAGCCCCACCCTGGGGGCGGCGTGAAGGGATAGTGCCCCAGGTCCGGCGACTCGAACATCCAGTGCGGAGATCCCCAGCCCACCCAGCAGGTGATGACCGCGAGCACATGGATCAGCGCGAAGTGGAGCATGTAATAGAACATCGGTACCTTGCCGATGACTATGGCGGGCCGGAGGACTCCCGGCACCCGGCGGTCCACGGCGTAGAGCAGGAGCAGCGCCGGCCCCAGCGTCATCAGCAGAAACGACAGCGACGGCGGGTACTTCGTGACGTTGAGAAACGAGAGCACCGTGAAGAGCGATGACCGCTGGCCCGCCCAGGGCGACGCGTCGCCGTAGATGTTGAGCCCCCGAACTACGAGGAATCCAGCCGTGAGGGCGAGGCCGAGGCGGAGGAGGAACCGGCGCCTCCGCGCAACGTCCCAGCGGTAGATCTGTCCGAGACCGTAACCCGCCGCGGTGACGCCGATCCAGGGGATCAGCGGGTAGGCCGCGAAGACGACGTGCTCCGGCGTGTTGAGAACGAAGCCAGGCTGGTGAAGGATCGCCCACAGGGGATGGGCCGACTTCACCGAGTCGAGGAGGTTGTGACCCGCGATCAGCACGACGCCGAATGTCGTCGCCACCCAGGCCGGGAAGCGGACCAGGAGCGCGAGGGTGATCATCGCCCAGCCGAGCGCCCAGAGGACGAGCAGCATGGTGACGCGGAAGTCGAAGTTGAACTGGTACGCGAGACACCGGAGCAGGACGATCTCCGCGAAGATGAGCCAGAGGCCGCGCGTCGCGAGGAATCGCGACAGCTCGGCCGGCGTGCGCCGTCGGAGCGAGAGGAAGGCGCCGGTGCCGGTCAGCAGGAAGAAGACCGGCGCGCAGAAGTGGGTCACCCACCGCGTGAGGAAGAGTCCCGCCGAGGCGGTGGCGAGATTGGTCGGGTTCTGGCCGGGTATGCCGAAGAAATCGCGGGTGTGGTCGAGCGCCATCAGGACCATGATGACGCCGCGGAGCAGATCCACCGATTCGAGCCGCGCTCGACCGGGCACTGGTGGGGCGTCCGATCGAAGCGCGGTCAGAATCGGCCTCCTCGAAGTGTGCGAGCTGCGGACTCCGGCTATTTCACCGGCCACATCACATGGGCGTAGGGCGTGCTGGCCCACATCACGTACGGCCCGGTGGTGCTCGGCTCGGTCGGCAGGCCGGCCAGCGCGCTCTTGTCCGGGTAGACAATCATGACATGGGCCCCGACATGGTGCCACTGGTTGTCGGCGGTCGGCTTCAGCGACGCGAAGTCGGTATTGCTCTCCCAGGTCTCGTTCGAGAGCATGTAGGAGTAGCCGACACCCTTGAGCACCGGGGGCTTGCCTGCGAGCAGCGCGGTCAGCATGTCGTGGAAGTTCGGATCCGCGCACATCGCGTTGTTGGTGATGTACTGCGACTTCGGCTGGCTGGGGAGACAGGTCCAGCCGTTGGTGCCCTGGCGGAGCGTCACGATCCTGCCGCTCGAATCGGGCCAGTCGATGATGGTGGCGTTCCGGGCCACCGACTCCGGCGCTGCGGTCATGGCGCTGGCGATCTTGGCGGCGGTGGTCGCCTGCGCCACGGCCGCCGACGGATACGGCACCAGCAGGATGGAGGCAGCGACGGCCAGAGCGGGAATCGTCCGAAGCATGGGGCCCTCCAATGTGGCTGTGGGGCCTCCAAGCTACGAATCAGGTCGCGGGCGGGCAATCGCCCCGGCGCCGGGCGCCGCCGGCCACCGGGGACGTGTTACCGCCGCGAGAAGACGGAACCGTGCGGCACCGCCGGGCCGGTGGCGCCGTGGGGCCAGTCCTTCCGCGTGAAGCTCACGCCGGGCCCTGCCGCGGCCGAATCGCGGAACGCCTCGTCGATCCGGAGGTCACCGGTGCGCTGGTCCAGGCTCACCAGCATGATCCGCGACTTCCCGTCATTCACGACGAGGCGCGATCCGCCGGCATCGAACGCCATCCAGTGCGGGCGGAAGGTGGAGTCGAACACCACCCGGCCCGTCTCGCGCGGGCGGCCGGCATCGGAGACGTCCAGGGCGACCAGCGCATGCTCCTCGGGAACGGTCTGGATCCAGCGGGAGCCGACCAGCACCGGCACGGCGCAGTTCTTTCCCGTGAACGAGCGCAGGAACTCCACCCGCGGAGCGGGAGCGTCGATATCGGTGACGCGGTAGAAGCCGCAGGTGAAGGTGGCGAGGAGGACGGTCCGGCCGTCGGCCAGCACCCGTGGCTCGCCGGGGAAGAGGTGGTGATCGCCGTGGTCGTGGGTCTGGTCGGTGCCGGCGGCGGGGAGCTCCATCGTCGAGAGGAGCTTCAGATCCGAGAGCCGCCAGACCTGGAGGTGCGCGCCGAAATCCTCGACCATGTCGGTGCTGGTGGTGACGACGCGGTCGATCGACGGAAGCACCGCCAGGCTGTAGGGACGGAGCTGGACGCTGTCGAACGCGGCGGCGCGCGCGCTGCCGGCGCGGATGAGCCGCCCGCCGCGATCCAGCTCGACCAGGCCGCCGGGCGGAATGTTCGAGGGGCCGCGTCCCTGGAAGGTGCCCAGCAGGTGGCCGTTGGCCAGGCGGACGAAAGAGTGCGGGAAGCTGTACCCGCCGAGCTCGGTGAAGGAGCCGAGGAGCCGGGGCCGGTCGGGATGGGATAGATCGAAGCGGAAGGTGCGGCCGGCGGCGAAGCCGTTGGCGAAGAGGAGCCGGTCGGCTTCGAGCTGGTGCTCGGTGTGGTGGGGCCGCGTGCCGCGCGCGCCGACCGGCAGGGTGGAGACGACGCGCGCGTAGGTCGGGGAACCGGGGCGCGCGTCGATCACGGCGAGGAAGTCGCTGTCGGTGGAGTCGGCGTCGCCGGTCCAGACGTAGAGCCATGATGCGGGATGCTGCGCCTGCGTCGCGCGGGGGTGAACCGCCAGCGCGGCGATCGCCGCCGCCAGCACGCAACTCCGCATCGGCATCCTCATTCGCTCTCCCACGTCACGGTGTCTCCGACGGCGATCGTCCCGTCATCCAGCACCTCGGCAAAGGCGCCGCCTCCCCACGCCGGTCGCATGGCGGCGCGGAGTCCGGGCAGCGCCTCGTCCATCCGTTCGCACGGCCGCGTCTCGCCGGCGATGCGAACGCGGCACGCGCCGATCCGAAGCACGCGTCCCCGCGTGCCGGCCAGGCTCGTGCCGCTCACCAGCAGGTTCGCGCGGCGCGCCGCGGGGTCGATGTCGCCGCCGAGCTCGTCCATCAGGCGCTGCCAGACCTCATGCTCGATGATGGTGACCTGGCGCTTCCGGCCTTGGTCGGCGTTGCCGGCGATGCCTCGACCCGCGTTGAGGTCGGCTGCCGGTGCCGGATCCATGGGGCCCCGGTGCGCGCGCTTGATCCAGATCGCCTCGAGACGGCCCGTCATCCGCGACCCTCTCGGGCCGCCTGAAGCTGCGCGACGGCGGCGTCGGGATCGGGAACGTCCACCACGAGCCGCCGGTACCGTGTTCCGCTCAGATCGACTTCGATCGCCGATGCGCCGGCGCCGCGCACGTCCCAGAACTCCCACTCGCCGTCGTGCAGGTACGAGCCGGCAGTGATCACCCCCGGAAGGTGCGTGCCGGGAAGGCGCCATCCCTTCCACCATCCGAGCCCGATTCCCGGCGCGGCCCGGCGCACGCTCCGGATGGCGCGGAGCGGTACCGTGATCGGGCCGTGCAGCGTCCAGAGCCGGCTCAGGCCACGGGGTGCGATCACGGCCTGGCCGGCGCGGATGCTGATGTCGACCATCAGCCGATGCGCATGATCTTCGCGACCGACGGCACCCCGCTGCTGTCCACGAGGAACAGCATGTAATCGCCCGGAGGCGCGAGGTTCGCGCTGGCCGGCGCGGTCAGCATGATGCTGGACGAGCTGCCCGCCGTCACCGGAAGGTAGTTCATCCGCTGGTTCTGGTTGAACGCGTGCGTCACCGACGAGAGCCGGATCCACGTCGCCTTCACGATCCGGGCGGCGTCGGGGGTCTGCACGGTGAA
>JBLMWC010000064.1:0-5225 GCA_050257015.1 Bacillota bacterium | reverse complement strand
AGGCGAGGCCGGTGAGGATTCCCTGCAGCGTGAACAGGTGGTAGTTCTCGCCTTCGTACCACATGCCGTCCTGGCCGAACCCGTGGAGCAGATGGGTGGCGAGCCCGGTCTCGCTCTCGATCGCCCGCGCCGCCAGATCCTCGTCCTCGAACCAGACGGAGATGGCGATGAGCGCCGCGTTGTTCCAGGTCTGGCGGTTGGAGAATCCCTCGTCGAATTCGCCGATGATGTTGGCCGCCTCGTCGGCCACGACCGACACGAGCTCCGTCGTCTCGTCGTCGAGCGCGCCGGCCGAGCGGAGCAGCACCGCCGCGGCGATGTAATCGGTGATCCAGATCGACTCGAGGTAGGTCGAGAAGAAGAGCCGGGACGGGCCGAGGACGTTGTCCTGGTTGGGGTAGGAGAGATAGCGCTTACCGTATGCGCGCAGAATCTCGGTCGCGCGGGCAGCGGCGGCCTCGTGCCCGCCGAAGACATGGAGCGCCGCGAGATGCGCCGCCCGCTCCGCCAGCCAGAGATGCTGCCACCGGGCCCAGTGCCGCCGGTGCCGCTCGCCGCTCCACTCCCTGCCGCACCGCGGGCAGCGGTGCCGGTCGGGACTCCACGGGTCGAAGAGGAGCGCTGTGCCGTCGTCGGGACAGACGCCACCGTCGGCGGACAGGAGCGCCTTCTCCGCGGGAATCACCGGCATCCGCGCGAGCACCGGCGCCGCGCGCTCGGCCAGCCGCGCGCGGAGGCCGCGAAGGTCCGCCGACTCGAGGATCTCCTCCCGCCGCTGCTCCATCTCTTCGGGCATCAGCACACGCGCACTCCGTCTCGTGACCAGGTGACAGGCAGGATCGACGCCCCGGCGTGGCGAGCGGCCTCGGCGACGGGCGCGGCGCGGCCGGGGGCCAGGAAGAACATGCAGCCGCCGGCGCCGGAACCCGCCGCCTTGCCGCCGAGGGCGCCGGCGTCGCGCGCCGCTACCTCGAGTCGCTCCATGTCCGCCGTTCGCATCGCGGGGTCGAGCTCCTGCTGGAAGCTCCAGTTGCGGGACAGCAGCTCAGCGACGCGCGCGAGGTCCCCCGACGGGAGCGCCTCCGCCATCCGCTCGGCAATCTCGCGCATGCCGCGCAACGCGCGCACGACGCCCGGATCGCCGCGCTCGTACGCCGCGATCACCCGCGCGATCGTCCGGCCGGAGATCCGCGAGACGCCGGTGTAGCAGAGCACCGTGCTCTGCTCCAGCGCGTCGGCCACCCCCGACTCGACGGTGAGCGGCCTGACTGTGACGTCGGGGTCCCGGAAGGCGAGCTGCTGAAATCCGCCGAGCGCGGCCATGAACTGATCCTGCTTTCCCCCGGCGATCCCCGCCTCGTCCCGCTCGAGGCGGCACCCTTCTTCCGCGATCTCCGCCGCCGTGAGATGCATGCCGCGCGCGGCGGCAAGCGCGGCCACCAGCGCCACGTCGAGCGAGCCCGAACTCCCGAGTCCCGAGCCGGGCGGCACCTCCGAGCGCGTCATGAGCGAGCAGGGACCGACCGGGTGCAGCCGCAGCGCCGCTTTCAGCAGATCCAGGCGGCCGTCGGGAACCGGCGTCGCCGTCCCCGGCAGCGTCAGCTCGTCGTCCAGGTCTTCGGAAACGAGACGCAGATCGTTTCCGCCGCAGGCGACTCGCGCGTGAGTCCTGAGACCGATCGCCGCCGCGACCACCACTCCGCCCTCGCGCGTCGAGAACGGCGGAACGTCGGTCCATCCGCCGGCGAAGTCGAGCCGCACCGGGGCGGAGGCTTCCACCGTGGTTGCCTGGTGGCTCAACGCGCCGCCTCCGCCACCGACCAGTCGTGTATGGTGGGCAGCTCGCCGCGAAGATCCATGCGCACTCCGAGCAGTCTGCGATTCATCCCCTGGAGCCCGCGTGCATGGTAGAGGAACGCGACCGGCATCTCCGCAGCGAAGGTCCGCTGGGCCGCCGCCGGGTCAGCGGGGACCCGCACCCCCGCCAGCTCCGCCAGCGGGCCGAGGTAGCCGAGTCCCGCGTCCCCCGGCACGCCCAGCACCGCGGCGTCGAACTCGTGTCTCGGGCCGTAGGTCCGGTCGAGGAAGGCGGCGAGCTCGAGCTGGCGAATGCGCGCATCGATGCCGATTCCGGCGAGGCGGGCCTGGATCATCTGCTCCAGCGCCGCTTCCCCGCTCCCCACCGTCAGGAGCTCGAACCGGAGCCGGCGCCCGCGGAGGAGTGCCAGGGCCGCGGTGGTGCTCTCGGGCGGGTGAGTCGGCAAAAGATAGCCCGGTACATCGGGAGGAACGGGGCCCCACGCCGGCGTGCCGAATCCGTAGAGATAGCCGCCGACGATCTCCTCCCGATCGAGAGCGAGCGAGACGGCGCGCCGGACCGACGGATCGTCGAACGGCGGCTTCCGCGTATTGAAGACGAGCCCGTAGGTGAGGTTCAGCGGATAGCTGACCACACGGAGGTCGGGGTCCTTCCGGACGAACGACGCGTGTGCCGGCTGGATCCCGGCGACATCGAGCTCGCCCGAGGTCAGCGCGGCGAGCTTGGTCGTCGGCTCGTCCACGACGACCACGATGAACCGGTCCAGCTTCGGCGGCCCGCCCAGCTCGGCGGGAAAGTCGGGATTGGCCTCGAACACCCAGCGCCGGTTCGGCTCGTGGGCGACGAACCGGAACGGCCCGTTCCCCACCGGCCGCTCGTTCCAGGCCGCCTGCCGGAGCCGGGCGAGCGGCACCGTATCGAGCAGGTGACGTGGAACGATCGAGAGATCGGTGAGCACGTCGGGGAATCGCTCCACCGCCGCGGCAAAGGCGAGCGTGACCGTCGAATCGTCGGGCGCCGTGACCGCAGTGATGCCCGCGAGGTCGTTGAGCCGAGGGTAGCCGGTCGCGGGCGCGCGCGCGGCATCGAGGGTGAACGCGACGTCGCGCGCGGTCGTGGGCACGCCGTCGTGCCACCGGAGGCTCGTGGCGAGGTGAAAGGTGAGCGTTCGCCGATCGGGCGACCACTCCCAGCTGCGCGCGAGATACGGCCGGGGGACCAGCGTACTGTCGTAGCGGGCAAGGGTCGTGAGCAGCACATACCGCTGCACCTGGCGTGCGGCGGGATGGATGGTGAGAAGCGGGTTGATGCTCTGGAGGTCGGCGCCGGAGGCGTACAGCACGGTGCGGCCGCGGCGGGCGGCGAGCGGGCCGCAGGCGGTCATCAGCGTGAGCGTTCCGAGCAGCAGCGCGCGGCGGGCGGGGATCACCCCTCCATCATAACGCCGGCACCTTGCCCTGCTCTACTGGCGAGCCCCGCCGGCCGGCGCGACATTGCGGCATGCTGCCGTCGCTCCTCCGCCGCGCCGCCGGCGGGCTTGCCGTCGTCGCCGGCGTCATCACGCTCACCTTCTTCCTCCTGCGTCTCGCCCCCGGCGATCCGGCCGAGCGACTGCTCGGCCCCACCGCGACGGTGGAGCAGATCGCGGCCCAGCGCCATGCGTTCGGGCTCGACCAGCCGCTGCCGGTACAGTACGCCACGTGGCTCGGCCGCTTCGTCCGCGGGGACTGGGGGACGAGCATCGCGACGGGACGCCCCGTGCGCTCGCTGCTCGCGGCCGCGTGGCCCGCAACGGTGAAGCTCGTCGGGATCTCGCTGATCCTCAGTTACCTCATCGGCATCGGCGTCGGCGCCGTTCAGGCGATGGCGCGACGACGGCTCGACACCACGCTGAGCGTCGTCACCGTGACGCTCTTCGCCATGCCCGGCTACTGGCTCGGGCTCATGCTCGTCATGGTCTTCACCTACTGGGCCCGTCTCCTGCCGTCGTTCGGCTCGCGCGGCTTCGATGCGGATTTCCTCCCGCCCGCGGCCCGCCTCGCCGACTCGCTCCGCCACCTCGCGCTTCCGCTCGCGACGCTCACGCTGGTCGGGATCGGTGGCACCGCCCGCTTCGTGCGCGGCGCGATGCGCGACGTGCGCTTCGCGCCCTTCGTCACGGTGGCGCGCGCGAAGGGGATTTCGTCGCGACGGGTGACACTGCACCACATCCTCAGGAATGCGCTCGTTCCCGTCGTCACCCTGCTCGGGCTTTCCCTGCCGGCGCTCTTCTCCGGCGCCGTCTTCATCGAGGCGATCTTCGCGTGGCCCGGTGTCGGGCGTGTGCTGGTCGAAGGGGTGCAGGGCCGGGACTATCCGGTCGTCATGGCGGCGACGGCGGTGAGCGCCTTGCTCGTGGTCGCCGGTAACCTGCTGGCTGACCTCCTCGCCGCCTGGGTGGATCCCCGCCTCCGCGCGGAGCCCGCCGCGTGAACGGCCTCGCCGGAGACGGACGCGCCCGGTTCGGCACGGCGCTGCTCGTGGTGGCGCTGGCGGCCGCGGTCCTGGCGCCGCTCGTCACGACGATCGGACCGTCCGCCCAGCGGGACATCGTCGCCACCCGCTTCCTCCCACCGCTCGCGCGCGACCTCCACGGCGTGCTGCATCCGCTCGGCACCGATCGGCTGGGACGCGATGTCTGGTCGCGCCTCGCCTACGGCGCGCGGGTCTCGCTCGGCGTCGGGTCGCTCGCGGTGCTGATCTCGACGGTGCTCGGAATCGTGGTCGGCACCGTCGCCGGCGTGTGGCAGGGGCGGCTCGGCGCGGTGCTCCTCGCGGTCACCGATTTCGCGCTGGCGCTGCCGCGGGTGGTGCTGCTGCTCCTCCTTGCCGCGCTCTGGCGCCCGAGCGCGACGCTCGTCGTCATCGTGCTGGGGGTGACGGGATGGATGAGCGTGGCGCGGCTGGTGCACGGCGAGGCGCGGTCCGCCGTGGCGCGGCCGTTTGCCGAGAGCGCGAGGGCGCTCGGCGCGACCAGAATGCGGCTGCTCGTCCGCCACGTCCTTCCCAATGCGCTGACGCCCGCGATCGTCGCGGCGGCACTTGGATTCGGCAACGCGATACTGCTGGAGGCGGGGTTGTCGTTCCTGGGAGTCGGCGTCCAGCCGCCGACGCCGTCGTGGGGAAGCATGATCGCATCGGGGCGCGACACGCTGGTCAACGCGCCATGGGTCGCCGCCGCCCCCGGGATCGCGCTCGTGCTCGTGGTGGTCGCTTCCACCCTCCTGGGCGACGCGCTGCACGAGGCGCTCGATCCGGCGCGCGGTCAACTGGACGGAGCCGCGTCCCCGCAGGCGTAGCTCCCGCTGCCCCTACAGCCGCACGAACCAGCGCTTCCGGTAGAACCACGCCATCACGCCGAGCCAGA
>JBLMWC010000063.1:0-27278 GCA_050257015.1 Bacillota bacterium | reverse complement strand
TTGGCGACGCCGGTCCTGGACCAGATCACCCCTTCCGACGGCACGGCAGCGAGAAGCCAGCCGGTTCCCGGCGGAATCGCCCGGCGCCAGCGGGCCGCGAAGCGATCGCTCCTCGGCGCGGGCGCGAGCGACTTCGGAGTGTAGACCCGGGCGACGCCCGGCCTCCGTCGCGCGTCCGCTGCCCACGCTTCGGCCAGACTGTCCACCCGCACGCCGAGCGCGCGAAGCGCATCGACGTCGGCCAGCAGCAGTCCGTATTCGAACCGGAAGCCGAAGCTTCGGCGATACCGGGCGTCGAAGCGTCTCTCACCCTCAGTGACGTAGGAATCGAGCCACTGGCGCCCGCCGGGGCGATGCCGCACTTCCCGATTGTACTCGGGCACTGCCTGCGTGCCGTGATCCGCCGCCAGCACGAAGAAGGTCCGCCGGGCCGGCACCATGGTGCCGAGGGAATCGAGGAAGCGCCCGAGCCAGCGATCCAGCCGGAGGATGTGATCGTGCATCTCGCGCGAGTCCGGCCCCCACTCGTGACCGACCTTGTCGGTGGTGGACAGTGAGACGACGAGGAGATCGGGGTGCGCCCACCGTCCGACCCCCGTCTGCCGTACTCCCTCGAGCGCGAGGTCCAGCGTCAGCGAGTCCATCCACGGGTAAAGAAGCACACCAGTATCGATCGCCGCGGCCGCGGGCAGCACATGCGGAAAGCCGATGTCACGCCCCCGCCGCTCCCACGGCATCGAGTCGGGCTCCGGATAGTCGGCGGGCGGAAGCAGGAGCTCCCACCGCTTCCCCGCGAGGCGCGCCACCGCGTGCCGGTCATTGAAGGCGCGGAGCCAGGCCGGAAGGGTGTCGGCGTAATACCGACTGGTCGTGAAACGCCCGCCCGCGAACCAGTAGACGTCGCCGCGCGCGCGGCCGACCGGCAGGATGGCGCCCCGATCCTTCCGCGATACCGCCAGTACGCGAGTACCCGAGTCGCGCGCGAGCATCCAGTCGTAGAGCGCGGTGCCGTTGAAGTTCCGGGGCGAGGCACCGGGCTCGCCGGGGGCATCGATGAGCGGGTATCTGGCGTCACCCACGCCATCGTCGTTGGTGATGATGCCCGTACTCGACGGCGGTCGTCCCGACAGGAGCGTGGAATGCCCCGGCGCGGTCTGGGTGATCGCATGATCCTGCATGCCGTGCGTGAAGAACGCGCCGTCCCGACGCAGTCGTCCCAGGCCGCCGGTCAGCTGCGCTCCAAACCTGTCGAAGTAGTCGGGAATCATCTGGTCGACGACCAGCAGCACGACCAGCGCCGCCGGCTGGCCGCTTCCACCCGTCGCCTGCGCCACTGCCGGTGCCGGAGCGGTCAGCGATGAGCACGCGAGTGCAACGCCGCCGATCCAGTGCCGCAGTCCGACATTCATGACCGGAAGGTAGCGTCGGCCCGCCCGGACCGGCAGACGTCGAGCGTCAGTAGTCGCTGCGGCGTCCGAGCCGGAATCCGATGAGCAGCGGGAAGCTCTTCACCGCGGCGTTGGAGCGAAACACGTCCAGGTACTGCAGCTCGACGAACGGGCTGAGCGCTCCCATGCGGTACGATGCCGCAAAGCCGAACCTGGCCCCGAGGTAGGTGCGCCCGAACGGCGTGATCTCGGGGGATCCCTTGTCGATCACGGTGTAGTAGGCGCCCAGTCCGCCGAAGACCCACCCGCGCCAGCGCGACTCTTCTCCGCCGTCAAAGTCGTATTCCGCGGCGAGCCCCGCCCCGGTAACGCGCGTCCGCGGGTATACGAACGACCGCGTCGCCTTGCCGCGGAATTCCAGATGCACGGCATCGAGACGGATCGCGATGGGCCGCTCCCCCGGCTGATACTTGAACGTGGCCTCGCCACCGACGCCAAGTTTCGCCCCAACGTGGAACTCCCGAAGCGGCAAGGCGAGTCCCGCGCCCAATCCGACCTCGACCCGCTGCGCCGCAACGGGCGCCGCTCCAAGACCGAATGCGATCACGAGCCCTGCCGTCCGGCCGAGTTCCATGGGCGCCGCCTCCACGTCGAATGAATCGGATCAAACCGGGAGCCTCGCTGCGGATGATAACATGGGGGGCTCCCCCGGCGGCGTGCTGTGACCTGGGTCGCGGGAACTAGACCTGGAACCAGAGGAAGGCGGGATGGTCGCTGCCGGTAATGCTCGTGATGATCCGCTGGTACAGCTTGGGCCCGTTGGCGCTGTTGGTCAGCACCACGACCGCGCGGCGCCGGCGGGGGTCGACGAGCACGAAATTGCGGAAGGTGCCGTCGGCGCCCCACTGCCAGAGAAGCTCGTCTTCTCCGTCATGCTCCAGCCCCCAGCCGAGTCCCCACGAGAGCCGGCTGTTGAGCTCGACCTGGCGCGTGACCATTGCCCGGTGGGTGGATTCCGAGAAGGCGAGTGGCCCGCCGTTGTCGGACAGGATGGCCGTCAGGAAACGGCCGTAGTCCGCGATCGTCGTCAGGAGAGAGCCGGCAACGTTCGGCATCATGAACTGCGCCAGCGGCGGGAGTGTCGGAAACGCCGTCCGGGTCGCCCGTTCCTCATCGGCATAGAGCCAATCACTCATCGGCTTGTGCCACTGATCGGCGAGCGGCTGGAGCTTCCGGCCGATGTCGGCATAGACGTCGAGCGCGACGCCACGGTCGTCGTAGCCGGTCGCCATGGTGCTGGCGAACGCTGGCCGCCAGACATAGCTGCTGGACGCCATGCCGAGCGGGTCGAGCACCTGCTCCCGCATCACGTGCTCGATCGGCCGCCCGAGGACGCGCTCGATGATACGCTGGAGGTAGAAGAGCCCTTCGCCGGAATAGCTGAACCGGCTGCCCGGTGCGCTTGCCGGGACGAGCGGTCCGGGCGCCGCCCGCCAGTTGGGAAGCCCGGTGGTATGGCTGAGGACGTGACGCGTGGTGATCGCGCGGGCGCCCGGATCGGTCGCGTCGGGGAGAGCGGCGTAGCTGCTGAGCGGTCGGTCGAGCTGCAGCACGCCGGCATCCACGAGGCGGAGGACCGCCGCGGCGAAGACTGGCTTGCCGAGCGAGGCCGCCTCGAACTCCGTCGAGTCGGTCACCGCCTGCAGCAGCTCGCGCCGCGCCATGCCGAAGGCGTACGTCGAGACCCGGTCGCCGTTGACCACGGCAAAGGCGAGCCCCGGAACCGTCGCGAGCTCCATCAGACTGGGAATGTCCGCGAGCAGAAGGTCTCGCGGCGTCCATGGGGAGTGCCGTACCGCGGAGAAGCCAGTCAGAGCTGGAGGCGCCGGCCGAGCCTGCATCGTCACCGCCGCCGCGAGAGCGGCGAGGCCGGTTGACGCGAATTCCCGTCGATCCATCCGTCGTGCCCCGTCCGGCGACTCCGTTCCCACCCGTGATCCCATCACGTCACTACGTCACGGGGAAGCCGTTCGTTGCAGGCGACCTGCACGGATGGAGAGCGGCCAGCGAACGGTGCGCACCTCGCCCGGCCGACCCCACGCCGCCGGGAATGCCGATGCGCCAGCGACGGGGTCGGTGCCGGTCGCCGCGCGATAGCGAGTGACCGCAGACCAGGTGCGCAGATACGCCAGGAAGCGTTCGAGGTTCCAGTCGGCAGTCATGTCGAAGGCCGGCGCGCTGATCTCAGGGAACGGGAACGGAACGCTCCGATACCCCGTCTCGACGAGCTTGCGCTCGGGCGGCCACCACGCTCTCACCTGTGCGTGCAGCCGCGCGAGCTCGGCGTCGAGCGCCGAATCGCCGAGCACCGGAAGCGCGTACGTCCAGACGGCGAGGATGCCGTCGGGCCGAAGCACGCGCGCCGCTTCGGCGTTGAAGGCGGGGATGTCGAACCAGTGCAGCGCCTGAGCTGCGGTCGCAACGTCGGCGCTCCCGGCTGCCAGGCCGCTCCGCTCAGCCGGCGCCACCCGGTACTCGACCCCTTCATGCGCACTCGCGGCCGCGATCTGCTCGGCGCTTGCATCGGTGGCGATAACACGGTCAAAATGTCCCGCGAGTCCGATCGCGGCCTGACCGCTTCCGGTCCCGGCATCCCACGCGAGTCTGCGGGCGGGTGCCAGCGACGCGAGCCAGGCGAACAGCGCGTCCGGATACCGCGGCCGGCTGGCGGCGTAGCCGGCGGCAACGGTCGAGAAGTGGTCTGAAAAGGAGGGTCGGTCCGGGTCGCGACCGGGCAGAGGGATCACCCGACCCGCTGGCCCCGTGAGGCATCCCGCCGCACATTAGGAGCGGATTCCATCCCAGGCAGAGAGCGATGTCCAGCAGCTACCAGGTGGGAGACGTGACTGTGTCCGCTCGCAGGAGAGTGCTCGTCGTCGAGGACGAGGAGCTGCTGCGGGTCGTGCTCTGCCGGCAGCTCCTGAACGCGGGGTATGACGCGGTGGAAGCGCGGGACGGACGGGAGGCGGTGAAGATCCTGCGGGGCGAGCGGCCGTTCGCGCTGGTGCTTACCGACATGATCATGCCGGTCATGGACGGTGCGGAGCTGGTGATCGAGATCCGGCGCCGCTGGCCCGAGCTCAAGGTCCTCGCGATGTCCGCCTACTCGCCGGCCGAGCTTTTCCGCTTCGGCATTCCGCACGTTGATGGGCCGTTTCTCCGAAAGCCGTTCACTCCCGAAGACCTGGTTGCGGCTGTGCATGCCGCGCTCGAACGCCCACCCAGTACCGCGGCCTAGTTCTGCGCCCCACTCCGCATCCGCTGCTCGTTCAGGCACCGCTGGACTTCGCCGAGCAGGCGGTCGGGGGGAAACGGCTTCGACAGCACACCGCAGGGAACCGAGATCCCGTGCGTCGTCAGGTCACCCGCACTGAACCCCGACATCAGGACGACCGGCAGCCCGGGCGCGACGACCGAGAGGTGCTGCAGCAGCTCGACGCCACTCAGTCGCGGCATCATGACGTCGGTCAGCACGAGATCGAGCGGCAGACTCTCGCGTACCACCAGATCGAGCGCCTCGGCACCGTCTCCTGCCTCGACAACTCCGTACCCGCCTTCCGTGAGAATGCGGGCTGCGAATCGGCGAACCATCGCTTCATCGTCGACCACAAGAATCTGCTGCAACCGGACCTCGCGAACGGGGATTAAGCTCTGCATCAGTTGGTCGGGGAGTGCTCGGAAGATACCGCCGCCGTGCCGCCGCCGCCAATCGCGGGGGCTGCGCGTGCCCCGAGCGGGGCGGGCGAGAACCATTCCAGCACCCCGGGCGCTGGCGCGGCCGACACCAGCAGCGCCGTCGACAGGGCATCGGCCTCGATGCCGCTGCGCGCCACCACCGTCGCCTGCAGCAGCGCCGAGGCCGGCCGCCCCGCCAGCGGATCCATGACATGCCCCGCCAGCGTCCGGCCGTACCGGATGGCCGATACGGTGTTGGCCGACGTGGCGAGAGCGGCGTCGCGCAGATGGACGATGCGCGGGTTCCGGCGCGGGCGTGCCGAATCGACAACCGTCACCGGCCAGCCCCGCATCCCCGGCGGCGCGCCCAGCGCCAGGCAGTCACCACTGATGTCGAGCAGCGCCCGGCCGATCCCATGGCGCCGGAGCACGGCGGCGGCACGGTCGAGACCGTAGCCGACGGCGATGCCACCCGCGTCGAGTCGCGCCTCGGCGGTGGCAAGCGAGGCACGTGGGCCGTCGAGCGTGACCCGGCATTCTCGTACCGCGCGGATCGCGTCGGCCAGCTCGCGCCGGGATGGCTCTGCAGCGCGCGGCTGGCGAAAGCCCCACGCGCGCATGAGCGGCTCGACCGCGGGATCGAACGCGCCGGCGGTCAGCCGGTGGAACCGTGCCGCCGCCTGCAGCACCGCCAGCAGATCCGCCCCGACCGACACGGCTGGCCGGCCCGCTCGCCGGTTCAGCTCCGACAGGTCGCTTGCGTCGTCGAAGACCGACAAGCGTGCCTCGATGCGGCGCAGCTCGGCCAGCGCGGCGGCGGCGGCCTCGTAGCCCTGATCGTCGGTGTCCGCGAACACCTTGAGCACCACACTCTGCCCCATCACCCACGACCACCGCTCGACAAGTCGCTCGTCACGGCCGGTCATCAGCACCCGCGGAATCAGGCCGGCGGCCGGCATCAGCCCGAGCGCGCCGCCCCCGGCACGCCGGAGGAAGTCCCGGCGCCTCACGACAGCTCCCGGAGGACGAAGAAGGTCTGAACGTAGAAAGTGATCGCCATGGTCGTGCTGGATGCGATCAGGAGCCAGCTGAAGCGGGGATCCACGTAGCGCATCAGCCACATCGCGCTGAACGAGACGAGCAGCGCCGCAAACGGCTCGGCGATGAGCCACTGCCGGATCCGTTCCGCGGGACGGCGGCAGAACGACAGGCAAAGTCCGCTGAATGCGAAGATGGCCGCCATCGCCAGCAGGTGGGTGTGCGTATTGGTGAGCATCTCGGCGAACGACTTCGGAAACTGCATCGCCGACTCGGCGGCCGCCGGATCGCTTCCGCGGTACCGCGCGGCCGCGCCTGCCGGCGTCATGCGGGTTGTGTGGAAGACAAACACGAGCGAGACGGAATAGCCGACCGCCTGGACGATCGTAAGCCAGCGCGCGAGCGTGCGCGTGGCAGGAGGGAAGCGATCCCAGGTCATCGCCAGAGGCTCGCTCATCGGAGGAGACCGCGGCCGCGCCACGCGGCGAAGGCCGCGACAGCGCGGCGGACACTCGCCGTCACGGCGTTGACACTGATGGTCGCGCCCGAGATTCCCTGGATGTCGCGTCCGACGAGGAGCGGCGCGTCGGGCCCCTTCCCCCGGAACTGTCGTCGCCACGGCTCGTAGGCGACCTCCCCGCCGTACGGCTCACGATACACGAGAATGTCGACATCGCGAAGGCGTCCGGCGGGGTCCACCGCCACGAGATAGGTGATCGGCTGATCCTTACCCTTCACGTTCCGGACCTGCGCGAAGCCCAGGAGGGTGTCCGCACGGGAAATCCGGAGGACGGTGGAGCTGTCGAGCGCGAGTGTGTCGATTCGCGCCGCCGCGCCGAACACGCGCCGCACCGACGCCACCACCTTCGCCGGAGGCGCCGCCTGTGCGGCGAGCGAAGGCGCGCCCACGGCAAGCGCAAGGACAACCGCGCGGAACAGCATCAGAACTGATAGCCCACGCCGAGGCGCACGACGTCGTCTTCACCCGCATGGGCACGATTGCGCCGAAGCTGATAGTCGGCCTTCAGCGCGATGTTGTAGATCGGCTGGTAGACCAGCCCGAACGTGGTGAACCGCCGCGCGAGCGCGGGATCACGCACCGTGCCGGCCGGGACCGCTGCGTGCGTGTCGTACCGTTCGTGGCGAGCGAAGGCGTTGAGGTGCGCCTCCGACCGGGGGGCCAGGAGTGAAAGGAGGTCATACGCGGCCTCGCCGTAGCCGCCCGTGATACGGCTGCCCACGCCGTTGCCGTATGCGGCGTTGATCCGGTCGGCATCGCTCACATGGACGGTGGCGAATACCCCGCGAACGCTCACCGGACCCGCGGTCACGCGGGCGTCGGCCGAGACGAGGGCGACGGCGTTGGCGAACGCACCCTCGCCGAGCGCCGGGTCCTGCGCGGCGGAGCCGCCGTACCAGAATGAGCTTCCGATCCTCACTCCGGGGCGTTCCCACTCGAGGCGACCAGTCAGTGAGGGATTCGCGAAGGTCGCCTCCTGCCCTTCCTGCCGCCCCTCCCGGATCCCCTCGGCGGCGGAGAAGCCGCTGGCCCGGAGGCCGTTCATCAGGTAGAACCGGTAGCTGAGCCCCGAGCCGCCCGGGAACGTCCCGAGCGCGCCGACGCCGATCTCGCGCCATGTGGTGGGAATGACATCGTGATCGAAATCGGGTCGGGCGACGCCGTTGAACGTGGTCGGCTCGTGCGTCTCGTTGAGGATGCCGACCGGCGGCAGGACGAGGCCTCCGCGCAGCGTGAACGCGGCCGACGTGCGGTAATCGAGATAGAGCTGCTCGAGCGCCACCTCGCCCGCGGGGGAGCCGGCCTCGAGCTTCGCGTCCTCGACCTCGAGCTCCGACCGCATCGCGATCCGGTCGTTGAAGGCGTGGGCCAGATAGATGACGAACCGCCGCACCGTCGCCTGACCGGGCGTGTCCGGGCCCGACGCGTTGACGTAGTGCACCTCACCGTAGCCGCCCACGGTGGTCCGATCGGTTTCCTGGGCATGAGCCGCGGCTGAACTGAGGAGTAGGACGGCGAATCCGGCGTACGATCGGCGCAACATCGGCTCCTTGAAAATCGGTTGAGAATGGTTCTCAAGATATAATTGCGCGAAGATTAGTCCCCTTTCGGGGCGGATGTCAAACAGAGGTCATGGCCGCGCGGAACGCCTCGAGTGTCTCCGCCGTCTCCGCCTCACCGTGACTGAGCGAGACGAACGCCGATTCGAACTGGGAGGGCGCCAGGTAGACCCCAGCGTCGAGCATCGCATGGAAGAAGCGAGCGTACCGATCGGTGTCGGCCGACTTGGCCGAGGCGTAGTCGGTCACCGGCTGATCGGTGAAGAAGAAGCCCCACATCCCGCCGACCGACGTGCTCTGAATCGGAATTCCGGCCGCACTGGCAGCGGCTCTGATCCCGCCGGCGAGTGCGCCGGATGCAGCTGACAGTCGCTCGTAGGCGCCCGGCGCCGCCAGCTCGGCCAGCGTCGCCAGTCCGGCTGCAACGGCGAGCGGGTTCCCCGAGAGCGTGCCGGCCTGGTAGACGTTGCCCGCGGGCGCGATCCGCTGCATGAGGTCGCGCCGGCCGCCGTATGCCGCGAGCGGAAGCCCGCCGCCGATGACCTTCCCGAGACAGGTCAGGTCCGGCGTGATGCCGAAGAGTCCCTGAGCCCCGCCTCGGGCGACGCGGAAGCCGGTCATCACCTCGTCGAAGATGAGCAGGGCGCCGTATCGGTCGGTGATCTCCCGCAACCCGGCGAGAAATCCTTCGGCCGGGAGGACGAGGCCCATGTTGCCGGAGATCGGCTCGACCGTCACCGCCGCAATCGCGCCGGGATGCCGGCGGAAGACTGCGTCGAGCTGTTCGAGGTCGTTGTACGGAATGCTCAGCGTGTCGGCGACGCTCCCCGGAGTGACACCGGGGCTGTCCGGCAGCGCGAGCGTGGCCACGCCCGAGCCCGCCTGCACCAGCAGCGAGTCGGCATGGCCATGATAGCCGCCGATGAACTTCACGATCCTGTTCCGGCCGGTAGCGGCCCGGGCGAGCCGCAGCGCGCTCATCGCCGCCTCGGTGCCCGACGACACGAACCGCACCATCTCGACCGCCGGCATCGCGGCGACGATCGCTTCCGCCAGCTCGGTCTCGAGTTCGGTCGGCGCCCCGAACGTAGAGCCCGCGTCCAGCTGGCCGGCGACGGCGCGCACCACCGCGGGGTGGGCGTGGCCGAGCACCAGCGCGCCCCACGACATCACGTAGTCGATGTACTCGTTCCCGTCCGCATCCGTCAGGCGCGCGCCCGCGCCGCGTGAGATGAACCGCGGCACGCCGCCGACGGCACGGAACGCCCGAACCGGGCTGCTCACGCCGCCGGGGATCACCTCCTGCGCACGGCGGTACAGCTGCTCTGACCGTGTGGTCGGACGACCGCTCACGCCGGCTCGCCCTCGGCGAGCCATGCGGCGGCCTGTTTCGCGTAGTAGGTGATGATCAGATCGGCGCCGGCCCGGCGAATCCCCACCAGTGATTCCAGTGCGGCGCGACGCTCGTCCAGCCAGCCGCGCTCGGCGGCGGCCTTGAGCATCGCGTACTCGCCGCTCACCTGGTAGGCGGCGAGCGGCAGCGGGTGACGATCGCGCACCTGGCGGATCAGATCGAGATAGGGGCCGGCGGGCTTCACCATCAGCATGTCGGCGCCTTCGGCCACGTCGAGGTCGGCTTCGCGAAGCGCCTCGCGGGCATTGGCCGGATCGAGCTGGTACGCCCGGCGGTCGCCGAACGACGGCGCGGACTCCGCCGCCTCACGGAAGGGGCCGTAGAAAGCCGACGCAAACTTGCTGGCGTACGAGAGAATCGCCACGTCACCATGACCGGCAGCGTCGAGGGCGGCGCGGATCGCCACGACCTGACCGTCCATCATCGCGCTCGGCGCGACGATGTCCGCGCCTGCGTCGGCATAGGCGACCGCCGCCCGGGCGAGCAGCGGCAACGTCTCGTCGTTCAGGACGGCGTGGGAGTCGGCGTGCAGCACGCCGCAGTGCCCGTGATCGGTATACTCGCAGAGGCACACATCGGCGATGACGATCAGCTCCGGATCGAGCCGCTTGAGCTCGCCGATGCCGCGGCAGACCGGCCCTTTCGGGTTCCATGCCTCCGAGCCGGTGGCGTCCTTCGTGGCCGGAATCCCGAACAGCAGCACGGCCGGGAGAGCGAGCCGGGCCAGGTCGGCCACCTCGGCATCCAGCAGGTCCACCGAGCGCTGCGCGTGCCCCGGCATCGACGAGATCGGCCGCTCGACGCGCGCGCCTTCGGTGAGAAAGAGCGGATGAATCAGCTGACGCGCCGACAGCGCGGTTTCACGCAGCATGCCGCGAAGCGCCGGCGTGCGGCGGAGGCGACGCGGCCGCGGATGGTCAGACGGATGCATGACTGCTCCCGGGATGATGCTCGAACCAGCCGATCAGTGCGTGCAGGAGCCCCTCGCGCGTATGATCGGCGGCGACCGCCGCGACCTCGAGCCCGATGGCCCGGGCCGCAGCAGCGGTCGAGGGCCCGATGCAGAGAATCGCCGGCATGCGGTCGCCGGCGGGCCGCCGCCGCGCCTCGACGGCGTCGATGAGACCGCGGGCCGCCGACGGACTCGCCAGCAGGACCACGTCCACCTCGCCCTCATCGATCGCCGCCGCCAGAGCGGGGCCACCATCGCCGGGGCCGGTGCGGTACGCTGTCACCGTCTCGACCTCGGCTCCCGCCGCGGAAAGCCGCTCGGCGAGGTCGGATGACGCGATATCGGCCGCGGGAAACAGCAGGCGGCCGCGCACGCCGGCGGCGATCAGCTCATCCGCCATGGCGGCGGCGGTATGGGTTTTCGCCACGAAGTCGGGAGTCGCGAGATGTGCTTCCACGGCGCGAGCGGTACTCGGCCCGACCGCGGCGATCCGCGGGAGCGCGGTCGGGGCCCCGACCGCCGCCAGTCGCTCCGCGACAAACGCGGGTGCGGTCGCGCTGGTGAAGAGGATCCAGTCGTATTGGCTCAGCGCCACCACCGCGCGGTCCAGTGGTCCGCCGGCCGGGGCCGGGGTGATGGCAATGAGGGGAAACTCGCGCGCGATGCCGCCGACCGCGGCGATAGCGTCCGCGAGACCGGCGTCGCGTCCGGCCGCGCCGGTCAGTGCAACCCGCCGACCCGTCAGTGGCGGCTGCCGCGGCCGCTCACTTCCCATGCGGCGTCCCGCCAGCGGCAAGGAGGCGATCGGCCAGGCGGGCGCCAATCGAGGCGTCGGCGGCGGGGCCGGTTGCGCTCTCTCGGACCAGGTGACCGCCGATCGAGCCAATCATCCCGGTGATCGTCAGCGCCCCCTCCGCATCCACCGTCGCGAACGCCGCGGCGACCGCCGCGCAATCGGCGCCCAGGCGTGCCAGGAACGAACGCTCGGCACCGACCTCGGCGGCGGTCCGGGGATCGTTCAGCGGAGCGACCAGGCTCAGAGTTGCGGCGTCATCGGTCCGCAGCTCGAGCGCGAGCGCTCCCTGCCCGACCGCTGGCAGCATGATGTCGGGCGCGAGCCACTCGGTGATCTCGCTCGCGCGGCCGAGGCGGATCAGGCCGGCCGCAGCGAGCAGGATGGCATCGTAGTCTCCACCGGCCAGCCGGCGAAGCCGCGTGTCCACGTTGCCGCGGATGTCGACCGGCGCCAGGTCGGGGCGCGCGGCGCGCAGCTGCGCGGTGCGTCGCGGACTGCTGGTACCGACGCGCGCGCCAGGCGGCAGCGACGCGAGCGGCCCGCGGCGGGAGACGAGCACATCACGCGGATCCTCGCGGCGGAGGAAGGCGCCGATCTGCATGTCCGGGGACAGCCGGGAGGGGAGATCCTTGGCGCTGTGAACCGCAAGGTCGATGGCGCCCTCGCGCAGGGCGGCCTCGATCTCGGTGACGAAGACCCCGTTGCGGCCGAGCTCGGCGAGCGGCCGATCGGTGATGCGATCACCGCGGGTGCTGATGTGCCGCACCTCGAGCTCGACATCCGGATTCGCCGCCCGGAGCGATGCACAGACGTGGTCGGTCTGCGTGAGCGCCAGTGCGCTCGCCCGGGTGCCGATCGTCAGCACGCCACGCGCCACGCCCGACGAGTCCTTCATGCGATGCCGGCCGGGACTGCCTCGGCACGGCGGATCACCGCGGCGAGCACGTCGATGAAGCGGGGATCGGCATTGGGCAGCTGCGTGCGCCTGAGCGTCACGCCCAGCTCGGCGGCGCGGTCACGCGCCTCGACATCGATGTCGTACAGCACCTCGAGATGATCGGCCACGAAACCGATCGGCACCTGGAGAACGTTGCGCACTCCCTCGGCGGCGAGGGTGCCAAGGTACTCGAGGATGTCCGGGCCGATCCACGGCTCGCCGGTGGCCCCCGCGCTCTGCCACGCGAAGCGCCATCCCGTAACGCCGGCGGCCTCGGCCGCCAGGCGGCTGCTCTCGAGCAGCTCCGATTCGTAGGGATCCTGCCATTCGCGGATCCGGACCGGCAGGGAGTGCGCGGTGAAGACCACGGTCACGTCGCTGTCGTCGAACTGCGCGAGCCCCTCCCGCACCAGCGCCGCCATCATCGCGATGAATTCCGGCTCCGCGCCCCAGCGCTCGATGATCCGCACATCGACCGGCGTCGCCAGCTCGGCGTTCGCCTGCTCCAGATACTTCCGGTAGCCGCCGATACTGATGCGAGAGTAGTGCGGCGCCAGCACGATCGCAGTGGCCCGGCGGACGCCGTCCACCGACATCAACTTTACCGTCTCCGCTATGTAGGGATGCCAGTGCTTCATCCCGATGTAGACGGGCCGGGGCTCGCCGTCGGCCGCGAATCGCTCGGCGAGGCGATCCTGGACGGCGCGCGTCAGGGCGAGGAGCGGCGTCGTGCCGCCGACCCGCTCGTAGCGGGCGCGAAGGTTGGCGACGGCTTCGGGCGACGGCGGACGTCCGCCCCGGATGTGCGTGTAGTAGGGCTCGACGGCCTCGGGGGTATCGGGCGTCCCGTAGGCCATGAGCAGAACGGCTACCGGCATCGGTCGCTCCGCTGTCTGACGAATTCCGCGAGCTGCATCACGCGATCGAGCGGCGTGGCGGGCAGCAGGCCGTGTCCGAGGTTGAAGATGTGTCCGGGCCGGCCGGCGGCCCGGCGCAGGACGTCGTCCGCCCGCTCCTCCATCACGCCCCGCGGCGCGAACAGCACCGTCGGATCGAGGTTCCCCTGGATGCCCAGCGCCGGGCCGACTCGCTCCCACGCCAGGTCCAGGGGAATCCGCCAATCCACTCCCATCACGGTCGCCCCGTCATCCTTCATGTGATCGAGGAGCGTCGCGGTGTTGGTGCCGAAGTGGATGAGGGGAAGCTCGCGCTCCCGGAGCGCCGCGAAGATGCGCCGGGTGTACGGCTGCACGTATTCGGCGTAGTCGTCGGGACCCAGAGCTCCGACCCAGCTGTCGAACAGCTGGAGCGCATCGGCTCCGGCGTCGGCCTGCGCGTGGAGGTAGGCGATCGTGATCGCGGTGAGCCGCTCCATGAGCCCGCGCCACAGCTCGGGCTGCCCGTACATCGCGGACTTCGTGCGCACGAAGTCGCGGCTGGGACGGCCCTCGATCAGATACGACGCGAGCGTGAACGGCGCCCCGGCGAAGCCGAGGAGCGCCTTGCCTCGCGGCGCGAGATCGGCCTTGAGGATGCGGAGCGTCTCGAGGAGAAAGGGCACGTCCTGCTCCGGCTCGAGCGCCCGGAGCACGTCCAGATCGGCTTCCTGCCGGATCGGGTGTGCGATGACGGGGCCGACGTGCTCGACGATCTCGAGGCCCACGCCGACGCCGATGAGGGGGAGCATGATATCGGAGAAGACGACGGCCGCATCGAGATCCATGCGGCGCAGCGGCTGGAGCGTCACCTCGGCGCAGAGCTCGGGCTGGCGGCAGATCTCGACCAGGGACCAGCGCTCCCGCACGGCGCGGTACTCCGGCAGGACGCGGCCGGCCTGGCGCATGAACCAGATGGGGGTGTAGCCGACCTCCTCGCGGCGGGCCGCGCGCACGAACGCGCTCACGCCGGGCACGACTGCCTGCGTCTCCATCGAATCCGCCGAGGCGCTCACCCGAGGAGGGCGAGCGCGGCGTCCAGCGGACGATGAATCGCCGTGAAGATCGGCGTGTCGCGAAGCGTGTAGCGCCGTGATTCGGTCGAGCGGAGATCGATGACGAGCTGCTGGTGCCGCTCCAGGCGATCGGTCTCGTAGGCTACGATGAACTCCTGGTCATCCAGGCCCGTGGCGTAGAGCAGCACCTGCCGAACGTCGGCGAACTCGTGGCCCACGCGCATGTGCTCGTTCATCAGCCCCTGCCGCGCCTCACGGGTCATCAGATACCACTCGACCGTCTTGCTGAACGGATAGACCACGAGGTACTTGAGCCGCTCCGGCTCGTCGAGCGCCTGCTCCTGGGCGCTCCGCCGCTTGGTATAGATCGACGGACGGGTCAGGCCGAAGAGCGCATGCGTCACTTCGCAGTACTGGCCGAGTCCGGTCTGCAGCAGGGCGCTCAGCGTCTCCTGGACCGGCTCGGGATCGTCGGCCTTCCACCAGAGCAGCAGCTCGGAGCTCACCTTGAGTCCCAGCGTGCTGTAGGCGTCCGTGGTGACGTCCGGCGCCGCCTTGCGGATCACCTCGGCGAACTCGGCGCGCCCGCGCGAGCGCACGTCGGCCGGCAGGCGGCGCCAGAGCGGATCGGTCTTGAGGCAGAGGTACTGGACGAAGCGGGAGCGGAGCGCCTGCGGAGCGGTCTCCGCGGTGGCGGGGGCGTCGGCGGTCGCGGTCACAAAATCTCCTCGGCCGGCGCGAGGCCGGCTTCATGCGTGTGGTCGGGCCTCGGCATCTCCGTCAGACAGGCGGACGCCGCGGGCAGAAGACCGAAGAGGTACTGGACGATCCGGGCCATGTTGGCACCCTCTGGATCGTCCTTGAGCGTGGTGATCGGATGATGCAGCAGCTTGTTCACGATCCGGGCCGCCAGCGTCCGCACGACGAGCTGATCGTGCTCACTGAGCTCCGGCAGACGGGCGAGCGCGCGCTCGAGCTCCGCGTCGCGGATCGCGTCGGCCCGGGCGCGGAGCTGGGTGATCGCCGGGACGACCTCCCGACCCCGCCACCAGTCCATGAAGCGCTCGGTGCGCTCCGACACGATGACCTCGGCGTCCCCCAGCTCGAGCGCGCGCTGGCTCCGGTTGGCGGTCGCGACCAGGTTGAGCGCGTCCATGTCCAGCAGCGTCACACCCGCGAGCGATGCCGCTGATGGATCGATGTCGCGCGGCACGGCGAGGTCGAGGCAGAAAAGGGGGCGGGACGGGCGGTTCCGGCAGGCCGATTCGACCATCGCCCGGTCGATCACGACATCCGGCGCCGAGGTGCAGCTGATCACGACATCGGCTTCGCCGAGGGTCGCCGCGAGCGCGCTCCACGGCGCGGCGGCGACCCGGTACGTCGTGGCGACGAGCTCGGTGCGGGCGGCATCGCGCCCGACGACGGTGACGGCGGCGCCCGAGCCATCGAGATGCTGCACCGCGGTCGATGCGATGCGGCCGGCCCCGACCACCGCCACCCGAACACCGCGCAGGCCGCCAAGGCGAGACTCGGCGGCCTGCACGGCGATGGAGACGACGGACACCGGGGTACGGCCGATGGCCGTGGTGGTTCGGACCCGCTTCGCCGTCGCGAGCGCCGCGTCGCCCAGCCGGCCCAGCACCGGGCCCAGGGCATCGGCACGGCGGGCGGAATCGAGGGCGCCCTTCAGCTGGGCGACAATCTGGTCGTCCCCCAGGACCATCGAGTCCAGCCCGGCCGCGACCCGGAAGAGATGGCGTACGGCCGCGTCGTGAGCATGGGTGTACGAGAACGACTCGAGCTCGGCGGCCGTCAGGCCGCCGGCCTTGGCGAGGAAGCGGGTGAGATGCTGCGAGCCGGACTCGGCATGTCCGGCGAAGGCATAGACCTCGGTCCGGTTGCAGGTGGAGAGAAGGAACCCCTCCTGCACCTTGGTACGAAGCCGGTCGAGCGCGTCGGGCAGCGCCGATTCGGAGAAAGCCAGGCGCTCACGCACGGCCACGGGCGAAGTGTCGTGATTGAGGCCGACGACTACGATCTGCATTACGCTCCGGAAGGTTGGGGCACGCGACCGCGAGCGACCGCTCCGGAAAGATAGTCAATTCCGGCGACCCGCGCCCTCAGGGCGAGCCGGCGACGAACGTCACATCGACGTGCACCTGGATCTGCCGGTCCATGCGGAGGAAGCCCAGCATCTTCGTCAGCCCCCCGATATGGTAATCGGCGAGATCGAGCTGAAAGCTCGTCGTCACGCGGACGCTGCCGTCACCGGGATGTATGGTAGCGGTAAGCTGCTCGTTCCGGCTGATCCCGTGGATCGTGAGCTTGCCTTCCAGGGTGACCTGCTGCCCGTCGGGCGTGACCGGCCCCGGGGTGACGCCGAGGACGTCGTACCGCATCGTCGGATAGCGGCCGGTCTCCATCGATGAGTTCAGGTCCCGGTCGCGGTGCCCGTTTCCGGTCTTGAGTGTCCCGACCGGCGCCTCGACCCATCCCCGGATCGCCGACAGCTCGGGCCCGCCGGAGAGCTCCCCCGTCACCGTCGTCGTTGCACCGACGAAGTCGCCGGTCGTGGCATGCCCGTCGAAGCTGAGCTTGCCTTCGCGAACCCGGCCGCTGGTCAGAGTCTGCTGCGCCGACAGCATGCCGGCGGTGCCCAGCGCGAGCGCGGCGAACCCCGCGAGCGAGCGAATGAACGTCGTCCGTCTCATGGCGTCACCGCCTTCCGGACCACCAGCCGCGCGCTGACCGCATCGCCGAGCGAGGCATACAATTCCCCGGTCAGCTCCCAGGTCGCGGCCAGAGTCCAGCCAATCCCTCCAAACGCGACTGCCCGATTCAGATCCACTGCGACCCTCCGGTTGTCGGTGCTGCCCTGGCTGTTGGTGAAATTCACCTGAAAGCGGGGGTGCATGTGACTGTACCCCGCGCCGAAGTACGGATGTGCCCGACCGCCCGCCACCGGGAATCCGAGCGTCGCGTCGACGCCGAAGATGTTGGGGTGGAATCGGTCGTCGGAGCGGGTGCCCTGGAAGCATTCGCTCGTCGGGTCGGCCAGTGCGTCGGTGTCGCAGGTGATCGGCGCGCGGATCAGCCCCACCGTAGCATGCGCGCGGAGCCCGAGCGACATCCGGCCGACGGGCATGATCCGGCCGAGCGCGACGGAGAGGAGATTCGCCTTCACGCTGGCGACCCGGACCGGCGGAATCCAGCTCACCTCGAGCCCGAACCCGTTCGGCAGGAGCACGCCGACGCGAGGGCGCGGAACGGCGAACAGAAAGTCGGTGCGCTCGGGACCCTTGCCCGGACGGCAGATCGTCGGGGTCCGGGTGATCGGATCGGGGTTGGCGACCGTGGAACCCTCGAGCCCGAGCCGCACCGTGGTGCGCGAGACCGCCTGCGGCGCGCTCAGCGGACTGAAGGCGAGCGGCACCGACATGATCCCGAACGTCTGCGCCTCGTGCGAGTCGGTCGGCGGGAAGCAATCTCCCTGGGCGGCCGCCTCCCCCGCGAGGAGGAGGAGGCCGACTGCGGCTGTTGCGAGTGCGCGTCTCACTGGACGACGATGCTCCCCGACATCCCGGTCGGAATTCCGCCGGTTCCTGCATCGCCATGCTGCGAGCAGTAGTACCGGTAGGTGCCCGGCGTATTGAAGGTGACGGTGTAGGTGTGCGGAGCGCTGACCACCGTCGGGTCGCTCGGGATCGTGGCCGGCGGCTCGGGAATGATGCTGTGCCCGATGGATCCGGTGCCCCACACGAACGAGACGGTGGTTCCGGCGGCGACCGGGAGGGTGGCTGGCTGGAACTGGTTGTTCACGACCATGACGGTGGTGCCACCGGCGCTCGTCGTGGCGGTGCTGGTGAAGGTCTGCGGCGACCCGGTGAGGCCGGCGGCGGTGGCCGTGACCGTCACCGTTCCGGCAGTCGCGGGCAGGGTCTGGGTGGTGCTCGCGATCCCCTGCGAGTTGGAGACTGAGGAGGTCGGCGAGACCGAGCCTCCGCCCGACGTGACAGCCCACGTCACCGTGACGCCGGCAACGCCGTTGCCGAACTGATCGGTGACCGACACCTGAAGCGGCGTCGCGAAGGTGCTTCCGGTCGCGCCGGTCTGGTTGTTCCCCCCATGAACTACGAGTGCGGCGGCGGGACCCGCCGTGCCGGTCGCGCCGAACGCCACCGGGGAGCCGGTCGCGCCCGAGACCGTCGCGTTCGCCGCCTGGGCCCCGGCGGTATGACCGAGCGTCCATGTACCGCTCGCGATACCGGACGCGTCGGTCACCGCGCTCGCGGGGGCGACGGCGCCGCCGCCGGCGGCGCTCCATACCACAGTGGTACCCGTTTGCGGCGCGCCGTCGCTCGTGACCACGACACGCAGCGGGCTCGCAAGCGCGGTACCGACCACGCCGGTCTGCGCGTCGCCACTCGCCGTCGCTGTCCTGGCGACGGAGAGACCGCCTGGGCCCTGGCCCGAATCACCGCCGCCACAGGCAGCGAACAACACAGTACAGCCAATCAGTGACAGCAAGCGCGCACTCATACGACCCTCCGACCTGCGGTTACGGGTTGACGACGATGATGCCCGTCATGCTGGGATGAATCGAGCAGTGATAGTGATAGGTGCCCGCCGCGGTGAACGTGTGCGAGAACGTTCCGCCGGGGGCGAGGGACCCCGAATCGAAGAGGCCCTGCGTATCGGCAGTGATGTCGTGCGTGGTGCCCGGAGTGCCGCCGCCATAGGCGCCACCCGACGTGCCGGTATCGCCATTCCGCCACTTGACCGCGCCGCCGGCGGCCAGCGAGACGGTGAACGGACTCGGCGCGAACGCGCTGCTGCCGCGGCCGGCAGCGTTCTGCTGGATCGAGACGTCGATGCCCGGCGGGTTCGGCTCGGTGGTACTGGAGCAGGCCAGCACGACGGCGAGCGACGCGGCAAGAGCGACGGCGACGGGGAGACGAGCTTTCACTGGTGACCTCCGGTGAGCGCGGTGGTGTTCCGGCCCCAAAATGTGGTGTAGACCCAAAAAGTGCAAGGTTTTCTTGACTTAATGGATCGGAAAAGGGCGGCGCCACGCGCCGCTCCGTCAGCAACGGAGGTGGAGACGCCGTATCCCGAGAAAATTGCGCACGCTGACATGGCCCTAAGAAACCGCCGAGCACAGGGACGCGCAGTCGGTCGGTGGGAACAACCGATGTAGGAATCGATCCTACATGTCCTGCGGGAGACGGCGGGCGATCGAGGCCGGATGCACGACGGCTGTGTACGACGCCACGCAGGGATCGCAGGGGTTCTTCAGCGGCACCTCCGCCCACCAGCAACCACCGCTGTAGTCCGCCACGTAGTCCGCGCACTGACAGACACGTTCGGGTAATCCCTCAGGGTCGTGGGCGCTGCGACTGATGTTTGCCTCGGCAGGCCGCCGATAACGTTGTGGCCCAGCGATGCCGCATGGATTGCATCAGGCCCACACCCACGATTGATCAGGAGGTTGTCATGAGACTGCGTACTCCCCTATCGCTGCTTCCGCTGCTGGGCGTCGCGCTCACGCTTGCGTGCAGCGACGCCACCAGCCCCGCCGGGCCGGCCTTCAGTGCCGGCGGCCGGGCCGGCTTCGGCTTCAACGGAACCGCCAGCGGATTTCCCACGGGTGTGGTTCGGCTCACCGGCGGCGGGTCGTTCGACCCGGCCACCGCTTCGAACGTGGTGCCGACGGAGACCTCGGTGCATTCCGCCGGCGGATTCGACTGCGTCGGCGTCACCATTGCCCAAGGCCCGCTCACGGGCTGCGCCGACGGCGAGGGCGTCCGGTGGGACACGGCCCAGCTGCTCCAGTCCACCATGTTCAAGTGCACTGCAGCTGATGCGCTGAAGCCGGCTGTGACCGACGACCACACCGCCGTGCTGCTGGCCGACTTCTACCGCGCAGGTGACGGCGATGACCAGTCGTTTACCGCCCAGATGATCGTGGCGGACCGGGACCTCGCCCCCGGGATTCCGGGCGTCCAGAATCTCTGGGTCCAGGGCGTGGGGTGCGGCACGGCGATCGTCAACTTCAACTAGTCTCCGTGCGCGGGTCCGAGCCGGGCTGCCCCGCGGCTCGGTTTTGAAAAAGACAGAGCGCCCTGACCTCAGGTCAGGGCGCTCTCGTCAATGGCGGAAATCCTGATTGTGTATGCGCCGCGTAGGAATCGAACCTACAACCTAGTGATTAAGAGTCACTTGCTCTGCCAATTGAGCTAGCGGCGCGTGGTACCAGCAAACCGGTCCATCCATAGCCCCAAGGGGAGTCGAACCCCTCTCTGGACCTTGAAAGGGTCCCGTCCTAACCGATAGACGATGGGGCCGAACCCGGTGCAATAGCGCTAACGGGATTCGAACCCGTGTTTGGGCCTTGAGAGGGCCCCGTCCTAGTCCCCTAGACGATAGCGCCGCGTGCGTCCACAGGCCCGGCAGGAATCGAACCTGCAACCCCCGGTTTTGGAGACCGGTGCTCTACCAATTGAGCTACGGACCTTCAGATCGACCAGGGTGGCTGACGGGAATTGAACCCGCAACCTCCGGAGCCACAGTCCGGCGCTCTAACCAATTGAGCTACAACCACCACGGGAGTCGCTGCTCCGCCGAGCGCGGCAAGATAGCCCCCGGTTTTGGACGGGTCAACCCCAAAACGCCGCCGCCAGCGCAGCGGTTTCCGAGGAAGAAACGACGTCGTTCCCGTCGATCGAGTGCACCGGCACGACGCCGCGCGCGGCATTCGCCACGAACACCGAATGCCGACCCAGCTCGGCCGGCGCCGCCCTCCGTTCGGTGATCCCGCCGGCGATCTCCACGAGCCGTCGCCGGGCCACGCTGTCGAGGATTCCGAGCTCGAGCGGGGGACCGGAGACCCGCCCCTGCTCCCACCAGTAGACGCCCCAGATCGACGTCTCCGCGACCCAGCCGCCGGCCACGAGCATCACGCCGTCGTCCGCGCCACGTGACGCCGCGTCCGCCCGCGCGCGGTCGAACTGCGCCCGGTCGGTAGTCTTGTGCGGATACGGCTCGTGCCCGACCGGCGAGGTCACCAGGCGAACC
Source organism: Bacillota bacterium (assembly GCA_050257015.1). Taxonomy (GTDB): domain Bacteria; phylum Gemmatimonadota; class Gemmatimonadetes; order Gemmatimonadales; family GWC2-71-9; genus JAICUF01. Next base: position 5,914 of record JBLMWC010000063.1, on the reverse strand, counting down.
GGATCTGCCGCTCCAACCGGCCGTTCATCCACCTGGACGCCGCGCGCGCTCACCAGCAGGCGCTGCACGCGGTCGGCCCCGCCCTCGGGCGTCTGGAGCTCGGCCGGCGGCGGCACGCCGATGGCACGGCACGAGTCGAAGAGTCGCGCCAGATGGTGCCCCCAGAGGGGTGCGATGCCATGACGCACCCGCACCGTCTCGATCAGCGTGGGATGGCGGCTCACAGCGGCGCCCCCGCGGTCTGCAGCGAGCGCGCGTCGAGCCAGGTGCGCATCGTCGTCGCGCCCAGAATGATGAGGCCTCCGGCGACGGCGAATGCGCTGGGCTTCTCGCCGTGCACCAGCCAGGCGAAGAACGGATTGAGTGCCGGCTCCACGAGAAGCAGGATCGAAGCCTCGATCGCGGTCACCCGCCGGAGTGCGCTGCTCACGAGCAGGTACGCCACCCCGATCTGGAAGACGCCCAGGTAGGTGACGGCGATCCAGTCGACCGGCTGAGGGGCGATGAGCGGCAGCGCGAACGGCAGCGCCGCGCCGAACGCGATGAGATTCCCCGCCACCACCGCAGGGACCGCCGACCCGCCGGCCTTGTCCGCCCCGACCCAGCGGAGTCCGCAGACGGTCAGCGCCCAGGTGAGGCCGCTTCCGGCGGCGAGCAGATTTCCCCGACCCGGATTCGGTGCGGTCACGACCGGCGCGTCGTGTCCCGCCAGCACCAGCACCAGCCCGACAGCCACCGCCGCCATCACGATCAGATCGTTCCGCCGGACCCGCTCGCCGAGGAGCCACGGGCTCAGCACCACCATGTAGAGCGGTGCCGTGGCCTGGAGAAAGATCGTGTTGGCGGACGTGGTGAGCTTGTTCGCGGTCACGAAGAGGACCAGCGTCGCCGCGTAGGCGACGCCGACGAGCACCGCGCGCCACGACCATCCCCGGCGCGCCTCGGGCGCGAGCAGCAGCACGGCGAGCGCCGCGATCCCCGAGCGGAAGGACGCAACCTGCCATCCGGTGAGTGTCGTGGCCTTGATCGCGGCGCCGCCGGTCGAGAAGAGGAGCGCCGCCCCGACCAGCTTGAGCCGGGCCGCCGTCTGCCGGCTCGGCATCAGCGATCCTGCACGTGGTACTTCCGGAGCACCTCGCGAACGCGGTCGAGCGGAATCGCCTCCACGGCGGCGGTCCGGGACCGGACGGTCGTGGCCATGAAGAGCGAGTTGTAGATCGCCTCCTCGGTCGCCTCGACGACGGCTCCGAAGAGCGGCGACATGTCGTCGTTCGCGAGCTCCGCCGTCGTGAGCCGGTGCGCATTGAACGCGCGACGCACCTCGGGTGCCGTCGAGAAGGCGATGACGTAATCACCCGAGCCGTTCGACGCCGTCGAACCGGTGCGGCCCAGTCCGAGCAGCGCACGCGCCGCGAGGCGACGCAGATTGCGATCGGAGACCGGGGCATCGGTGGCGACGACCATGATGATGGAGCCGTCGCCCTTCGGCATGGTGATCCCGGAGTTCGCGGGCCAGCCGAGCGCCTGGCCCACCGGCGCGCCCATCACCTGAAGAATCCCGCCGAAGTTGGTCTGCACCAGAACTCCCACCGTCCACCCGCCGTACTGAGCCGGAAGCCGGCGCGACGAGGTTCCGATGCCACCCTTCCAGCCGAACGCGACGGTGCCGGTGCCCGCGCCGACGCTGCCCTCCGCCACCGCGCCGGTGTCCGCCGCCGCGAGCGCCGCTCGCACCTCCGCCGCGCCGATCGGGCGGGAGCGGATCGCGTTGAGCAGCCCGTCATTGGTCTCCGCCACCAGCGGATTGAGCGAGCGGACCCGCTCCATCCCCGGCTGCTCCAGCATCCAGCCGACCAGCGCGTCGGCCGCGCGCCAGACACAGAGCGTGCAGGTGAGCAGGATTGGACTCTCGAGCTCACCGAGCTCGTTGACCTGGGTCGACCCGAGGAGCTTGCCGAATCCGTTCCCCACCACCACCGCCGCCGGGACACGCTCGAGGTACGCGTTGCCGCCGTGCGGCAGGATCGCGGTCACGCCGGTCCGGATGGAGTCGCCCTCGATGCGCGTCACCTGGCCGACCCGGACGCCGGCCACGTCGGTGATCGCGTTGTGCGGACCAGTCGGCAGCACGCCGGGCGCGACGCCGAGGTCGCGGGCGCGCGCCCGGCCGTCGGGACGTGCCTGCGCGGCAAGTGGCGAGACGGCCGAACCGGCCGCGAGCAGAACCGTGAGGAGGCGGTGGCGCATGGCACTCATGTGCGAAGCTCCGGGAGGTCGCGAAAAAGCTCGAGCGCCGCCGGATTGGCGAGGGCGTCCACGTTCCGGACCGGTCGACCGTGAATGATCTCCCGCACCGCGAGCTCGGTGATCTTGCCGCTGATCGTGCGCGGGATGTCGGCCACCGCGATGATGCGGCGGGGCACATGATGCGGACTCGCGTGCTCGCGTATCCGCCGCTTGATGCGCTCGCGCAGGTCATGATTCAGCGCCGTGCCGTCGCGCAGCCGGACAAAGAGCACGATGCGCACGTCCTCCTCCCATTCCTGGCCGACGACGACGCTCTCGATCACCTCGGGGAGCTGCTCCACCTGACGATAGATCTCCGCCGTCCCGATGCGGACACCGCCGGGATTGAGCGTCGCGTCACTGCGGCCGTAGATGACGAGGCCGTCGTGAACGGTGAGCTCGGCCCAGTCGCCATGGGTCCACACGCCGGGGAATCGCGCGAAGTAGGCGGCGTGGTACTTCCGCTGGTGCGGATCGTCCCAGAAGGCGACCGGCATGCTGGGAAACGGCTTCGTGCACACCAGCTCACCCGCCTCCCCCCGCACGGGCTTCCCGTCGGCATCGAAGATCTCGACCGCCATGCCGAGCCCGCGCGTCTGCAACTCGCCCCGCCAGACCGGCGCGACCGGATTGCCGAGCGCAAAGCAGGAGATGATGTCGGTGCCGCCGCTGATGCTCGCGAGGTGGACGTCCGTCTTCACGTCGCGGTAGACGTAATCGTAGCTGTGCGCCGCAAGGGGACTTCCGGTGGAGAGAATCGTCCGAAGCGGTGAGAGGTCGCGGTCCCGCGCCGGGCTCACGCCGCCCTTCTCCGAGAGAGCGAGGAACTTGGCGCTGGTACCGAAGACGCTCACCCGCTCGCGCTCGGCCATCTCCCAGAGGCTGTCCGACCGGGGACTCAGCGGCGCGCCGTCGTAGAGCACGACGGTGGCGCCGACCGCGAGACTCGACACCAGCCAGTTCCACATCATCCAGCCGCAGGTGGTGAAGTAGAAGATGCGATCGTCGGGGGTGAGATCGGTGTGCAGCACCAGCTCCTTCAGGTGCTGCAGCAGGGTACCGCCGGCGCCGTGCACCATGCACTTCGGGAGCCCGGTGGTGCCCGAGCTGTACATGACGAAGAGCGGGTGGTCGAACGGGAGCCGCTCGAATGTCAGCGGCTCGGCGCGCGCCTGATCGGTGAAGTCGCTCCAGAGGACGGCACCGGGAATCGCGGCGATGTCGGGATCGCTCCGGCGGTACGGGACGACGATGACCCGCTCGATGCCGGGGATCTGTTCGCGCACCTCGCGGATACGCTCCAGGGAATCGATCTCCTTGCCCGCATACCGGTACCCGTCCGCGGCCACCAGCACCCGCGGCCGGATCTGCCCGAACCGGTCGAGCACCCCGCGCGCACCGAAATCGGGGGAGCACGAGGACCACACCGCGCCGATACTCGCCGTGCCGAGCATGGCGATGACCGCCTCCGGTACGTTGGGCAGGAACCCTGCCACGCGATCGCCGACTCCGATGCCGGCGGCGCGCAGCGCGGCAGCGAAGCGGGCCACCGACGAGCGCAGCTCGTCCCGGCTCACCGTGCGCTGATGGCCCAGCTCGTTGGAGAAGGAGAGAGCGGCGCGGCTGCCGGCGTGCCGGAGGAGATTCTCCGCGAAATTGAGGCGGCCACGCGGGAACCAGCGGGGGCCGAGGGCCGGGTCCGGCGGCGCCATGCGGTCGAGGCCGGTGGCGACCTCGTCGCCCGGGTCGCCGATCACGTCGGTGAACCGCCAGACCTCGGGCCAGAAGCGCTCCGGCTCACGCACCGACCACTCCCAGAGCGCCGCGTAGTCCGCGGCGGGCGCGCCCGATTGGCGCACCGTCTCGAGGAAGCGCGTCAGGTTGGCGCGCGCGACCCGCTCGGCGGACGGCGTCCAGATGGGGTGATCGTCGGACACGCGCGTCAGCGGGTCAAACGCGGCAGCTCTCCCCCGGCTCCGGACGCGGCTCAGCTGGTCGGCGGATTGAACTGTGCGTGCTGGGCGTCGAGCCAGGACAGGTGGTAATTCGGGTCCTCGATCGACAGCGCCTGCTTCGCCACCTTGAGCGGCCGGAAGCTGTCCATCATCACCGCCAGCTCCTCGGTGTACTTGGCCCCGATGCTCGCCTCGGCCCGGCCCGGGTGCGGCCCGTGCGGGATCCCGTCCGGATGGTGCGTGATGCTCCCGAACTCGATCCCCTTCCGGCTCATGAACTCGCTCGACGCGTAGTAGAGCACCTCGTCGGAGTCCACGTTGCTGTGGTTGTACGGCGCCGGGATCGCCTCGGGGTGAAAGTCGTACGGTCGCGGGCAGAAGCTGCAGACCACGAACCCGTCACCCTGGAAGGTCTGGTGCACCGGCGGGGGCTGGTGGACCCGGCCGACGATCGGCTCGAAGTCCATGATGTTGAACGCCCACGGGTAGAAGTATCCGTCCCAGCCGACGACGTCGAGCGGATGGTGATCGAGGATGATCTCGTTGAGCCCGTCGTACTGCTTCACCAGGATCGGGAAGTCGCCCTTCTCGTCGTGCGTGCGCAACTGGGTCGGCCGGCGGATGTCGCGTTCGCTGTAGGGTGCGCCCTCGATGAGCTGACCGAACTCGTTCCGGTAGCGCTTGGGCCAGCGGACGTGCCCCCGGCTCTCCATCACCAGCAGTTTGTTCGGCTCGGCGCCGAGATCCATCTTGTAGCGGTGGAGGATGCCGCGGTGGACGACGAGGTAGTCGCCTTCGCCGTAGGGGAGGTCACCGAAGACCGTTTCCAGCGTCCCGCGGCCCTTCGCCACGTAGACCAGCTCGTCGGCCTGGGCGTTCCGGTAGAAATGGGCGTCGTTCTCGTCGGGCTCGACGTAGTACATCGCGATGTCCTGATTGAACAGCAGCGGCGTGCGGTCGAGGGTGGGGCTGCCTCCCTTCTTCACGCGCGACGTCAGGAAGTGGCGGTGGCGCAGCGTCTGATCGGGATCGGCCTCGAGCTTGAGCTCCTTCATCCGGCGCGCCGACTTCACCGTCGTCGGCGGGTATACGTGATAGAGGAGTGACGAGGTCCCGGTGAACCCCTCGTGGCCCATGAGCTCCTCGGCGTAGATCCCGCCGTCGGGCCGCCGGAAGGCGATGTGCCGCTTCCGCGGGATCGAGCCCATCGTGGTATAGATCGGCATGGATGATTCTCCTTACAGATTCCCGCGCAGCGCCTGCTCGCGCTCGATCGCTTCGAACAGCGCCTTGAAATTCCCCTTCCCGAAGCTCCGGGCGCCCTTGCGCTGGATGATCTCGTAGAACACCGTCGGCCGGTCCTGTACCGGCTTGCTGAAGATCTGGAGCAGGTAGCCCTCGTCGTCCCGGTCGATGAGGATCCCCAGCTCCTGGAGCGGGGCCAGCGCCTCGTCGATCTTGCCGACGCGGTCGAGCACCGTCTCGTAGTAGGTCGCGGGCACCCGCAGGAACTCGACGCCGCGGTCACGCAGGGCGGTCACGGTCGCGACGATATCGTCGGTGGCGATGGCGAGGTGCTGCACGCCGGGACCCCGATAGAACTCGAGGTACTCGTCGATCTGCGACTTCTTCTTCCCCGCGGCCGGCTCGTTGATCGGAAACTTGATCCGGTC
>JBLMWC010000062.1:0-5845 GCA_050257015.1 Bacillota bacterium | reverse complement strand
TCGTAGTACGAGACGAAGTACTCGACGGCGTTCCGGGGGAGGAACTGCCGCAGCTCGCCATAGAGCTGGGCGGCCAGCGTCTTGTTGTGCGAGAGGACCAGGGTGGGCTTGCCGTACTGCGCGATGGTGTGCGCCAGCGTCATCGTCTTGCCCGAGCCGGTGACGCCGAGCAGCGTCTGGTACCGGTCGCCGCGGCGGAGGCCGGCGGTCAGCTCGGCGATCGCCTTGGGCTGATCACCGGCCGGCTCGAACGGGGCGACGACTTCAAAACGGGGCGACGGCATCCCGGGAATATAGGCGCTTCGGGAAACTTTCGGGAGGCGGGGAGTGGCGGCCGACGATGGGTCAGGAGGCGCCGGCGAGCTTGAGGAGGGCCTTCCACTGGGTCGCGCTCACCGGCATGACCGAGAGCCGGCCCTGACGCACGAGGGCGAGGTCGCCGAAGCGGCCGTCGGCCTTGATCGCTGCGAGCGAGACCGGTTTGGGCAGGGGTCGGTCGGGCACCAGATCCACCACGACCAGCTTCGGGTCGCCGGCGGCGGGGTCGGCGTACGGGCCACGCGCGACGTGAGCGAGCCCGACGAGCGCCTTCTGATCTCCGGAGTGATAGACCAGGACGCGGTCGCCCTCGCGCATGGCCCGGAGGTGGATCAGCGCCTGCGCGTTCCGGACGCCGTCCCAGACGGTGCGGCCTTCGCGCGCGAGATCTTCCCAGGCGTACGACGTGGGCTCCGTCTTGACGATCCAGCTGCCGGCCACGCTCAGGCCGCGCCGCTGCTGCTCGGCGACGCCGCCTCGCGCCGCTCGATCTCGCTCACGCCCTTCACCTTGCGCACCGACTTCAGCACCTTGGCGAGGTGCGGCAGATTGTCCACCTCGACGAAGATGGTGCCGAACACCGACCCGTCCTTCGAGTGGAGATCGGCGCCGCGGATGTTGGTGCCGGTCTGGCTCACCGCCTCCATGATGTCGGCATAGAGCCCGCGGCGGTCCTCGGCGCTGATCACGAGGCGCACGGCGAACGATTCGCCGGCCGACTCCTGCCAGTCGATGTCCACCCGCCGGTCGTCGGCGGAGAGGGTTAGGAGGTTGGGGCAGTCGGCGCGGTGAATCGAGATGCCGCGGCCCTGGGTGACGTAGCCGACGACCGGATCCCCCGGCACCGGCTGACAGCACTGGGCATAGCGCACCATGAGGCCGTCCACGCCCTGGATCTTGATTCCCCGCCCCAGCCGGATCCGGTCGATGACGCGCCCGAAGACGGTCGGTTTCGGCTCCTGCAGCTCGTCGGCCGGCAGATCGGCGTAGAGCGAGCGGATCACCTGGCCGATCGGCACGTCGCCGCGGCCGACGGCGATCTCGAGGCCGCGTCCGTCGGCGAGGCCGAGCGCCACGGCGGCGCGGCGCATCTGCTCATCGTCGGGCGCGTCGAGCCGGCGGCGGCGGAGCTCCCGCGTGAGGATCTCCTTGCCGAGGGAGAGACTGACCGTCTCCTCCTCGTGCCGGATCCACTGCTTGATCTTGTGCCGCGCGCGCGCCGTCCGCACGTGGTTGAGCCAGTCCCGGCTCGGCCGCGCGTTGGGACCGGTGAGGATCTCGACGGCGTCGCCATTCTTGAGCTCGCGATGCAGCGGCGCGATCCGCCCGTTGACCTTGGCCCCCTGGCACTTGAGCCCCACCTCGGTGTGCACCATGAACGCGAAGTCGATGGCGGTGGCACCCTTGGGCAGCCGCTTCACGTCGCCCTGCGGCGTGAAGACGAAGATCTCGTCCTGATAGAGATTGATCTTCAGGAACTCGAGGAACTCTTCCGGGCTGTGCGTGTCCTGCTGCAGCTCGAGCAGCTGGCGGAACCAGCTGAGCTGGGCGTCGAGCTCGTCGGGCCGGTCGCTCTTGTAGACCCAGTGCGCGGCGATGCCGTACTCGGCGGTGCGGTGCATCTCGCGGGTGCGGATCTGCACCTCGAAGAGCTGGCCACCCGGGCCGAAGATCGTGGTGTGCAGCGACTGATAGGCGTTCGACTTCGGGCTCGCGATGTAGTCCTTGATGCGCTCCTGCAGCGGCGTCCAGTTGTGGTGGATGATGCCGAGGACGTGATAGCAGTCGGGCACGGTGCGCACCATGACCCGGATCGCCATGAGGTCGTAGATCTCGTCGAAGCTCTTCTGCCGCCGCCGCATCTTCTGGTAGATCGACCAGAGGTGCTTGGGCCGGCCGGTGACCTCGAACCAGTCGAGGCCCGCCTGGCGCAGCTCCGCCTCGAGCGGCCCCTTGAGCCGCACGATCATCTGTTCGCGGGCCGCGCGCTTGGCCGCCACCTGCTGCGCCAGCTCGCGATACTCCTCCGGCTCGAGGAACTTGAACGCGAGGTCCTCCAGCTCCGCCTTCATGCCGGCCATGCCGAACCGGTGGGCCAGCGGGGCGTAGATCTCGCGAGTCTCCAGCGCAATGCGGGTGCGGCGGTCCGGCGGCAGGTGCTCCAGGGTTCGCATGTTGTGCAGGCGGTCGCCGAGCTTGATGATGATCACCCGCGCGTCACGAGCGATCGAAAGCAGCAGCTTGCGGTAGTTCTCCGCCTGTTCCTCCGCCGAGGAGCGGAAGGTGAGGTGCGAGATCTTGGTGAGCCCGTCGACGATGCCGGCGACCTCGGGCCCGAACTCGCGCTGGATGTCGTCCATCCCGACGTCGGAGTCTTCCACGACATCGTGCAGGAGCGCGGCCGCGATCGAGGTGCTGTCGAGGAGCTGCTCGGCCAGGATCAGCGCGACGCCGATGCTGTGGGAGACGAAATCCTCTCCCGACATCCGCTTCTGGCCGCGGTGGGCGGACGCGCTGAAGCGGAAGGCCCGCTCGATCAGGTCGAGATCGAGCCGGTCCGCGTGACGCTCGAGCACGGCGCGAAGATCCGGCGCCATGTCGGCCAGCACGTTGGTCACAACAGCCCCGCCGCGGCAAAACTCACGAAACGATCCCCCGCAATGATGACGTGGTCGTACAGTGGCAGATCCAGCAGCTGGCCCGCCGATACCAGCTGCCGGGTGACGGCGCGATCCTCCGCCGACGGCGTCGGATCGCCGCTCGGGTGATTGTGCACCACGATGATTCCCGCCGCCGCTTCGGCGATTGCCGGCCGGAACACTTCGCGCGGGTGGACCAGCGAGCTGTTCAGGAGCCCGCGCGTCACCAGCACCTCGCGCATCACCTGACTCTGGCTGTCGAGGGCGAGGAGATGGAATTCCTCCACCTGCAGGTCCCGGAGCCGGCCCTCCAGCAGCCGGACGACGTCCTCCGGCTCCCGGATTCTCGGCAGCGCCGGCCGGGACTCCCGCGCCAGCCGGTGTCCCAGCTCGAACGCCGCCACCAGGCGCGCCGCCTTCGTCGGGCCGACGCCCGCCGCGCGGAGCAGCTCGGGAGCCGGGCGAGCCGCCAGCCGCCGCAACGACCCGCGGCCGAGCTCGAGCAGGCCGGCGGCCGTCTCGAGAACGCCCCTGCCGCGTGAGCCGGTTCCTAGGAGGATGGCGACAAGCTCCGCAGTCGTCAACGCGGCGGCGCCTGCGGTCCACAGCCGCTCCCTCGGCCGGTCGACTGGTTCGACCGCAATCGGCGTCTCGGGCATGCCGTAGAAGTTGCGGCCCGGCAGGCGCGGCGCCGAACCGAAATCGCCGGACGGGCCGCACAACGCCTCACCCGGAAACGCGGAAACGGCGAGCCGATGTCGGCTCGCCGTCCCGGGTCGTGCGGGGCAGGAAGGGGTCCGGATCGGGCCGCTACTTCCCCACCCCGTGGCACTTCTTGTACTTCTTGCCCGACCCGCACGGGCACGGATCGTTGCGTCCCACGCCATTGGCGGCGAACGAGGGGTCGCTGCCGAGCCGGCCGAGCGAGCTGGAGACGGCGGGAGCCGATGGACGCGGCGGCGCAGTCCGCGGCGCCGGGCCGGTGAACAGCTCGTCCGCGCCGCTCGGGGTCGCCGCGGGCGGCGGCGGCGCCATGCGCCGCGGCGGCTCGGGCTCCGCGGTCACCTGAATCCGGAGGAAGCGCTCGGTGAAGGTGGACTGGATGTCCCGCATGAGATCCTCGAACATCTCATACGCTTCCTTCTTGTACTCCACGAGCGGATCCCGCTGGCCGTAGGCCCGATACTGGATCGCGTTCCGCAGCTGGTCGAGATCGTAGAGGTGGTCCTTCCACTTCTCGTCGAGCACGTTCAGCATGACCTGGGACAGGACCTGCGATTCGACGTCGGGAATCCCGATGGTGCGCCCGAACTCGGCCAGGTACTCGATCTTCCGCCGGAAGGTCTCCTCCCCTTCCGCGATGACCGCAGCGACGATGCTGTCCAGCGTCGGCGTCGCGGCACTGTCGAGCACCGCCGCCGGACTGACCAGAAACTGAAGCAGCAGCGCCTCGCGCAGGCCGCCCCGATCGTACTCGGCCGGGTTGTCGGTGCCGATGAGGAAGGTCTTGGCGTGCCGCTCGAGCGCCGCCTCGATCATCCGGCGCGCCTCGGCCTTGAGCTCCTCCCCGCGCTCGAGCGCGAAGAGCCGGAGCGAGTAGATCACGTCGCGCTGCTGATTCAGCACGTCGTCGTACTCGAGTGCGCGCTTGCGCTGCTGGAAGTTCTGCAGCTCGACCCGCTTCTGCGCCTGCTCGATCGCCCGGGTCACCAGGCCGCCGGTGATGACCTCGCCTTCCTCCGCCCCACCCTTGTCCATCCACGCGGCGATCCGGTCGGAACCGAAGAGCCGCATGAGGTCGTCCTCGAGGGACAGGAAGAAGATCGACTGGCCCGGATCCCCCTGGCGGCCGGAGCGCCCGCGCAGCTGGCGGTCGATCCGTCGCGACTCGTGCCGCTCGGTGCCGATGATCTGAAGCCCCGCCTCCTCCTGCGTCAGGTCGAGGTCCTTGCCGAGTTTGATGTCGGTCCCGCGGCCGGCCATGTTGGTCGCGATCGTGATCGCGCCGAGCTGGCCCGCGCCGGCGACGATCTCCGCCTCGCGCTGGTGGTACTTGGCGTTGAGCACCTCGTGCTTGAGGCCGCGCCGCTTGAGCTGCCGCGACAGCGTCTCCGACACATCCACGTTCACGGTACCGATCAGCACCGGCAGGCCCTTGCCGTGCAGCCGCTCGACCTCGTTCAGGATCGCGTCGTGCTTCTCCTTCCGGGTCTTGTAGATCCGGTCGGGCTGATCCTTCCGGCGGACCGGCCGGTGGGTCGGGATCACGCCGACCTCCAGCCCGTAGATCTGGTAGAACTCGGTCTCTTCCGTCTCCGCCGTGCCCGTCATGCCGGCGATCTTGTCGTACATGCGGAAGTAGTTCTGGATCGTGATCGTCGCGAAGGTCTGGGTCTCGCCCTTGACCTGCACGTTCTCCTTGGCTTCGACCGCCTGGTGGAGACCGTCGGCCCACCGCCGGCCCGGCATCACGCGGCCGGTGAACTCGTCCACGATGAGGACCTGGCCGTCCTGCACCAGGTAGTCCACCTCCTTCTCGTAGAGCGCGTGCGCCTGGAGGAGCTTGTGGATGATGTGCAGCTTCTCGCTCTTCGCCGCGTACTCCGCTTCCACCTCCCGGCGCCGGGTCACCCGCTCGGCCGGCGTGAGGTCGGGGTCCAGATCGAGGCGGTGGACCTCCTCCGAGATGTCCGGCACGAGGAAGAGCCCCGGATCGTCGGGCGACATCGCCTCGGCGCCGCGGTCGGTGAGATGGACCGAGTGCCCCTTCTCATCGATCACGAAGTAGAGCGTCTCCTCGAGGTCGCGCATCCGCTGCTGCTTCATCGGCAGCTTGCGGTCGGCGATCGCGTCGAGCTCCATCCGCTGCACCAGCTGCTTGACGCCGG
>JBLMWC010000061.1:0-10066 GCA_050257015.1 Bacillota bacterium | reverse complement strand
CGCCGCCGATGACCCAGCCGAAGAAGCGGCCACCCGCGCTGCCGATCAGCCCGCCTTCCGCGTCCCGCGCCAGCTCCTCGATGACCGTGACCGGGTCGACTCCCTCGTCAGGGAGCGGAAGTGCAAACCGGCGCCTCAGCTCCGCGAGCGATGCAGTGGCGGCGACGGGCGCGGTGTCGAGCGAGCCCAGGAACGAGAGCGCCAGCTCGGTGGCGCGCTCGAGGGTGGCACGCTCCACGGTCGTCTGCTCCACGTCTCTCACGTCGACCTCCTCCGCCGGCTGCCGACGGATCAATGGGGAAGCTTCGGACGAAGATATCCGTACGACCAGGTGCCGGCGAGCGCGGCCAGCGCCGCGACCGCATAGACGGTAAGCCCGGTTCCGGCGACCGCGAACAGCGGGCCCGGACACGCCCCGCTGAGGGCCCAGCCGAATCCGAATACGGTGCCGCCCATCCAGTACCGCCGCCCCGTCCCCAGCACCTTCGGCGGGATCACGATCGGGTCTCCCCCCAGCGTCCGCGCCCCCAGGCGCCGCAGGAGGACGATCGACAGGCCCGCCGTGGCGACCGCGGACAGCAGGACGGCGTACATGTGAAACGACTGGAAGCGGAACATCTCCTGCATGCGAAACCAGGAGACCACCTCCGACTTGACGAGCACGATGCCGAACCCCGTGCCCAGCAGAAAATATCGGAACATCGGTCAGCCCCGGAGCAGGATCGGCAGCACGAGGTACGTGCAGAGGATCCCGCCCACATAGAATGAAACCGCCGCCACCAGCGAGGGGATCTCGCGTGCCGCGAGGCCGGTGATCATGTGGCCCGACGTGCACCCGCCGGCCCACCCGCTGCCGAAGCCGACGAGAAAGCCGCCGCCGACGATCGACACGAAGCCCCTGAGCGTCAGCAGGGCCGACCAGCTGAAGACGTCGGCCGGGGCGAGGCCCGAGAACGAATGCACGCCGAGCTGCGCGAGCATCGCCTTCGTGGCCTCGGAGATCTCGATGTCGCCGCTGCCGAGGACCCTGCGGGACAGGAAGCCGCCGAAGACGATCCCGGCGACGAACACCAGGTTCCAGACCCCGGTCCCCTTCCAGTCATACTGAAAGAACGCGATCCGCCCGGGCGCCACGATGGAGCAGGCGTGACGCAGCGCGCCCGAGACCCCGAAGAGCCTGTTGCCGGCCAGAAGCAGCGCCGGCACCAGGAGCCCGATGAGGGGCCCCGACACGTACCATGGCCACGATGCAGTGAACATGTCGGGGACCCGATCCTACTGACGGTGGTAGCTGATGCCGGCCGTCTGGGCCTGCTCGATCGCGACGACCATGCCCGGGATCAGCTCCACACCCGGCAGGATGTTCGCCTTCATATCCTGATACACGGCGTCGGCGTCGAGGCCACGCGCCTTGGCCAGCAGCCCCGAGAAGATGCCGAGCGCGTTGTTGCACAGGATGAACGTCGCGCCGCGCTTCTGCAGCGACTCGATGCTGGCCTGCGGCAGCTCCATGCCGAGGATGACCGGCACCGTCCGCCACGGATTCCGGGTGGCGGCCTTCCCGCTGGCGTCCTTCTCGCCCAGGAACTCGCCGATGCGGTACTTCTCCCACATGGCGTCGTTCAGCCCCAGGAACGTGGTCGCCCCATAGAACGTCCCGATGGCCTTGATGTCCTTGTCGGCGACGCCGTAGGCCTTGTTCCAGGTGTCGTAATAGTTCATCATATGGACGAGCGGGATGCCCCCATTCGACGCCGGGAAGTCGAACAGCTGACGGTGCTTCACGTTAGCCGCCTTGAGCCAGGCGTCCACGGGCGCCGCCGAATGGGCATCCAGCCGGGCCTTGAGCGCCGGGGTCATCGCGGTGGTCGACCCGACCAGTGCGAGTGCGGCGGCGCCGAGGACGGCCCGGCGGGCAAGCGGTGTCATGCGGAACATGGTCGATCTCCAGTCGGTTGTGGGACGTGGTGCGGCCGCCTTGTGTGCCGCGTATCCCTGTATGCGCAGTCCCCAGGTCAAACCGGACATCCCGAGGCATTGGTGACCATGTCGCCTGATGGGGTGCCAGCCGCCGGGGGTGAGATCACCCGGCTGCTGCACGCCGCGCGCGACGGCGATCGCGACGCGGTCGACCGGATCATGCCGCTCATCTACGACGATCTGCGCGCCATGGCCCGGCGGCAGCTTCACCGCGAGCTCGGCGACCGGGCAATGCAGCCGACCTCCCTGGTTCACGAAGCGTACATGAAGCTGAACACCGGCTCGGCGCTCCAGGCCGGCGATCGCGCACACTTCCTCGCCATCGCCGGCCGCGCCATGCGGCAGGTGCTTGTCGACGACGCCCGGCGCCGCTCCGCCGCCAAGCGCGGGGAGCCGTGGCAGCATGTCACCCTCGGCGACGAAGCCGAGACCGCGGCACTCAGCCCCGCCGACATCCTCTCCCTCGATGACGCCATGAATCAGCTGGAGCCGCGCCAGCGGCAGGTCGTCGACTGCCGCTTCTTCGGCGGCATGGAGGAGCAGGAGATCGCGGCGGCACTCGGCGTCACCGAGCGGACGGTTCGGCGGGACTGGGTCAAGGCGCGGGCGTGGCTCTACCGGACCCTCTATGACACGCCCCGCGACTGACGACGCGCGCCGCGAGGAGGTCGAGGCGATGTTCGAGGAAGCGATCGAGCTCGCCCCGTCCGAACGCGCGGCCTGGCTCGCCGCGCGCTGCGGCGCTGATCCGCCGCTCCTGGCCGAGGTCTCCGCGCTGATCGCCGCGCACGAGCGGGCGGAGGGGATTCTCGAAGGGAACCTTGCCGCCGCCGCGGTGGGAGCGCTCGCGGATGCGGAGCAGGGCCGCCGGATCGGCGCGTATCGCGTCATTCGCGAGCTCGGTCGCGGCGGAATGGGCGTCGTCTATCTCGCCGAGCGGGCCGACGGGCATTACTACCAGCGGGTGGCGGTGAAGGTGCTGCGCTCCGCGGCCGGCACCGACGAGATGCGCCAGCGCTTCCTCGCCGAGCGGCAGATCCTCGCGTCGCTCACGCATCGCGGAGTCGCCCGACTGCTGGACGGCGGGGTGACCGACGAGTCGCCCTATCTCGTCATGGAATACGTGGACGGCGTCCCGATCACCGAGTACTGCGAGCGGCAGGAGCTCGGGATCGAGGAGCGCCTCCGGCTCTTCCGCGACGTGTGCGACGCCGTCCACTACGCGCACCAGAACCTGGTGATCCACCGCGACATCAAGCCGGCGAACATTCTGGTCTCGGCCGACGGCGCGGTGAAGCTCCTCGACTTCGGCATCGCCAAGCTGCTGGACCCGGCGCGCGTGTCCGGCGAGCTCGCGCCCACGATGACGGGGTGGCGGCCGATGACGCCGGAGTACGCCAGTCCGGAGCAGGTGTGCGACAAGGCGCTGACGACGACGAGCGACGTGTACGCGCTCGGCGTCGTCCTGTACGAGCTCCTGTCGGGACGGCGGCCGTACCGGCTCGTCACCGGGTCGCCTCAGGAGCTGACGGAGATGGTCTGCGTGCGCGAGCCGCCGCGGCCGAGTGCAGCGGCTCCGGGCGAGCTGCGCCATCTCCTGCAGGGCGACCTCGACGCGATCGTGATGATGGCGCTCCGGAAGGAGCCGGCCGACCGGTACACGTCGGCCGACGTCCTCTCGCGGGACGTGCAGCGGTACCTCGACGGGATGCCGGTCCTCGCGCACCGCGGCTCGCGGGTCTACCGCGCGCGCCGGTTCTGCGCCCGCCATCGGGCGCAGACGGCGGCGCTCGCCCTGATCGCCATCTCGCTCGCCACCGGTGCCGGGATCGCCGCCCGCCAGGCGACGGTCGCGTCCCGTGAGCGCGACCGCGCCCAGCGCGCCCTCGCGGAAGCCGAGCAGTCTCTCCGCCAGTCGGAGAGCGTCACGGGATTTCTCGTCGGCCTCTTCGACGCCACCGCGCCCAGACCCAACGGCCCGATCACGGCGGAGGAGCTGCTCCGGCGCGGCTCCGCGCTGCTCCAGACCCTCGACGGTCAGCCGCTGATGCAGGCGCGGATGCTCGAGGCGATGGGCCGGGTGTACGTGACGATGGCCCGGTATGCCGACGCGCGGACGGCGCTGGAGCAGTCGCTCGGCCTGCGCCTTGCCCGGCTCGGCCCCGACAACATCGAGGTCGCGGGGAGTCTCTTCTACCTGGGCGAGGTCCTGCGGCGGAGCGGCGAGTATCGCAAGGCGGATTCGGTGACGCGGCGCGCCCTGGCCATCCGCACCGCCACGTTCGGTCCCCGCCATCCGCTCACCGCCGACGCGCTCGCGCAGCTCGCCGGCATCGCGATCTACCTGTCGGACTTCCGTGGCGCGGAGCGGATGTCGCGCCAGGCCCTCGAGATCCGCCGCGCCACCCTGCGCCCCAACGACCGGCTCATCAGCATGAGCCTCGAGCTCCACGCCGCCCATCTGCGCCGACTGGGCCGGCTGGACGAGGCGGCGGCCGAGCTGCGCGAGGCGATCGGGCTGAACCAGGCACTCGGCGCGGCGGGAAGCGCGGACGCCGCCTATCTGCAGCTTCGACTCGCCGACCTCCTGCTGGAAGCGCACGGCGACACGGCACAGGTGGAGGCGCTCATGCGCTCCGCGCTCGCCGCCACCCGCGCGGCGCTCGGCGAGGAGCACATTCGGACCGCGTGGGCGATGGGAGATCTTGCGGGGCTGCTCTCGCGGCGGGGGAAGCACGCGGAAGCCGAAGCCCTCGCCCTGGCCGCGCTCGGCATCGGGCAGCGCGCGTCCGGACCACGCCACATGAACGTGAGCGGCTTCTACGAGCTGCTGTCGGTGGTGTACCGGCGCGCCGGGCGATTCGGCGATGCGGAGCGGATGGTGCGCGAGCAGCTCGCGATCCTCGAGTCCATCGTCGGGCGGAGCCATCCGGCGTACGCTGCGGCACTGAGCACCCGCTCCGATCTGCTGACCGAGCTCGGCCGCTACGACGACGCCATCGCCGCGCGCCGGCAGGTGATGGAGATCCGCCGGCGCGCTTTCGGCGAAGGCAAGGCGCTCGAGGGAATCGACATGGCGAAGCTGGCACGGGTGTATGCCCTGAAGGGCCGGTACGCCACGGCGGACTCGCTCTTCCGCGCTGCGCTCGCCAACCAGCGGCGGTACGTGCCGAACACGCATCCGGACGTGCGAGAGATCTACGGCGCCATGTCGGAACGCTATCGGCTCGAAGGCCGTCGGGGCGAGGCAAGGCAGTACGCGCTGCTGGCGCGGCCGCGGTAGGGGGGCGGGTACCCCGCCGCGCCTATTAGAGCAGTCCGCTCCCACCCACAGGCACACCAGGCGGCGCCCGATGATCCGTCCCATTCACCGGCTTCGGCAGGGCGCATGACGATCGCGCCGCTCGAGCGCCTGCGCGCCGCCCTGGGCGAGCGCTACCGGGTCGAGCGGGAGATCGGCACCGGCGGCATGGCCTCGGTGTTCCTCGCGGAGGACCTCAGGCACCACCGCAGGGTCGCCATCAAGGTGCTGCGCCCCGAGCTCGCCGCCGCCCTCGGCGCCGACCGGTTTCTCCAGGAAATCCAGCTCACCGCGAATCTCCAGCACCCTCACATCCTGCCGCTGTTCGATTCGGGAGAGGCCGACGGCCTCCTGTTCTACGTCATGCCCTACGTGGAGGGGGAGACGCTGCGCGACCGGCTCGACCGCGAGAAGCAGCTCCCCATCGGCGACGCCGTCCGGCTGGCCCGCGAGTCGGCGTCCGCGCTCGACTACGCGCATCGTCGAGGGATCATCCACCGGGACATCAAACCCGAGAACATCCTGCTGCACGACGGATCCGCGCTCGTCGCGGACTTCGGCATCGCGCTCGCCGCCGGCAGCGCGGATGATCGCCTCACCGCGTCGGGGATCTCGCTCGGCACGCCCTACTACATGAGCCCCGAGCAGGCGCTCGGCCAGAGCAACCTGGATGCGCGGTGCGACGTCTACGCGCTCGGCGCCACGCTGTACGAGATGCTCACCGGGACCCCGCCCTTCACCGGCGCCACCGCGCAGGCGGTGGTCGCCAAGGTGATCACCGAGACGCCGGCGCCACCGGCCAGACGCCGGAGCGGCGTGCCGGCGGCGGTGAGCGACGCAGTCCTGACGGCGCTCCGGAAGGATCCGGATACCCGCTTCCCCACGGCCGCCGCGTTCCAGGCTGCGCTCGAAGGTCGCGGCCTGACGCCCCGGCCGCGCCGGCAGGCGATCTGGCTCCTGCCGGCACTCGCGGCGGTCGTCCTGCTCGGCGCGTACGCGCTGTTCGGCCGGGGCAGTCGGTCCCCCGGCAACCCGGCCGTCGCCGCCGGTGATCCCGCGACACCGCGCCGGATTGCGGTGATCCCCTTCCGGAACGCGAATGGCGACACCGACAACGCCAGCTTCAGCGAAGGCCTGTCGCTCGAAATCAACGATGCACTGAGCCGGCTGCCCGGGCTCACCGTCATCGTGGCGTCGTCATCCCGCTATCGCGCCGCCGGCATGGATGTCGTCGCAGCGGGCCGGGAGCTGGCGGTGGACGCCGTACTGACCGGACGCGTAGATGCAGGGGACAGCCTGGTGCGAGTGCAGGCGCAGCTGCAGGACGTCCGCACGCAGGCGCTCCGCTGGTCGGCCAAGTACGACCGCCCGAAAAAGGATCTCTACGCGCTGGAGGACACCCTGTCGCAGGCGATCGCGGCCGACCTCCGCGTGGCGACCACGCCGACGGCGCAGCTGGCGGTCCGCGCCGGACGCACCGCCAGTCCGGAAGCGCACGCCCTCCTGGTGCAGGCCCGCGGCAATGCCGAGCAGCGCACGCCGGCCGCGCTGGCAGCGGCAATCACGCTGTTCACTGCCGCGATCAATCTCGATTCGAGTTACGCCCAGGCGTGGGCCGGCCGGGCCAACGCGGAGAATCTCGCCGCCGTCTACGGCACGGCCAGCGCCGCCGCCACGTTCCCCATCGCGAAAGCGGACGCCATGCGCGCGGTCGAGCTCGACAGCACCGTCGCCGACGCGCACACCACCCTCGGCTTCATCCACGTCTTCTACGATCGCGACTGGCCGGCGGCGGGCGCCGAGTTCTCGCGCTCCCTTGCACTCGATTCTACCGCGGCCGCAACGTGGATGTTCCGGGCCTGGTACTTCACGGCGCTCGATGAGATGGATTCGGCGGTGGCGTCGCTGCGGACGGCGGTGCGCCGGGACCCCGTGGCGCTCATCTACCGGACCCGGCTCGGTACCGGGCTCTACTTCGCCGACGACCTGGCGGGGGCCGAATCCACGCTGCTCGCTGCGCTCCGGCAGGACTCGACCTACACATTCGCGCACCGGCAGCTGGCCCAGGTGTACGCCGACGCGGGGCAGTGCGGCAAGGCGCTCGCCGAATCACGGCGTGAGTCGCCCGTCGCGGACTATTCCGGCTCCATCGCCTATGCCGCCGCACGCTGCGGCAACCCGGCACCCGCCCGCCAGTACGTGGCCGAGTTCGAGTCGCTGGCACGGGCGGGCAAACCGGTCGACGGGTTCTGGGTCTCCACCGTCTACGCGTCGCTGCACGACGACGCGAAGGTCTTCGAGTGGCTGAACCGCGCCGTAGCCGAGCACTCAGGCGTGCTGTTCATGCTCCGCCGCCACCCGGCGTTGCGGGAGTACCGCAACGATCCCCGATTCAAGGCGCTGGTGCACCGGGTGTACGACGCGCCGGTGTAATCGGACGGAGCGCGCTCACCCCAGCTCGTACTCCAGCTCGCAGATCGCCCCGTCCTTCGTGGCATGAAACCGCCCGCTCCCGCGGATCCCCGCGAGATCGCCGGTGCCGGAGCGGGGCATGATCGTGAGTGTGGACTCCGCCACCCCGCCCTCGAACCGGCCGGCCTCCTCCACCACGAACGACCCCGCCCTGCCGTTCAGCGTCACGGTGAACTGCATCAGACTCACGTAGCGCGCCGTGGACCGGTGCGGATCGTCGGGGTCGACGTGCGAGTAGTACATCAGCATCTCCGCTGCCGCCTCGCCCTCGATCCCGCCGCTGAAGGCATACGTCACCGACGCGCGCGTGGTCTTCACGTCGGCGGTGATCTGCTGCAGTGTGCTCTCGTCCCACTTGACCGGCTTGCAGCTGCCGCTGGCTTTCATCTGGACTCTCCCGGGTATGCGCTCGAGCGTACCACGTCATTGCGAGGAGCGAAGCGACGAGGCAATCTGGTGGCACCGAGCCTACTGCCGGCACACCGCGTGCGGATCCCCCTTCGGCGCGTCGAGCTTCGGCCGGTGATCCATGCTGGCGATCCGCATCGCCGCATCGTGCACCATGTTCGACACGCGGGCCATGTCGTCGTAATCGATGTACTGCGGCTCGTCGGTCACCTGGTGATAGTCGAGGTGCTCGCCCCGCGAGAAGGCGACGGCCGGAATCGAGTAGCGTGCGTAGTTGTAGTGATCGGCCCGGCAGTAGTACTGGAGCGGATGGCCCGGCGCGTCGTAGGCGTAGTTGAAGACGAACGGCTTCGGCTGGGCCGCGTTCGCCGCCTCGAGCTGCTCGCCGAATTCGCGCGAGAGCCGCTTGGCGCCGACCACCTCGAGATACGTCGGTCCCGCCTCCGGCAGGTCCTCCGCCGTTCCCCGCCCCACCATGTCCTGATCGATCTCCCCCACGATCGAGTCGCGCGGCACCGTCGGGTGATCGGTGAACCACCCCGATCCCACCAGCCCGATCTCCTCGCCCGTGTGCGACACGAACAGGATCGACCGGCGGAGCTGCTTCCGCTCGCCCCGCATCCGCTCGGCGATCTCGAGGATCGATGCGGTGCCGCTCCCGTCGTCGTCCGCGCCGTTCCGGATCGAGTCCTGCCGGGCAGGCCGGAGCTTCCGGAGACTGTCGAGAATCACGCGAATTTTCGCATTCTCCTCCGGCGTCGCCTGGCGGTTCGGGCTGTCGGCGCCCATCGGCCGCACCACGCGGTCGAAGGCGCGGAGCGAATCGTGATCCACCGGCGCGTGATCGAAGCCGACGTGGTCGTTGTGCGCCGTGAGCGACACGTACTGGCTCCGGAGCTTCGGATCGGAGCCGCGCAGCACGGCGATGACGTTCCGCGCCGGGTGGGCCACCGGCTCCCGGACGAAGCCGACGGCCCCGTCGAGCGTCAGGCCGGGAGTGCCCGATTCCACGCCGGCGAGCGCGCGGCCCAGCATCTTCTCCGCGGCGGCCGCGGTGACCACGAGCGTCGGAACGGCGGCGCGGTCCATCGTCGTGTCGGTCGTGAGCCGGCCGGCGTTGAGGGTGGCGACGCGCTCGGGGCCCAGGAGGTCGAGTGCCGCGACGGCGATCACCGCCGCGCGGGCAAAGCGCGGATTCCGGAGCACGGCGCCGAGCGCGCCGAGCGGCCGCGCGCCGTTGGGTCCGGGCCCGGCGCTCAGGATGATGGCGCGTCCGGCGATCGAATCGGCCGGCGCCCAGCGCACGCTGTCGTTGATCGAGCCCCCGTAGATGACGGCGACATGCGACAGCTGCCGGACCGGCATCGGCCGGCCGGCGACCAGCAGGTCGCGGCCCGGCAGCAGCGTGCTGCCGCCGACGACGACCCGGGTTTCGGGCGCGGGCTTCACCCGGACCAGCGGCACCGTCTGGAAGTAGCTGCCATGCTCCCCGGCAGGCTCGAGACCGAGGCGCCTGAACTCCGACGCGATGTACTCGGCGGCCTTCCAGTCGGCGATGTCGCCCGACTCGCGGCCGCCCATGGAGTCATCGGATATAAGGAAGAGACGGGTGCGGAGGTCGGCTGCCGTGATCGCAGGCCGGGTCTTCGGGGCCTGGGCCGGGAGGGCCGACGCGGCGGCGAGGGCGGCGAGCAGCAGGGCGGCGATCCGGGTCATGGATGCTCCAGAAGACGGGTCATTGCGAGGGCCGAAGGCCCGAAGCAATCGGGCCGCGCATGCAGGGTGCCCCGCTCCCGCGTCGCCCCCGTCTTCACGCACCCGCGAGCTCCCTGAGCATCATCACCCAGTGCGCCACGTTGTCATCCAGCGCCTTCACCGGCAGCCGCTCGTCGCGGCCATGGGCGC
>JBLMWC010000060.1:0-28088 GCA_050257015.1 Bacillota bacterium | reverse complement strand
AGATCAGCTCCTTCATCGGCGTGCCCATCGTGATCTCGTAGTTGCCCGGGCGCTGGACGTGGCCGCAGACGGAGATCAGCTTGGTGCCGGTGCTCTTGGGATTGCCGAGGCAGAGTCCCTTGTACCAGGCGGCGCCGCGCATGAGGATGTGCGGGACCGCTGCGAGGGTCTCCACGTTGTTGATCGTGGTCGGCTGCGCGAAGAGGCCGGCGACCGCCGGAAACGGCGGCTTGATGCGGGGATTGCCGCGGCGCCCCTCGATCGAGTTCATGAGCGCCGTCTCTTCGCCGCAGATGTAGGCGCCGGCGCCGCGATGGAGCACCACGTCGATCCGCTTGCCGCTCCCGAACGCGTTCGCGCCCAGCGCGCCCTTCGCGTACGCCTCCGCGACGGCCGCCGTCATCACCGTCCACGGCTCGGTGAACTCGCCGCGGATGTAGATGTAGCAGACCTCCGCGCCGATGGCGAAGGCGGCGATGGCGCAGCCTTCGATCAGGGCGTGGGGCGTCCACCGCATGATCTCGCGATCCTTGAAGGTGCCCGGCTCGGATTCGTCGGCGTTGCAGACGAGGTAATGCGGCTTCCCGTCGCCCTTGGGCATGAACGACCACTTGAGACCGGTCGGGAAGCCGGCGCCGCCGCGGCCGCGGAGCCCCGACGCCTTGACCTCCTCGACGATCGCCTCGGGCGCCATCGCGAGCGCCTTCTTCAGCCCCTCGTAACCGCCGCGCTGGACCCAGCCGTCGAACGAGCGGGCCCCCGCGTCGCCGAAATGCTTCGAAAGGACGACGGTCTCGTTCGGATGGCTCGGATGCGGATAGCCCATTACGGGTACCTCGCCAGAATCTCGGGGACGTTGGCCGGCGTCACGCTCTCGATGAAATCCGCGTCATCGACCAGGATGGGCGTGGGAAAGCCGCACGCACCGAGGCACTCGACCTCGATCACGGTGAAGCGGCCGTCGGCGCTGGTGGCGCCGAGCTCGCCGCAGCCGGTCGCGGCGAGGATCGCGCGCAGCGTCTCCTCCGCTCCGCAGAGCCCGCACGGCGAGGTGGTGCAGACCTGGATGAAGTGCCGGCCCACCGGGTGGGTGTGGTACATCGTGTAGAACGTGACCACGCCCTTCACGTACGCCGGGGTCAACTCCAGCACTTCCGCCACTTCGCCGATCGCCTGCTCGGAGATCCAGCCGCGCGCCTCCTGCACCATCCAGAGCGCCGGCAGGAGGCAGGCCCGCTTCGTCGGGTAGCTCGCGAACAGGCGGTCGAGACGGGCCCGGATCTCGCCGGTGAAGACCGGCTCGTACGCGGTGCCGTGCCCCGCTGCTTCCACGCTCATCGGTCGATCTCCCCCATGACGATGTCCACGCTGGCGTTGATCGCGATCACGTCCGACAACAGCGCGCCCTCGCACATCTTCGGCAGGCTCGCGAGGTTGATGAACGACGGCGGCCGGATGCGCCACCGCACCGGCTTCGCCGTCCCGTCCGAGACGAAGTAGTAGCCCAGCTCACCCTTGGGGTTCTCGACCCCGAGATACGCCTCGCCGGCGGGGGGCTTCACGCCCTCCATCAGCTGCTTGAAGTGGTAGATCATCGCTTCCATGTCGCTCATCGCCCGGCCCTTGGGCGGCAGCACGACCCGGGGGTCGTCCACGTTGATCGGCCCCGGCTTCAGCTTGTCCAGCGCCTGCTCGAGGATGCGGGTGGACTGGTACATCTCCTCGAGCCGCACGCGGTAGCGGTCGTACACGTCGCCGTGCTCGCCCACCGGCACGTCGAAGTCGTAGTCCTCGTACCCGAGATAGGGGCGGTCCTTCCGGACGTCGTAGTCCACGCCGCTCGCGCGGAGCATCGGGCCCGAGAGCGAGTAGTTGATCGCCTCCTCGCGGGAGAGCGCGCCGACGCCCTGGGTCCGCCCGATCCAGATGGCGTTTCGCGTGAACATCGTGTCCACCTCGTCGAGGGTGGACGGGAAGGTACGGGTGAACTCCCGGAGCGCCTCGTCCCAGCCCTCGGGGATGTCGGCCATCATGCCGCCGACCCGCGTCATGCTGGTCGTGAGGCGAGCGCCGGTCCACGCCTCCTGGAGGTTGTAGACCCGCTCACGCTCCTGGAACGACCACAGGAACGGCGTGAAGGCGCCAAGGTCGATCCCGGTCGTGCCCAGCCAGACGAGATGCGAGATGATGCGGCTCAGCTCGCACGCGATCACGCGGAGCACCCGACAGCGTTCCGTGACCTCGATCCCCATCAGCTTCTCGACCGCGAGCGCGAGGGCGACGTTATTCGCCATCGGCGACAGGTAGTCGGTGCGGTCGGTCAGCGGGATGATCTGGTTGTAGTGCCGGTACTCGCCCAGCTTCTCGAAGCCGGAGTGGAGATACCCGATGTGCGGAATCACCCGCTTGACGGTCTCGCCTTCGAGCTCGACGACCAGGCGGAGGACGCCGTGCGTCGCCGGGTGCTGGGGACCCAGGTTGACCAGCATGTGCTCGGCGCCGAAATCCTCATCGAAGTGCGCCCCCGCCGGCTCGGCGACGCCGAGGGGGATGCGGGTCGGCTGGCCGTGCTCGTCCAGGCCGGGAGTGGCGAGCGCCAGCTCGACGGTACGCAGGCTCATCGGATGAATCCCCGCTCGCCGCGCGCCAGCCGCTCCTGCATGTCCTTGGGGAGCTCGGCGTACGCCTCGGCGATGGACAGCTCCTCGAGGGAGTAGTGGGCTTCCGGATTGGCGGCGAGCGCCTGCCGGGTCTGCTCCGAGCGGCTGAAGTGGCCGCGCAGCGGGAAATCCTTCCGCAGCGGGTACCCTTCGGCGTAGGTCTCCCACATGAGGAGACGGCGAAGATCGGGATGGCCGGCGAAGCGAATGCCGAACATGTCGTAGACCTCGCGCTCCAGCCAGTCCGCGCCCTTCCAGAGATCGTAGACGGTGGCGACCTCGAGCGGCTGCCGCTTGTCGAGCGCGATTTTCAGCCGGAGGTCGGCGCGGCGGCCGAGCGAGCGCAGCTGGTAGACCACCTCGAGCGGACGCTCGGGATCGCGGTAGTCCACCGCGGTGATGTCGGTGAGGTAGTCGAATTCCTGCTCCGGCGTGTCGCGGAGCCAGGCCAGGGCGTCGTGGGCCCGGGCGCGGCTCACGTAGACGATCGTATCGCCGCAGGAGACGAGGACCCGCTGGACGGCGTCGCCGAATGCCGCGCGAAGGGCCGCGGCGGAAGGCGAGACGGGTGCCGCCTTCATGACGAAGACCGGGTCTGATGCACCGAATTGCCGAACGGCTCAGAGAGCTCGTCCACCCGCGCCGCCGGGCGGAAGAGCCCGTCCGGTCCGACCAGCTGCTCCTGGCGCAGCTGCTCGTCCACGATGCTCTCGCCCCGGATCTTCTTCTGCAGAAGCAGAATGCCGTACATCAGCCCCTCGGGCCGCGGCGGGCAGCCCGGCACGTAGATGTCCACCGGCACGATGGTGTCGATCCCCTGGACCATCGAGTAGTTGTCGAAGATGCCGCCGGTCGAGGCGCAGGCGCCCATCGAGATGCACCACTTCGGCTGCGGCATCTGGTCCCAGATGCGGCGCAGCACCGGTGCGAGCTTGAACGGCACGCGCCCGGCGCAGATGAACACATCGGCCTGGCGGGGCGAGAAGCTCTGCCGCTCCATCCCGAAGCGGGCGATGTCGAAGCGGCTCGCCGCGGTCGCCATGTACTCGATGGCGCAGCAGGCGGTGCCGAACGGCATCGGCCACAAGGAGTTCGAACGGGCCCAGTTGGTGAGGAAGTCGAGCCGGGTCGTGACCCAGTTGGGCGACATCTCCGAGACGACGGTGGTGTCGCCCGACTCCCCGGCGGTCGCGGGACTGATCAATCCCATTGCAGCGCTCCCCGCTTCCAGACGTAGATGTACCCCACCGCGAGGATGAGGACGAAGACGAGCATCTCGACGAGCAGGAGTCCGGCGATATCGGTGAGCTGGCGGAACGCCACGGCCCACGGAATCATGAAGACCGCTTCGATGTCGAAGATGATGAACAGGAGGGCGACGAGATAGAACTTGATGGAGAAGCGTTCGCGCGCGTCACCCAGGACCGGCATCCCCGACTCGTACGGCGCGATCTTCGTGGCAGTGCGCTGGCCGTACGACAGCAGCTGCGACAGGCCGAGCATGAGGATCGCGTTCGCGATGACGAAGGCGATCAGCAGCAGGATGGGGATGTAGGCCTGGGACATGGCGCGTTCCCGCTCGTGAGAATATTCACAAGGAACGCGCGGAAGCTAATCCGGTCGGAGAACCGTTTCAACCCGCAGTCCCCACAGCACATATCGCTTCCGGCGCGACTATATTCTCCCCCGCCCCGTCCCCACCTCAAACCCCGTTTTCGAGGACTGTCGCCCCGCATGTCCATCAAATCCGACCGCTGGATCCGGCGCATGGCCACCGAGCACCGCATGATCGAGCCCTTCACCGACGGACAGGTCCGGACCGGGGCGATCTCCTACGGCGTGTCGTCCTACGGCTACGACATGCGGGTGGCGCCGGAATTCCGGATCTTCACCAACGTCCTCTCCGCCATCGTGGACCCCAAGGCGTTCGATGCGCGTAGCTTCGTCGAGTTCTCCGGCGACGTGTGCATCGTGCCGCCCAACAGCTTCGCGCTCGCCCGGTCGGTCGAATACTTCCGGATTCCGCGCAACGTCCTCACCATCTGCGTCGGCAAGTCCACCTACGCGCGCTGCGGCATCATCACCAACGTCACGCCCTTCGAGCCCGAATGGGAGGGCTACGTGACGCTGGAGATCTCCAACACCACGCCACTGCCGGCGAAGATCTATGCGAACGAAGGGATCTGCCAGGTGCTCTTCTTCGAGGCGGACGACGACGACGTCTGCGAGACCAGTTACGCCGACAAGAAGGGCAAGTATCAGGGCCAGGTCGGGGTGACGCTGCCGCGACTGTAGGCCGCGGGCTCGTCGCCATTAGCTTCCAGCGCCCGTGCCGCTGTCACCCCTAACCCTGTCCGAGGCCCGATGCTCCGTCTGACGCTGGTGCTCGCGCTGGCCGCCACTCCCCTTGCGGCCCAGCAGCCCGCCGCACCGCCGACCCCGACCGTCCCCCGCGCCGCCACCGCCCCGACGCTGAGCGCCCCGACGCTCCGCCCGCCGGTTGCCGACACCGGGATCTTCAGTCCGGTCCCGCTGCCGCAGGCGAATCTCATGCGCAGCGCCGACGGCTCGCCCGGGCCGCGTTACTGGCAGCAGCGGGTGGACTACACCATCAAGGCGACGCTCGACACCGCCGCCCGGACGATCCGCGGCACGGAGACGATCCGGTACACCAACAACTCACCCGACAGTCTCCGGTTCATCTGGCTGCAGATGGATCAAAATCTCTTCCGCCCCGGCTCGACCGGCTCGCTCCTCTTCGCGTCGGGGAGCCGCTTCGGCGGCGCCGGCTTCGCGGGCGGCTTCGACATCGAGAGCATCACGCAGGCAGGTGAGGCCGCGCCGGCGCGGCGGGGTCGCGCGGCCCCGGCCGCGGCGCGGAAGACCCTTCGGACCCGCGACGAGGGGACGATGATGTACGTCGCCCTCGCGGCGCCGCTCGCGCCGGGCAGGAGCACGACGATCGACCTCGCCTACCACTTCAACGTGCCCGAGCACGGCGCCGACCGGATGGGCCGCGAGGGGTCGCTCTACGAGCTGGCGCAGTGGTATCCGCGGCTGGCGGTCTACGACGACGTCAACGGCTGGAACACCCTGCCCTACCTCGGCCAGGGAGAGTTCTATCTCGAGTACGGTGACATCAGCTACGAGGTCACCGTCCCGGCCGGCTACATCGTAGCCGGAAGCGGCGTCCTCCAGAACGCCGCCGAGGTGCTCACCGCAGCACAGCGGTCGCGCCTCGCGGCCGCAGCCCGCTCGGACACGACGATCCACATCATCACCGGCGAAGAGCTCACTTCCGGCGCGGCGAGGCCCTCGCGGAGCGGCACCGCCACCTGGCGCTTCCGCGCGCAGAACGTGCGCGACGTCGCCTGGGCGGCATCGCCCGAGTTCCTCTGGGACGCGTCATCATGGGAAGGGGTGATGGCCAACGCGTACTACCGGCCGAGCGCGGTGGAGACCTGGAAGGACGCGGCAAAGATGTCGCGGTTCAGCATCGAGGAGTACAGCCGCCGGTGGCTGCGCTACCCCTATCCGCAGATCTCGGCAGTCGAGGGGCCGGTGTCGGGGATGGAGTATCCGATGGTGGCGATGGAGGCACGGTCGGATACGCCGGAGGAGCTGTACAACGTCGTCACCCACGAGATCGGGCACATGTGGTACCCGATGGTGGTGGGATCGGACGAGCGGCGCTACGCCTGGATGGACGAGGGGTTCAACACCTTCATCAACACCTTCTCCGAGGAAGACTACTGGAAGCGGTCGGACAGCCTGACCCGGAAGGGCGAGGCGCACTTCGTCTTCCGGCTCGACCAGACGGCGTCGGCCCAGCCGATCATGACGCCAGCCAACCGGTACGCCAACAACAACAACCTCGGCTCACTGGCGTACGTGAAGCCGTCCATCGTCCTTCTCGCCCTGCGCAACAAGGTGCTCGGCGCGGAAGTGTTCGACAGCGCGTTCCGCGAGTACAGCCGCCGCTGGGCGTTCAAGCATCCCCAGCCGGCCGACTTCTTCCGCACGATGGAGAACGTATCCGGCCACGACCTCTCCTGGTTCTGGCGCGGCTTCTTCTTCACCACCGGTGCCGTCGACCAGGGCGTCGAGAACGTCCGCCAGGCCAACGGCCAGGCGATCGTGACGGTGCGGAACTTCGGCTCCGCGGTGATGCCGATCGAGCTCGAGCTGACCTTCGGCGACGGGACCACGCAGCTGGTGCGCTATCCCGTCGAGGTCTGGTACGGCGGCGACCGCTTCCAGGCACAGATCCCGGTCAGCAAGCCGGTCACGCAGGCGCGCGTGAACCCCGACGGCTTCGGGCCGGACGTGGTTCCGGCCGACGACGTGTGGAAGGCCGCGCCCTGATCACCTGAGCGCTGCCGTGGCCCGGTCCACCCGGGCCGCGGCGGCGTTCACCCGCGACGCCAGCTCGGCGACCTCGCGCTGGGCCTGGGCGGCGTCCCCGTCGCGCAGCGCTTCGCCGACGCCCGGGAACGGCATGTCGGAGTAGCCGTTGTCCCGATCCGACGCGATCACGAGGTTCCGCATCCGGGGACGGCCGACCAGCCCGGTCGGCCGCACCATCTCCTGCTCCACCCCACGCAGAATCGCATTCACCCGCGCGAGCTTCGCCGGCGCGGCGGCGCGGCCGGCCAGTGCACTGTCGCGCGCCGCGTTGAACGCCGCGCCCGCGGTGCGGAGTGCGGCGATTGCGGCATCGAGCGAATCGAGCCGGATGCCGGCGCGCTTTGCCGCCGGGGAGGCCGCGAGCGCGCTCGAGAGCCCCGCGAGCCGCCGCGCGAGCTCGGCGTCGTCGAAGGGAACGATCTCCGCATTGGCGAGCCGCGCGAGCACCACCGCCGACACGCGGCCGACCGCCGCGGCGCTGAGGAAGCCAGGGTCCCCGAAGCGGTCCTGCAGCGTGTACGTGTCGTACGCCGAGTGGTAGCCGCCGCCGGGGCCGCCGAAGCCATACTCGACCGAGGGGATGCCCAGGAAGTTGTAGAAGCCGCCAAAGTCGCTGCCGCCGCCGAGATCACCCAGGCGGACGTCGCCGGTATCTCCCGGGGCGCGGCGGCGGAACCACGCCGCGTACACGCTCACCGTGTCACCAGGCTGCTGGATCGTGCGGGAGACGTCGCGCAGCAGGCCGTGCAGCGAGGCGGTGCCGCCGGCGCCGAACTGCCGCCCGTCGGCGGCGTCGTCCTGGTTGACGTACGCCACGGCGCGTGCGCGGAGGGAGTCCTGCATGAGCTCCGCGTACTCGGTCGAGCCGACCAGTCCCCACTCCTCGGCGTCCCAGGTCGCGAAGACCAGCGTCCGGAGCGGCCGGTGTCCCGCCCGCGCCGCGGCGCCCCAGGCGCGCGCGGCGCCGAGCACGCTCGTCACCCCGCCTACATTGTCGCGCGCGCCGGGGCCCCACGCGTCGCGATGCGCGCCGATGAGGACGATCTCATCCGGCCAGCGGCTCCCGCGGAGGACGCCGAAGGTGTTGGTGATCGTCTTGTAGGCGCGGTCGCCGGTCTGGTGCCAGAGCCCTACGCGGACGGTGACCCCTTCACCGCCGACGTGATAGCGGAACGGCAGCCCGCCCTGCCATCCCTGGGCGGGCAGACCGGGCCCGCGCATCGGCGCGAGAATGAGCGCCGCGTTGCGATAGCCGAGCGGCACCACCGGAATGTGCGACACCGGCATCGAGTCGAGCGGAAGGCGGCGGGCGCCGGCGGTGGAGGGCCAGCCCGGCGTGGTGGGATCTCCGTCGCCGTTGAAGACACTCCCGCGCTGGACGCCGTCGGGGTTCCGCATCGGGCCGGCCGGATAGACGTCACCCCGGAAGAAGCCGTCGTCCTGCGGGTCCGAGTAGAGGAGCAGCGCGGCGGCACCCCGCTTCTCGGCCTCGCGTGCCTTGATGCCGCGGAAGCTCCGGCCGTAGCGGGCCAGCACGACCTTGCCGCGGACATCCACGTGCAGCGAATCGAGCGCGGCGTAATCGTCGGCGAGTCCGTAGTTGACGTAGACGACGGGCGCCGTCACATCGCCGGAGCCCGCGGTGCCGTTCATCGCCGGCCACGGCCGCTGCTGCGTCGTCGGATCTTCGGCGAGCGGCGGCTCCTCGAGGGTCAGGCGCTTCCGCTCCGGCGTCACGATCTCGACGATCGTCGAGTCGGGGTACGGCATCCAGACCTGGAAGTTCAGGCGACTCGTGTCGAGACCCGCGGCGCGCATCTCGCGGAGCACGTACGCCGCCGTAGCCTGCTGTGCCGGCGTGCCCGCCACGTGCGGCACGGCGCTGAGCGTGCGAACGTCGCGGCCCGCCTGTGCCGAATCCGGCACTCCCTGCAGCATCGTCTCGAGAGCGCGCTCCTTCGCCGCCGCGGCGGCGGAAAAGCCAGGCAGCGGCGACTGGGCGCGGAGCTGCACTCCGCTGAGCAGCACGATCAGGGTCAGGCCGGCGATGCGCACGTTGGTCCTCGGATGGAGATCGTCATGGAGTTTCGGAAGATCGGACACTTAAGTTAGAGGCGGAGCCGCACTCGTCCAACACCGGGAGGAGCATCTCGTGCGCCGATTCGCCACCTCGCTCGCGCTCATCCTCGCCTCGCCGCTGGCGGCACAGCAGGTGCCGCACGTTCCCCCGCCCGTCACCGATCCGAGCTCGCCGTTTCATCGTCTGGAGCTCCCGGCGGCCAGCATGATGCGGACGGGAAGCGGCATGCCGGGACCGGCGTACTGGCAGCAGCGGGCCGATTACGTCATCCGGGCGTCGCTCGACACGGTCCGCAATCGGATCACCGGCGAGGAGCGCATCACCTACGCCAACCGCTCGCCCGACACGCTGCGCTACGTCTGGATGCAGCTGGACCAGAACCTCTTCAACAGCGGGAGCCGCGGATCGCGCGTCTTCGATCAGGGCAGCCGCTGGGGCACCGCCGGCGCCGAGGGCGGGTTCACGCTCACGCGCGTGGCCGAAGCCGCCCAGCCGCGGAAACCCGGGCAACCGGCGCGCGGCGGCCCGCTCCGCTACAGCGTCAACGGCACGATGATGCGCGTCGATCTCGCCCGGCCGCTCCCGCCCCGCACGACCGTCGTGCTCGATCTCGCCTGGTCGTTCCCCTTCGGGCCCAACGCGAATCGCATGGGAATCGAGCAGGTGGACGGCGGAATCGTCTACGAGGTGGCGCAGTGGTACCCGCGCATGGCCGTCTACGACGACGTGCGGGGATGGAACACCGAGCAGTACCTCGGCCAGGGCGAGTTCTACCTGGAGTACGGGTCGTTCGACGTGAGTCTCACCGTACCGGCCAACATGCTGGTGGCGGCGACCGGCGTGCTCCAGAATCCGGCCGCCGTGCTCACGCCGCTTGAGCAGGCGCGACTCGCGAAAGCTCGCGGAAGTGATACGACCGTGATCATCCGCGGCAAGGACGAGATCGGCGACTCCACCTCCCGCCCGCGACCGGCCGGCGGGCTTCTGACCTGGCACTTCGCCGCCGACAGCGTGCGCGACTTCGCATGGGCGGCCGCGCGGCACTTCGTGTGGGATGCCGCGCGGGTGAATGGCGGCCGGACGCTCGCGATGAGCTTCTATCCCCCATCGGCCGACTCCATCTGGAAGCAGGCCACGAGCTACGCGAAGGCGGCGATCGAGAGCTACTCGAAGATGTGGCGCGAGTATCCGTACCCGGTCGCGGTGAACGTGAACGGCATCGAAGGCGGGATGGAGTATCCGATGATTGTCTTCTGCCACAATCGCATCGACGCCGGCGCGCTCTACAGCGTGACCGACCACGAGTTCGGCCATACCTGGTTCCCGATGCTGGTCGGCAGCAACGAGCGGCTGTACCCGTGGATGGACGAGGGATTCAACACCTTCCAGAACTACTACAACTGGAAGGCGCGCTACCCCGGCACGCCGAATCGACGCGGCAATCCGGCGACCTATCTCACGATGGCGCTCTCCGGGCAGGAGCAGCCCATCATGACGCCGGCCGACCGGACCAGTCCGCAGTGGCTCGGGCAGGTCGCCTACAACAAACCGGCGGTGGGGCTGATCCTCCTGCGCGACCAGATCGTCGGGCCCGAGCGGTTCGACGCAGCGTTCCGGGAGTACATCCGTCGCTGGGTGTGGAAGCATCCGACGCCGGCGGACTTCTTCCGGACCATGGACGACGCGCTCGGCGAGGACCTGAGCTGGTTCTGGCATTCGTGGTTCTACACGACGGAGACGCTGGATCAGGCAGTGGAGTCGGTGGTGACGAGCACCGACTCGGCCGGACGGGTCACGTCGCGAATATTCCTGCACAACGTCGGCCCGATGGTGATGCCGGTAACGCTGGACGTGACGCTCGACGACGGAACCGTTCAGCGGCTTCTCTTGCCGGTGGAAGTGTGGTACTGGGGCGATCGCTACGTCGCGGCGGTCCCGGGACCGAAGCGGGTCACGCAGGTCGTGGTCGATCCGGACAGCGTCTTCCCCGACGTCAACCGGGGGAACAACCGCTGGCAGTCGAGGAAGTGACCCAGGGGAGAGTGCTGGGTAGTGAGGGTTGGGACAGCCCGACACGGCGGGGCCGCCGCCGCGGCGGGACTCTCTTGCCCCTCACCCCCAGCACCACTACTGCAGCCGCGGACCGATGCGGCCGATCTGCCAGAGCCCGCTGAGCATGTCGCTCGCATAGAGCGATCCGTTCGCCAGCTGGACGCCCCAGACGTAGGTGTTCCCGGAGCCACCCGGCTGGAGTCTGGCGATCTCACGGCTGGCCAGGTCGCCGCTCAGCGTCCCGGAGACGTCGAGCGCCACGACACCGCCGTTGTAGTACGCCGCATACAGCACCTGCCGCCCCTCGTCCATCCAGAAGTTGTGCGTCCCGGCGCCCGGCATGTGATAGAAGGCGACCTCGACCGGCGCGGCGAGGTTCGACACGTCCACCACGTGGATGTCTCCCTGGCTCCGGCTCCCTATGGTGCCGGGCCCCTCCTGGCCGATGAAGAGGTACCGCTTCTCACCGGTCACGGGATTGTGGAACCACCAGCCGTTGTGCACCTCCGGCGCGTCCGAGCCGGTGGCCACCGTCACGAAGCTGCTCACCAGCTTCGGATCGGCAGGGGTGCCGCCCAGCATGCCGTTGCCGACGTCGTAGATCCGGAAGCCGCTGTTCCAGATGAACGAGAAGGCGAGTCCGTCCCGCACCAGCTGGTCGTGCGCTCCGTAGTTGGCCGGCACGACGATCGTCGAGACGACCACCGGCGCCGACGGATCGGTCACATCGTAGATCATCATCGCCGGGGTCGACACCGCCGGGTCACGCGCGGCGAAGACATAGCGCCGGTTATTGATCGTCGCGAAGGTCCCGGTGTGCAGTCCCCCGTTCGCCTCCGGAACCAGCGACTTCCCCAGCAGCGTCGGGTGCGCCGGACTCGCCAGGCTGAAGAGGTAGAGCCCGGCGCCGTCGCCGTACTCCCCGGTCGCGAGCAGCAGCGTGCCGTCCTCGCTCACCTCGACGTCACTCACCGTATTGATCCCGGTGATCTTGACCGAGTCGGCAAGCACCGGCGCTCCACCGGCGCCCAGCTGCCAGACCTTGATCACGTTTCCCGCTGCCGCGCGAGTCCCCCACGTCCCGGTGTAGGCGTAGCTGCCGTGCACCCAGAGATCGGAAGTGAACCGCTCGGGGACGTTGTTGCCGCCTCCAGCGACGACCAGCGAGCTCGCCGCCGGCTGACCCGCCGTCGCCGTGGCCGTGAAGACGACCGGCGAGCCGCTGAGACCGGGTACCGCCGCCTGCACCTGCTGCGTTCCGGCAGTCCCGCCCAGGGTGAACGTCACCGCCGCGATCCCGTCGGCGCCCGTCTCGGTGGACGCAGCCGACAGCGTGCCCCCGCCCGATACCACCGTCCACCCCACCGCCACGCCCGGCACCGGCGCATCCGCTGCATCCAGCACCAGCACGCGGAGCGGCTGGGTCAACGCGCTTCCGACTGTCGCCGTCTGGGCGTCACCGTCCTTGAGGGCGATCACCGCCGCGGTGGGCGCCGGAGGCGGGGCGGCTGCATCCTTGCAGCCGCCCGCCAACGCGACGGTCATCGCCGCGACCCCAGCGCGCGCCGCTCGCCGGATGTGACGCGTTCCGACCGGCGTCAGAGTCCGCCGCCTCCCCCGGGCGCGGCCGTCGCCGTGAGGTTGAACGTCTGCGG
Source organism: Bacillota bacterium (assembly GCA_050257015.1). Classification (GTDB taxonomy): domain Bacteria; phylum Gemmatimonadota; class Gemmatimonadetes; order Gemmatimonadales; family GWC2-71-9; genus JAICUF01. The sequence goes on along the minus strand of JBLMWC010000060.1, from coordinate 15,234 downwards.
TGAACCATTCAGGCCGGGAATCGTCGCGGTGATGACCTGGTCACCGGTCTGTCCGTAGGTGTAGGTGACCGACGCGATCCCTTCGCTGCTCGTCTCGGTCGATGCGTTGGACACGGTACCGCCGCCCGAGGTGACGGCCCACGTGACGTTCACCCCCGACACCGGGTCGCCGGCGAGGTTGGTGACGCGGACCCGGAGCGGTGCCACCGCCTCGGTACCCGACTGGCCGGTCTGCGGCTCACCATCCACCATCTCCATCTTCGCGGGAATCGTCGGATCCGCCGGATCCGACTTGTTGCAGCCCGCCACCGCCGTCGCGAGCGCCATCATCCACACCATGCCGACGTTGAGTCGCATTGGTCATCTCCTCCTGATGCATGTGAGGGTCCGGGCCCTGCATCCCGCTCTCGCCATCGAGCGCACCATACCGGCCCATTCGGTGCATGCGCATGCCCCATCCCACGCGGATTCCGAAATTTACCGACCAGAAGCTGGTTCGGCCGTAGAAGGTCGCCGGATCGAACGCCTGCCCTTCGAGCGACCGGACGGTGCCGTACGCCGCCTCGACCTGCGGCTCGAGCTGGTACCGCGAGCGGGCCGGCAGGAGCCGGAGGGAGTACCCCGCCGTGAGAATGGTCCACCGCGTCCGACTCAGGATCGAGTTGTCGAGATGCGGTCGCACCGACCGGAACGGATCGAGCGTCCTCGTCTCCTCGGGTCTCTCCGTCCGCTCGACCCGCCACAGGAGACGATGGGACCCGGTTTCCCATGCACCTTCGCCCAGCACGCTGTGGTAGACGAAGAACCCGCCGGCCTCGCTGGTGCGGGCCCACTCCACCAGCGCGTACACGGGGTGACCCCGCACCGGGGCCTCCCAGCGAGCCGCCGCACTCCACTTGGCCTGATCGGGTCCTGCTCCCGGCCGGTGCTCGGGGGAGTGCACGTGCGCGTAGGAGGCCTCGAGCTCGACCGCGGCGAGGGGGGCGATCGTCCCCCGCGCGGACCACGAGTCGCCGAACCGGTGCGCAACGCGCGGCCACTGGCCGGGGCGCTCGGGCTCGTCGCCGTTGAACAGTCCCGCCTCGATCGTCACCGGTCCCTGGCGGAGGGCGACGATCGCGACCGCGCGCTCGAGAATCTGCGCGAGATGGTGGTTCACCGGGTACCGGATCACCGGCCGCACCATCGGGTCGTCGGTGCCGAACGGCGCGAACCCCTTCCCCACGCTCAGCGACAGCTCGCCGTTGCCGTCGAGGCGGCCCAGCAGGTCGTCGGTCGAGACGATCAGCTCGTGGGCGTAGGTGTGGGGATGGCGGCGGTCCATGAACCCCTCACCCCAGTCGCCGGGGGCGAGCTCCCCGCCGGGGATGGTGAGTCCTTCCAGATCGGCCGTGCCGATGAAGACGAGACGCCGGTCGCCCAGCCCGGCCCGGATCATGGCGACCGGCTGCACCACCCGGACCTCGTCAGCGGAGCCGCCACCGGGAACGGGATCGGCGTGGGTGTACAGGCCGACGGCACGGGCTCCCAGCATGACGGACGGCGATTGCGCGAAGGCGGCGGAGCCGAGGAAGAGCGCGGCGGCGATCACCGCCGCGAGACAGTGACGACCTGCGAACCGGGCGGGGCTACCGGCTCCCGTCAGCACGCGCCGCAGCGCTGCCACGGAGATAGTCGCCATTCATGCGGGTGATGGTGTCGATGCTGATCTCCTTGGGGCACGCCTCCTGGCACTCGCCAAACCAGGAGCACCCGCCGAAGAGCTCCGCATCCATCTGGCTGACCATCTGCAGCGCGCGGCGGTATCGCTCGGTCTGCCCCTGCGGAAGGAGTCCGAGATGGGAGACCTTGGCCGCGGTGAAGAGCGACGCCGAGCCGTTGGGACAGGCCGCCACGCACGCGCCGCAGCCGATGCACTGCGCGGCGTCCATCGCACGCTCGACGGCGTCCTTCGGGATGGGGATCGCGTTCCCGTCGGGCGCGCCGCCGGTTTCCACGGAGACGTAGCCGCCGGCCTGGATGATCCGGTCCAGCGCGCTCCGGTCCACCACCAGGTCCTTGATCACCGGGAACGCGCGGGCGCGCCACGGCTCGACGTAGATCTCCGCGCCGTCCTCGAAGCTCCGCATGTGGAGCTGGCAGGTCGCCGTGCCCTTCATCGGGCCGTGTGCGGCGCCGTTGATCATGAGCGAGCACGAGCCGCAGATCCCCTCGCGGCAGTCGTGATCGAACGCGATCGGCTGCTCGCCCCGGTTCACCAGATTCTCGTTCACGACATCGAGCATCTCGAGGAACGACATGTCCGGCGAGATGTCGGACGCCTCATACCGCTCGAGGCGTCCCCTGGCGGTTGGTCCCGCCTGACGCCACACGTGCAGAGTCAGCTTCACCGGCTCCTCCTCACTTGTAGCTCCGCTGGGCAAGATGGACGTACTCGAAGTCGAGCGGCTCCCGGTTGAGGATCGGCTCGCGTCCCTCGCCCGCATACTCCCAGGCCGAGACGTAGGCGAAGTGCTCGTCGTCGCGGAGCGCCTCCCCGTCGGGCGTCTGGTGCTCCTCCCGGAAGTGGCCCCCGCACGACTCCTCGCGGTGAAGCGCGTCGCGGCACATCAGCTCGGCCAGCTCGAAGAAGTCGGCGACGCGGCCGGCCTTCTCCAGCGCCTGATTGAGCTCGACGTCGCTGCCCGGGACGTTCACGTCACGCCAGAACTCGGCGCGGAGCTCGGGGATCCGCTCCATCGCGTGCTTCAGACCGGCGGCGTTGCGGGCCATGCCGCAGTAGTCCCACATCAGCTTGCCGAGTTCGCGGTGGAAGGAATCCACCGTGCGCGACCCCCGGATCGAGAGCAGCCGGCTGGTGAGGTCCCGCGTGGCGGCCGCGGCCTCGACGAACTCCGGCTGCCCCACGTCCACCGGCGCCGGCCGCGCGGAGGCGAGGTAGTCGCCGATGGTGTACGGCAGCACGAAGTACCCGTCCGCCAGTCCCTGCATGAGCGCGCTCGCGCCGAGGCGGTTGGCGCCGTGGTCGGAGAAGTTCGCCTCGCCGATGACGTGAAGCCCGGGGATCGTGCTCATCAGGTTGTAGTCAACCCAGAGGCCGCCCATCGTGTAGTGGACCGCCGGGTAGATCCGCATCGGCACCCGGTACGGATCCTCGTCGGTGATCCGCTGGTACATCTCGAAGAGGTTGCCGTACCGCTCGCGGATCGTATCCTCGCCCAGTCGGGCAATGGCGTCGGCGAAATCGAGGTAGACGCCGTAGCCGCCGGGCCCCACGCCGTGCCCGCTGTCGCACTGTTCCTTGGCGGCGCGCGATGCGACGTCGCGAGGAACGAGATTCCCGAAGCTCGGATAGCGGCGCTCGAGGTAGTAGTCGCGCTCGCTCTCCGGGATCTGGCCGGGCGCTCGCTGGTCACCCGCCTGCTTCGGGACCCAGACCCGGCCATCGTTGCGAAGCGACTCGCTCATGAGCGTGAGCTTCGACTGGTGCGCGCCGCTCACCGGGATGCAGGTCGGGTGGATCTGCGTGTAGCACGGGTTGGCGAACGCGGCGCCACGCTTGTGCGCCCGCCAGATGGCGGTCGCGTTGGAGCCCTTCGCGTTGGTCGAGAGGTAGAAGACGTTGCCGTAGCCGCCGGTGCCCAGAACGACGGCGTCCGCCGTGTGGCACTCGATTGCGCCCGTGACCATGTCGCGCGTCACGATGCCCCGCGCCTGCCCGTTGACGATGACGAGGTCGAGCATCTCGGTGCGCGGGTACATCGTCACGCCGCCCCGGTGAATTTCCTTCTCCAGCGCCTGGTAGGCGCCCAGGAGGAGCTGCTGGCCGGTCTGGCCGCGCGCGTAGAAGGTGCGCGAGACCTGTGCGCCACCGAACGAGCGGTTGGCGAGGAGGCCGCCGTACTCGCGCGCGAACGGCACGCCCTGCGCCACACACTGGTCGATGATGTTGACGCTGATCTGCGCGAGCCGGTAGACGTTCGCCTCGCGCGAGCGGTAGTCACCGCCCTTCACCGTGTCGTAGAAGAGCCGGAAGATGCTGTCGCCGTCGTTCTGGTAGTTCTTGGCGGCGTTGATCCCGCCCTGCGCGGCGATCGAGTGGGCCCGGCGCGGCGAGTCCTGGAAGCAGAAGCACTTCACGTTGTAGCCCAACTCGCTGAGCGACGCCGCCGCCGAGCCGCCCGCGAGCCCGGTGCCGACCACGATCACCGTGTACTTCCGCTTGTTGGCCGGGTTCACCAGCTTCATCTCGAAGCGGTGCTTGTCCCACTTCTGCTCGATCGGCCCCGCGGGCACCCGCGATTTCAGCTCCATCGTCATCTCACCCATCCCATGGCAATCGCCACCGGCACGATCGTGAAGCCGAGCCAGAGGGCCGCGGCGAGCACCATCGCGACCGGCCGGTGGAGCGGGTGCGGCTTGCGCGCCGAAAGGCCGAGCGTGCGCACCGAGCTCCATGCGCCGTGATAGAGGTGCAGGCCCAGCGCGATCATCGCGAGCACGTAGAACGCCACCACCCACGGCACGTGGAAGCTGGCGACGGCGTTGCCGTAGACGTCGCCTTCCGTGTACACGCCGGCGGGCCGGATGTCGCCGGTCGTGAAGTGGAGGATATGAATGGGGATGAAGATCAGGAGGAGAACACCGCCGACGCGCATCGTCCGCGAGGCGAGTGTCGCCACCTGCGACTTCCGCCGGGCGTAGCCCGCCGGTCGCGCCGCCCGCGCCCGCATCGTGAGCTGATACGCCATGAGCACGTGGACGATGACCGCCACGATCAGCACCACGCGGACCGCCAGCACCGCTTCCGCCAGCGGCCCGTGCAGCATCGCGGCGTAGCCGTTGAGCTTCGCCGGGCCCTGGAAGATCTGCAGATTGCCCAACATGTGGAGGATCAGGTACCCGATGCCGATGATCCCCGAGACCGCCATCAGGATCTTCTTGCCGACCGTCGAGCGGTAGAAGCGGAGCATGCTCAGCCGTCTACAGTTGCCTGCGTGGTCCTGACCGCCTCCGCGGACTTGATGAGGTCCTGCCGTTCAGCGTCGGTCAGCGTCACCTCGATGATGCGCTCGAGACCGTTCCGCCCGAGCTTGCAGGGGACGCCGCAGAAGACGTCCTTGAGCCCGTATTCGCCCTGGAGCCACACCGAGCACGGCAGGATGCGACGCTTGTCGAGCGCGATCGCCTCGACCATCTGCACCGCCGCGGCGCTCGGCGCGTAATACGCGGAGCCGGTCTTGAGGAACGCGACGATCTCGGCGCCGCCGTTCCGGGTGCGGGTGACGATGTCGTCGAGCCGCTTCTGGTCGATGAGCTGGCTGATCGGAATGCCGGAGACGGTCGTGTAGGAGATCAGCGGGACCATCGTGTCGCCGTGGCCGCCCAGCACCATCGCCTGGATGTCCTCCACCGAGACGTCGGCCGCCTCGGCCAGGAAGGTGCGGTAGCGCGCCGTGTCGAGCACGCCGGCCATCCCGAGCACCCGCTCACGCGGAAACCCGCTCGCCTTCATCGCCACGTAGCACATGACGTCGAGCGGGTTCGAGACGACGATGATGATGGACTTGGGCGCGACCCGGGCGATCTGCTCGCAGACGGAGCGGACGATGCCGGCATTGGTGCGGACAAGATCGTCGCGGCTCATCCCCGGCTTCCGCGCGATCCCGGCGGTGACCACGAAGAGATCGGCGCCGGCGGCCTCGTCGTAGCTCTGGCTCCCGATGATCCGGGTATCGAAGCCTTCGATCGGCCCCGACTGCCACTGGTCGAGTCCCTTGCCCTGCGGGACCCCCTCGACGACGTCGATCATGACGACGGTGCGCGCCAGGTTCTTCTCCGCCAGCCGCTGCGCCGCCGTGGCCCCTACGTTCCCCGCTCCGACCACCGCCACTTTTCCGAGCATCGACAGCTCGCTCTCCCGCTGGGGTGAATGCCGTTGTCGCGCGTAGACGACGGAATGTATCGGCGCGGGGAGTCTATTCAAAGTCCGCGGTGTTGGCACCTCCCGTATGGCGAAGCGCCTCGTAGAGCACGATGCCGACAGCGGTAGCGAGGTTGAGACTGCGGAGGCCGCGGCGCATCGGAATGCGGAAACAGCGTTCGGGATGCTTCTCGAGAATGCGGGCCGGCATGCCATCGGTCTCGTTGCCGAACACGAGGCAGCTCGCGGGACGGTAGGGTGCGTCCCAGAAGTTCTGTCCGGCGTTGGCGGAGAAGTAGAGACAGCGCTCGCGGGCCACCGCGTCGCGGAAGGCGAACCAGTCGGAATGCTGCCAGAGGTCCACGTGCGGCCAGTAATCAAGCCCGGCCCGGCGCACCTCGGCGTCGTCGATCGAGAACCCCAGGGGTCCGATCAGATGCAGCGGGGTGTCGGTGGCGGCGCAGAGCCGGGCGATGTTGCCGGTGTTGGGTGGAATTCGCGGCTCGATCAGGGCAACGCTCAGCGCCATCAGCCGCCCCGCGTGTGCATTTCGCGCCGCGGATCGGCCCGCAGTCCCTCGACCGGATAGAGCACGGCGCGCTCGCCGAGGGCGGCGCGCTCCTCCGCGCCGCGATCGCGGCGCGCCGACCAGGTCGAGGAAATCAGCGCGGCCAGCTGCTCGTCCGTCGCACCGTCGCGCAGCGGGCCGCGGAGGTCGATCCCCGTCCCGGCGTAGAGACAGAGGAACCAGGTGCCGTCGGCCGTGAGCCGGCTCCGGTCGCAGCTGCGGCAGAACGGCGCCGTCACTGAGGCGATGATCCCGAACGTCGTCCCGTCCGCCAGCCGGAACTCCTCGGCCGGCGCCCGGGGGTCGGCCGACGCCACCGGCTCGACCGCGCCATGACGCCGCTCGATCGTCTCGAGGATTTCCCGCCGCGAGACCACCTGCTGGTCCGACCACCGCGTCGCCCCGCCGACGTCCATGTACTCGATATACCGGACCTCGGCGCCGCGCTCCCGACCCCAGTCGAGGAGATCGAGAATCTCGTCGTCGTTGAAGCCGCGGATGACGACGGCGTTCAGCTTGATCCGCTCGAATCCCGCCGAGCGCGCGGCATCGATTCCCGCGAGGACGTCGGCGTGTTTCGGGTTGCGCGCAAAGGCGAGACTCCGGTCGGCGCGGAGCGTGTCGAGGCTCACCGTCACCCGGCGAAGCCCGGCGGCGCGAAGCGCGCCCGCGTGCTGCGCGAGCAGGATGCCGTTCGTCGTGAGCGCGAGGTCGTTCACCCGGCGGTCGGTCGCCAGCAGCCGCACCAGCGAAGGGAGCTCATGCCGGAGGAGTGGCTCGCCACCCGTGAGCCGGACCTTCGACGCGCCAAGCGACGCGAAGATGCCGGCGAGCCGGCTCATCTCCTCGAAGGTGAGGAGCGAGGCCCGCGGGAGCCAGGTGTACTCGGTCTCCGGCATGCAGTAGCCGCACCGCATGTTGCAGCGGTCCGTGACCGAGAGGCGAAGGCTCCCGAGCGGACGCGCAAGGCGATCGAGCACCGGCGTCATGGCCGCTCCGCCGGCTGAATTCCGTCGGGCGCCGTCGGGTCCACCCACGCAACCGATCCGTCGGCGTAGTACTCGCGCTTCCAGATCGGCACCCGGCTCTTCACCTGGTCGATGACGTGACGGCAGGCGTCGAACGCGTCGCCGCGGTGCGCAGCGGCCGCGACGACAATCACCGCGTGCTCCCCGATCTCGATGGTGCCGATCCGGTGGGCCATCGCCACCGCAACCGGCCACCGTGCCTCGGTTTCGGCCACGATGCGCGCGCACTCGGCCTCCGCCATCGGCAGATACGCGGAGTACTCGAGCCGCACCACCTCGCGTCCCGCGTGGTGATTCCGCACGATGCCCGCGAACGACACGACCCCTCCCCGCTCGGGCGACTGCACCGCGCGCAGGAGTGCCGCCGGATCGATTGCGGTGTCGGTCAGATGGAGGGCCCGACTCATCCGCCGGCCAGCGGTGGGAGGATCGCCACCTCGTCGCCGTCGGCAAGCGACGCCGTCGCGCCGACTTGCACGAGGTTCACCGCGCAGAGCGGCCGGGGCGGAAGCGCGTTCCCGCCGGGCGCGCGGCGCAGCGCGCTCACGAGGTCGGCGACCGTGGCCGACTCGGGTAGCTCGAGCGTAAGCGCATCGGTGCCGAGGACTTCGGCGTACCGCGCGAAGAGGAGGACATGGATCCGGATGGCGGGACGGGCGGCGAGTGTCATGGGCGCCGGAGAAAGGAACGGGGCCGCATTGGGTTGCGGCCCCGCGGAATGATGTCGGTCCGGCTCAGAGGCCCGATGCCGCCTCGGACTGGTGCGACTGATCGGATGACGATGCCGGCTCCTCTTCCGCCACGAGCGCCCGCAACTCCTTGCTGGGCTTGAACACCGGCACCGGTCGCGCAGCAACTTCAACCGGATCGCCGGTGCGCGGATTCCGCGCCATGCGCGTCTTCCTCCGGCGAATCTTGAAGGTCCCAAAGCCGCGGACCTCGATGTTGTGCTGGTCCTTCAACGCGTCCTTGACGGCGTCGAGGAAGGCGTCGACCACACGGGCGCAGTCCTTCTTCGAGATCATCGGCCCCGACGTGCGCGCGATTGACGCAGTTACCTGTTCAACGAGATCGGCTTTGGTCATGCATCCCCCAGGAGGGTCACATTGGGACCACCGGGGTCGGTGTCCCTAAGGCCGATACTAGGAGCTTAAGTGTTGACTGTCAAGGGCTTGGGGCACTGCGGGCCGCCCCCCGCGTCGTCACCGACCGCAGGAACTCGGCAAAATGGGGGTAGGCGTCGTGCGGTCCCGGAGCCGCCTCGGGGTGGTACTGCACGGCAAAGAGGGGCAGTCGCCGGTGCCGGATCCCTTCCACGGTGCCGTCATTGAGGTTGAGGTGCGTCACCTCGAGGTCCGGCGCGCCCGGCACGCCGTGCTCGTCCCCGACGACGGCGAAGCCGTGGTTCTGCGTCGTGATGAGCACGTGGTTGGTGCGCAGGTCTCGCACCGGATGGTTTCCGCCGCGGTGGCCGTACGACATCTTCTGGGTATGGCCCCCGTAGGCGAGGCCGATCAGCTGATGTCCCAGGCAGATACCGAATGTCGGGAGGCCGCTGTCGGCCAGCTCGCGGATCGTTCCCAGCGCGTAGGAGACGGCGGCCGGGTCGCCCGGACCATTCGACAGGAACAGGCCGTCGGGCTCCAGCGCGCGCACCGTCGCGGCCGGCGTTTCGGCCGGCACCACCGTCACCCGGCAACCCGCCGCCACCAGCATCTTCACGATGTTGCGCTTGATCCCGTAATCGTATGCCACCACGTGCGGTCCGGCGCCCTCAGTGTGCGCCTCGGTGGCGGTGGCGCGCGACGCGAGGTCCAGTCCCTCCATCGACGGCGAGGCGGCCAAACGCGCGGTGAGCTCCGGCGTCGGTGCGCTGCCCGGCGCGATCACCCCGCGCATCGCCCCGCGCTCCCGGAGGTGGCGCGTGAGCCGCCGGGTATCCACGCCCTCAATCACCGGCACGCCGGCCGACTCGAGCCAGGCATCGAGACCGATGGTGGCGCGCCAGTTGGAGGCGTGGCGCACCAGCTCGCGGACGACGACGCCGCTCACCTGCGGGTGCCCCGATTCCATGTCCTCGGCGTTCACCCCGTAGTTGCCGATCATCGGCGCCGTCATGACGACGATCTGGCCGAGATAGCTCGGGTCGGTGAACGTCTCCTGGTAGCCGGAGAGGTTGGTGGTGAAGACCACCTCGCCGAAGGCGGGATCGACCGGACGCCGCGTCGTGCCGGCATACCACGTCCCGTCCTCCAGCAAAACAAAAGCGGGGCGATCCGTCATCCGGTCACCCCGCTCGCGGTCGCTCGGCTCACTGGGCCGGCTTTGATTGAGGGGCCGGGTTGGGCGGCGCCTTGGCCGCGCCTTCGGTCCCCGCTGGAGCGGTGCCGGCCGGCGGCCCGTTCGGCGCCGGGGTGATGGGAAGCGGCGACGTCGTCGTCGTGGGCGCCGGAGGCGTGCTGGTCCGGAGCCGCTGCTGCAGGTCGCTCGACGTGCTCCGCGTGCCCGCCGACATCAGCGACAGCAGGAGCGAGAGGACGAGGAAGATCCCGCCGCACCACCAGCTCATGCGGGTGAGGAGCGTGACCGACTGCCGGCTTCCAAGCACGCTGTCGGTGGTGCCGCCGCCCAGCGAGGCGAGGCCGCCGCCCTGTCCCGCCTGGAGCAGGACGACCGTCGCGAGCAGGAGCGCGTCGAGAATCAGGAGTGTCAGAATCAGGTAATACATGTCAGCTCTTCTCCGGGACAGTCCGAAATCTTAGCGGGCCGGACGCCCGGAATCAACCGCCGATCCCCACCAGGCCGGCCCAGCCGTCGGCATCCAGACTGGCGCCGCCGACGAGCACCCCGTCGAGCTCCTCCTCGGCCAGAAGCGCAAGCGCGTTACCCGCATTCACGCTCCCGCCATAGAGCACCGGGATCCGTCCGGGCGCGCCCCGGGCCGCCAGCTCCGCCCGGATCACGCGGTGCACGGCAGCGGCATCGGACGGCGTCGCGTTCCGTCCGGTCCCGATCGCCCAGACCGGCTCGTATGCGATCAGCACGCGCCCGAGTTCCGCGGCCCCATGTCCCTCGAGCGCGGCGCGGAGCTGCCGTATCACGACCGACTCGGTCTCCCCGGCCTCGCGCTGCGCGAGCGTCTCGCCGACGCACAGCATAGGCGTGAGCCCGGCGGCGAGCAGCGCCGTCACCTTGCGCGCAGTGTCGGCGTCGGTCTCGCCGAAGATGTGGCGGCGCTCCGAGTGACCCACCAGAGCGCCGGCGGCACCTGCTTCAGCCGCGAGCGCCGTCGAGGTTTCGCCGGTGAAGGCGCCCTTCGGCTCCCAGTACACGTTCTGTGCGCCGATCCGCGTGTCGGACCGGCCGGCGAACGCCGCCACCGCCGCTGCGAGCGACACCGCCGGCGGGAAGAACCAGAGCTCCCGGCCAGGCGCCGGCACCACGAGCGAATCGAACCGCTCGGCAAAGGCACGGGCCGCGAGCGGCCCGTGGTTCATCTTCCAGTTGGCGGCGTAGATGAGCCGCCGCATCACGCGTCGTCCAGCGCGGCAACGCCGGGCAGGATCTTGCCCTCGAGGAACTCGAGCGACGCGCCGCCTCCGGTGGACACGTGCGACACCTGATCGGCCACCCCCGCTTGCGCAACGGCTGCCGCCGAGTCGCCGCCGCCGACGATCGTCACGGCACCGCGTGCGGTGGCCCGCGCCATCGCGTGCGCGATGGTGAGGGTGCCGCGACCGAACGGCGGGGTCTCGAATACTCCCATCGGGCCGTTCCAGACGACGGTGCCCGCCGCCTCGATGGCGGACGCGAAATCCTGAGCGCTGAGCGGATCGATGTCGTACATCGCCCAGCCGGCCGGAATCTCGTTGCGCTTGACGGTCTGCGTCACGGCGTCGGACGCCAGCTTCTGCGCCACCACCGCGCCCGACGGCAGCACGAGCTTCCGCCCCGCCTTGTCGAGCAGCGCCTTCGCCATCGCCACCCGGTCCTCCTCGACGAGCGACGTTCCGGTCTCGAGGCCCATGGCGCGGAAGAAGGTACAGGCCATGGCGCCGCCGATGATGATCTCGTCCACCTTCGGCAGCAGCGCCTCGATGAGATCGATCTTCCCGGAGATCTTCGCGCCGCCCAGGACGGCGACGAACGGCCGCTTCGGCTGGTCGAGGGCGTCGCCGAGATACTTGAGCTCCCGCTCCATCAGAAATCCCGAGACCGCCGGCTTCAGGATGTGGGCGACGGCCTCGGTGCTCGCGTGGGCGCGGTGCGCGGAGCCGAAGGCGTCGTCCACGTAGAGATCCCCGAGCGCGGCGAATTTTCGCGCGAGTTCCGCATCGTTCGCCTCCTCACCGGCGAAGAAGCGGGTGTTCTCCGCGACCGCCACCCCTCCGCGCGGGAGTCGGCGGGTCTCCGCCACTGCCGCGTCGGAGGTCGGATCGGCGATGAACGCCACCGGCGCACCGAGGAGCTTCTCCAGCGCGCGGACGACCGGCGGGAGCGAATACTTCGGGTCGGGGCCGCCCTTGGGCCGCCCGAGGTGCGAGAGCAGGACGACACGCGCGCCGCGGTCCCGCAGGTAGCGGATCGTCGGCAGCGCCGCGCGGATGCGCGTATCGTCGGTGACGACACCGTCCTTGATCGGCACGTTGAAGTCCACCCGGACGAGCGCGCGGCGCCCCTCCAGGACACTCGCGTCGAGGGACGCGAGGGCGCGCTTCACAGGCGCTCCCCGACGTACCGCATGAGATCGACGCAGCGGGCGGAATAGCCCATTTCGTTGTCGTACCACGACGTCAGGTTCACCAGCGTGCCGTCGACGACGTTCGTCGAGAGCGCGTCCACGGTGCTGGACATGAGGTTCCCGATGTAGTCCACCGAGACGAGCGGCTCCTCGCTCACCGCGAGGACCCCCTTGAGCGCGCCGGCCGCGGCCTCGCGGAACGCCGTGTTCACCTCGTCGGCGCTGGTGGCGCGGCCGACGACGGCGGAGAGGGCGACGACGGAGACGTCGGGTGTGGGAACGCGGAGCGATACGCCGTCGAGCTTCCCCTTCACCTCCGGAATGACGAGCGAGGTGGCCCGGGCCGCGCCCGTGGAGGTTGGAATGATCGACATCGCCGCGGCGCGGGCACGGCGCAGATCCTTGTGCGGCAGATCGAGAATCTGCTGGTCGTTGGTGTAGGAATGCACCGTGGTCATGAACCCGTGCACGAAGCCGAAGCGGTCGAGCACCACCTTCACCACCGGCACCAGGCAATTCGTGGTGCAGCTGGCGTTGGAGATGATGTTGTGCCTGGCGGGATCGTACTTCTCGTGGTTGACCCCGTAGACGATGGTGATGTCCTCCTGCTTGGCGGGCGCCGAGATGATGACCTTGCGCGCGCCGCCCTGGAGGTGGGCCGCCGCCTTGTCGCGCTCGGTGAACCGGCCGGTGGACTCGAGGACGATGTCCACCCCGAGGTCCTTCCAGGGCAGCTTCGCCGGATCCTTCTCGCTCAACACCTTGATCTCATCGCCGTTGACGACGATGGAGTCGCCGCGGGCCTCGACCGTGCCGGCGAACCTGCCGTGCACCGAGTCGTACTTGAGAAGATGCGCGAGGGTCTTCGTGTCGGTGAGGTCGTTGACGGCGACGAAGTCGAAACCCGCGGCCTTCATCGCGTTGGCGGCCCGCACGACATTCCGGCCGATCCGGCCGAATCCGTTGATCGCTACCTTGATTGCCATCTCGTCCCCGGTGTGAGAGCAGAAATCATCCGACGGTCTGTCGCGCGCGCGCGAACGTCACCGCCTGAACCTCGCGCGCGCCGGCCCTGAGAAGCGCCGTGGCGGCCTCCGCGAGCGTCGCCCCGGTGGTGAAGACGTCGTCCACCAGCACCAGCGCGGCGTCGCGGACGCCCGGCGCGGCCACGAACGCGCCCGCCACGTTGGCCTGCCGCTCCTCCGGCGTGAGCGCCGTCTGCGTGGGCGTCTCCCGCCTGCGGGCCAGCAGATCCTCGCGCACCCTGCCACCCGCCCGCGCGGCTACGGCCGCCGCGAGGCGCTCGCTCTGATTGTAACCCCGCCGGCGACGGCGGCGCGCGCCGAGCGGAATTGGAATCAGAATGGGGCGTCCGGTCAATGGCGGCAGGGCGCGCATCGCCTCCGCCATCGCCTCCGCAGCGCGCCACCATCCGTCATACTTGAGATGATGCACCGCGCGCCGCGCAGAGGCGTCGAGCCACACGGCGCTCCGGGCCGACCGGAATCCGTCGGGCCACGCGGCGCAGAGCCGGCATGCCAGACCGAGATGCAGGGAATCGCCGCACCGGTCGCAGATCGGCGGCGCGATGCTCTCCCAGCGCGAGCGGCAGAGGCCGCAGATGAGCGCGTCCCGATCCACTGTTGCGATCGGCTCGCGGCAAAGCAGGCACTCGGCTGGAAGGAGAAGGCGCTCGACGCCGCGCGCGAGCGCGACGGCGTCAGCCCAGCGCAGCATCGACCGCGGACCGCATCGCGGTGACCGGGGGCCGCAGGCCGGGGTACCACCGGCTGAGCGCCGCCGCGCCCTGGGCGACGAGGACGCCACGGCCGTCGGCGGCCCGAAGTCCACGCGCCCGCGCGGCGCGAACCCACGCCGTCTCGCCGGCGCGGTAGACCAGATCGAGCACGGCCGCGGCGGCGGGCAGCTCCTCGAAGCGCAGCGGATGACGATCGTCCCCGAGCCCGAGCGGTGTCGCGTTGACGGCGAGTACGCACGCTGCTTCCTCCGCCGGCGCGACGCCGACACCGGCGGCCCATTCGAGAAAGGCCCTGGCCGCCGTATCGCTCCGCGAGCGGACCGCGATCCCCACGCCACGCTCCCCCGCCGCCGCCGCGACCGCGCGCGCCGAGCCGCCGGTGCCGACGATGAGCCACGGCCCGCCAGGTACGGCGAGCTCGTGCACTGCCGCCTGGACGCCGGTCACGTCGGTGTTGTCACCGATCAGTCTGCCGTCCTCGGCCCAGAAGGTGTTGCTGATGCGAAGGGTCCGGGCGGCACCGCGCAGCTCGTCGGCGGCAACTGCCGCTGTCTGCTTGCGGGGGATGGTGACGTTGCCGCCGCCGCCGGCATCGGCCAGCGCCCGCATCAGGAGCGGGACGGCATCGGGACCGGTCCGAATGGCGACGTACACCGCGGAAAGGCCGGCCGCTCGAAACGCGGCCGTGTGCATGACTGGCGAAAGGGAGTGACCGACCGGATCGCCGAGGAGGGCGAAGATCCGTCTAGCGCTGCTCACCGGAGCGCCCGGCAGCGATCCGCGCCGCGACGGCGTCTACCAGCTCCTCGAGCTGACGGTAGGTCGTGCGATAGGCATCGAGATCGGAGCCGAACGGGTCCTGCACCTCGGCGTCTCCGCGGCCCACGCCGGCGAAGTCGGTCAGGGTATGGGCCCGATCGCCGGCACCGAGCGCGGCGACGCGCTCGCGCTGCTGCGGGGACATCGCGAGGATGAGATCCGCCGCGTGCGCCAGCTCCCGCGTGAGCAGGCGGGCCCGGTGCTCGGACAGATCGAGCCCGTTCTCGAGGCCGACGAGCAGCGACCCTTCCGATGCCGGCGCCCCTTCCCAGGCGCCGGTCCCCGCGGAGCTGACTGCGACGCTGGTGTGGCCGCGCGCCGCGAGGGCGCGGCGCATGAGCGCCTCCGCCAGCGGACTCCGGCAGGTGTTGCCGGTGCAGACGAATACGATGTGCA
>JBLMWC010000059.1:0-60004 GCA_050257015.1 Bacillota bacterium | reverse complement strand
GACCCGAAACGTTCTACTGAAGATGAGCCGGCGCGATGGAGACCAGGCCCGATCTCCACTGGCCGGGCGTCGACTAATAAGGGGGGGGGGCTGGAGCCGACGACCTTTGCCACAACTGTGCCGGAAGAGGGGACTACTGCGGACTACAGGCGACAAGTGCGATGCGGCGTAACCCCAACAACGACATTATGCGGGCGGTCCGGAGTAGTCTGGCGTATACCCCGCCATTAGGACTTAGGATCCTGTCCCGCAAGGGGTGCGGGTTCGACTCCCGCCGCTCGCACTCGGTCGCAGCCGGTCAATCGCATCACCGGGCCACGCGGAACGCGTAGTGTCCCGAGCCGACCTCGAGCACGAGATCCGTTCCCTGCTGGCGCACCGACCGCACGCCCGCCGCGCCCGCGGCGGGCCGACCACTCTCCCGCGTCCGTCCAGCCGTCGCATCCCGGAGCGTCACCCTCGCCGACGTATTGGGTGGCACGTCGACGTCGAGCGTGTAGCCCACGCGGTCCAGCCGCCACGCCGTCGCCAGCGTGCCGTACATCGTCTCGATCGCGGTGCTGGCGCTGGTGAGGCCGCCTCCCGGCTGCGGGGCGATCAGCGCGTGCCGGTAGCCCGGCGCGGCGGGGTCGAGGTCGATGCCGCCGATCACCCGATACATCCAGTCTCCCACCGCGCCGAAGGCGTAGTGGTTGAACGAATTCATGCTGGGCTCCTCGAATGAGCCGTCGGGGCGGATCCCGTCCCAGCGCTCCCACATCGTCGTGGCGCCCCGCGTGATCGGATACAGCCACGACGGATACCCGCGCTGCAGGAGCAGACGGTACGCGTCGGCGAGATGTCCGTTCTGCGAGAGCGCGTGGGTGACCTCGGGCGTCCCGAGGAAGCCGGTGGACAGGTGCCCGTCGTGCGCGCGGATGTCGTCCGCCAGCCGCCGCGCGTCACCCGCGAGCTCGGCCGGCCGCACGAGCCCGAAGTTCATCGCCAGCGCGTAGGCGGTCTGCGTGTTCTCCGCGACCCTGCCGCCGGGGGAGATGAACTCCCGCTGGAATGCGTCGCGGATGGCGGCGAACCTCGCGGCGTACTTCCGCGCGTCGGCGGTGCGGCCGAGCGCCGCCGCGGCCCGCGCCAGCAGATCGGTCGAGTGCGCGAGATACGCGGTGGCGATGAAGTCCTTCCCGGTCGTGGCGCCGGGATATGAGGCATCGTCACTGTGCCAGGCGAGCCAGTCGCCGAAGTAGCGATTGGAGCGCCACACGAGGCCGGGCCCGGCCTGGCGCAAGCCGTAGTCCACCCAGGTCCGCATGCTCGGATACTGCCGCTCGAGCAGCCGGTGATCGCCGTAGACGAGATACATCGTCCAGGGCACGACCACCGCCGCGTCGGCCCATCCCGCCGCCCCGGCATAGGTCGTCGAGTCGCCGCCGAGGGGGTTGGGAATGACCCAGGGGACACTGCCGCCGGAGTGCTGGTCCGCCGCCAGGTCGGCCAGCCACTTCGAGAAGAAGCCGGGCACGAACATGTTGAACGCCGCCGTCCGCGCGAACACCTGCGCGTCGCCGGTCCAGCCGAGTCGCTCGTCGCGCTGGGGACAGTCGGTCGGCACATCCAGGAAGTTGCCGCGCTGACCCCAGACGATGTTGTGCTGCAGGCGATTGAGCATCGTGTCGGAGGTGACGAACCGGCCCGTCTCCGGCAGATCGGAGTGCACCACGATGCCGGTGATCGTCTCGAGGGTCGGCGGCGCGGGAAGGCCTTCCACGGTGACGTAGCGGAACCCGTGGTAGGTGAAATGCGGCTCCCAGATCTCCTCCGAACCGCCCTTCAGCGTGTACCGGTCGGTCTGCGCCGCATTGCGGAGATTGCCGAAGTAGACGTTCCCGGCCTGGTCCAGCACTTCGGCGTGCCGCAGTACGATCATTGTACCCGCCGCGCCGCTGACCCGGAGCCGCACCCACCCCGTGATGTTCTGCCCCAGATCGAACACCGTCTCGCCGGCCGGCGTGTGCAGAATCGCGACCGGGCGGATTTCCGCGGCGCGGCGCACCGGCTCAGCGACCGGCGCGACCAGTACCGCCGTCGGCGGGTCGGCGAGGGCGACGCGATCCCACCCGCTGTCGTCGTATCCCGGCGTGGTCCATCCCGCGCGCTCCCGGCGCGCGTCGTAGGTCTCGCCGCCGTAGATGTCGGACATCACGAACGGGCCGCTGGCCGCCTTCCACCCGCTGTCGGACACGATGCGCTCGGTCCGCCCGTCGGCGTAGCGGACATCGAGCTGAAGCAGGAGTGCCACGTGCCGGCCGTACAGGTTCTGACGATCGTTGAAGCCGAGATGCCCGCGGTACCAGCCATCGCCGAGCGTCGCTCCGATCGCGTTGCCGCCGGCGGCAAGCAGTCCGGTGACGTCGTAGGTCTGGTACTGCAGGCGCTTGCCGTAGCTGGTCCAGCCCGGCGTGAAGGCATCGGCGCCGACCCGATGGCCGTTGAGCTCCACTTCGTACAGCCCGAGGCTGGTCACGTAGAGCCGCGCGGAGCGGACCGGCCCCGCGAGCGTGAACGTGCGGCGGAGCATCGGCGCGGGTCCGCCGGCCGAGTCGTGATGCGCATCCGGCGGGCGGATCCACCGAGCGGTCCAGTCGCTCCGGTCGAGGAGCCCGGTCTCCCACCAGGATGGCGTGCTCCAGTCGGAGGTACGCGCCCCATCCCACACTCGCACGTGCCAGTAGTACCGGGTGCCGGATCGGAGCGCGGGACCGGCATACTCGACGAATACCGATCTCCCCGACGGCACACGGCCGGAATCCCACACGAGCGACCGGGCGCCGAGCAGGTCGGCCGAATCGGTTGAGACGGTGATCTGGTACGCGGTCTGGACGGTGCCGCGGGTGGCGCTGACCAGCCGCCAGCTCAGCCGGGGCCGCCGCGCGTCACTTCCGATCGGGTTGGAGAGGTATTCGGTGCGAAGTCCGGTGACGTGGAGCGTCGTATCCGCGGGCGCGGGCCGCGCCGTGGCGGTGAGTAGGCCCGCGAGGGCGATCAGCATGGCGTGCATGACGCTCCTGGAGGAAGTCCCGGATCATTGTAACCGCTACGCCTGGCCCCCGGCGCCTTTGCCCGGGCACCCCCCGCCCCGCTAGATTCCGGCCCATGGAAGCCATCACCGTAGAGACGACCGCCTCCGATTCGGCGTCGAAGGCGCTCAAGGTCACCGTTCCGGTCGACCGCGTGCGCGCCGCCGAATCGAAGGCCGTAAAGTACTATGCCCAGCGGGCGCGGCTCCCCGGCTTCCGCCAGGGGAAGGCGCCGGAGGCGGTGGTTCGCAAGCGGTTCGGCGACGCGATCCGCCAGTCGGTACTCGAGGAAGTGATCCGCGAGAGCTGGGAGACCGCCAAGACCTCGGAGTCCCTCAAGCCGATCAGCGACCCCAGCATCCGGAACGTGAAGTTCGAGGAGGGGAGCCCGATCGAGTTCGAGCTGCTCGTCGAGGTCCGGCCGGAGCTCAAGCTGGAGCGCCTGGGCGGGTTCAGGCTGCGCCGCGAGGTGACGCCGGTCCCCGATGATGCGGTGGCCGAGCAGATCGAGCGGATCCGGGAGCAGAAAGCGACGTGGACACCGGTGGAGGGCGCGAAGCCCGGGCCCGGCCAGATGGTCCGCGTCGAGGTGGCGCCACTCGAGAACGGCGTCGCTGGTCCGTCACAGCCGTACGACCTGGTGCTCGGTGAGAACCGGGCGCTGCCGGCGCTCGAAGAGAAGATCATGGAGCTCACGCCGGGCGAGACCGTCGACACCGACGTCCGCTTCCCCGACGACCACCCCGACGAGAGCCGCCGCGGTCAGAGCCGGCACGTCCGGATCACGCTTCACGACGTGAAGCGCCAGGAGCTGCCCGAGCTGGACGACGCCTTCGCCCGCGAGGTCGGCGACTTCGAGAACATGGACGCGCTCCGGGCCGCGGTGCGCGCCGATCTGGAGCAGGAAGCGGTGCGCGACGCCGACGCCCGGGTCCGCGATCAGCTGATCGGGCAGATCGTCGAGGCCAACAACATCACCGCGCCCGAGTCGCTGGTGCACAAGCTGATGCACGGGTACGCCAACGCGTACCAGATCCCGGAGGAGCAGCTCGGGCAGTTCGAGCAGCAGTTCCATCCGGTGGCGGAGTCGCAGGTGAAGCGTGACCTGGTGCTGGACGCGGTCGTCGAAGCGCATGGTCTCCGCGCCACCGAGGCCGACGTGGACGCGCGCGTCGCGCAGATGGCCGAGGCGCGCGGGCTTCCGGCCGGACAAGTCTATGCGCAGCTGGAAAAGGCCAAGCGGCTCCCGGAGCTCGAGCGCTCCCTGACCGAGGAAAAGGTGTTCGATTTCCTCCTCAAGCAGTCAACCGTAGACGAGGCGACCTCCTGACGATGTCCACCCTGTACCCGCCGTACATCATCGAGCGCTCCAGCCGCGGCGAGCGGAGCTACGACATCTTCTCGCGCCTGCTGATGGACCGCATCGTCTTCCTCGGCGCGCCGATCAACGACGACGTGGCGAACATCATCATCGCGCAGCTGCTCTTTCTCGAGGCCGACAACCCCGACAAGGACATCTACCTCTACATCAACTCCCCGGGCGGCGTCGTCAGCGCCGGCATGGCGATCTACGACACGATGCAGCACCTCAGGGCGCCGGTGAACACGATCTGCATGGGCATGGCCGCGTCGATGGGCTCGTTCCTGCTCGCCGCCGGCACCAAGGGCAAGCGGAGCGCGCTGCCGCACTCGCGGATCATGATCCACCAGCCCTCGGGCGGCGCGCAGGGCACCGCCTCCGACATCGAGATCCAGGCGCGCGAGATCCTGTATCTGCGCTCCAAGATGAACTCGCTCTACGCCCAGCATACCGGCCAGCCGATCGAGACGATCGAGCGCGACATGGACCGCGACCGGTTCATGAGCGCCGACGAGGCCAGGGCCTACGGCCTGATCGACAGCGTCTTCACCCCGCGGGCCACAGTCATCCCGGCGGCGGTCACCCCCACGAAGACTACTTGACGCACGGCGGGCGGGGGGGTGACTTTTCGTCATCCCCTCTTCACCCTCATGACGACCCGGGCCATGTCCAACGATAAGCATCTCCGCTGCTCCTTCTGCGGCAAATCGAAGGACTCAGTCCGGAAGTTCATTTCCGGACCGTCGGTCTACATCTGCAACGAGTGCATCACGCTCTGCAATGAGATCCTGGCCGAGGACGAAGAGCGGGAGGTCGCCGACAGCATCACGCAGGTTCCCACCCCGACCGAGATCAAGGACGTCCTCGACCAGTACGTGATCGGGCAGGAGCGGGCCAAGCGGGTGCTGGCCGTCGCCGTCTACAACCACTTCAAGCGCATCAACGCCGCCGGCGGCCGCGAGGCCGACGTCGAGCTCGACAAGTCGAACATCCTCCTCCTGGGCCCCACCGGCGTCGGCAAGACGCTCCTGGCCCAGACCCTCGCCCGGATCCTCGACGTCCCCTTCACCATCGCCGACGCCACCACCCTCACCGAGGCCGGCTACGTCGGCGAGGACGTGGAGAACATCCTGGTGCGTCTGCTCCAGGCCGGCGAGTTCAACGTGGCGGAGTGCGAGCGGGGCATCGTCTACATCGACGAGATCGACAAGATCGCGCGCAAGAGCGAGAACCCGAGCATCACGCGCGACGTCTCGGGTGAAGGCGTGCAGCAGGCGCTCCTCAAGATCCTCGAAGGCACCATCGCGTCGGTGCCGCCGCAGGGCGGGCGCAAGCATCCGCAGCAGGAATACATCCAGATCAACACCAAGGACATCCTGTTCATCTGCGGCGGCGCCTTCGACGGGCTCGAGAAGATCATCGAGGCCCGCACCGGCCGGCAGCTCATCGGCTTCAACGACCACAACCGGCCGGACCGCCCCCTGCCGGACGCCCGTCACCCCTACGCCGAAGTCGAGCCCGACGACCTCCTCCGGTTCGGGCTCATCCCCGAGCTGGTCGGCCGCCTCCCGGTCGTCGTGTCGCTCGAATCGCTCGACGAGGAAGCACTGGTCAAGATCCTGGTCGAGCCGAAGAACGCGCTCACCAAGCAGTACAAGAAGCTCTTCGACCTCGAGAACGTCGGGCTCACCTTCGACCCCGAGTCGCTCCGCGCCGTCGCCCAGAAAGCGCTCAAGCGCGGCACCGGCGCGCGCGGGCTCCGGTCGATCCTCGAGACGATGATGACCGACATCATGTTCGACCTGCCGACGCGCGACGACGTGCGCGAGGTCGTGATCACCAAGGAATCGATCACCGAGGGCAAGCAGCCGCTGGTCGTGACCGAGCGGGCCCGGACGAAGCGGGAGGCGTGAGCCGCCGCTCCGCCCTGCATGAGCTCCCCGTCGAGTTCGTCGGCAGCTATCCCGATCCCGCCGTCCGCCTCGACCCGCCGCTCCCCGAAATCGCCTTCGTCGGCCGCTCCAACGTCGGCAAGTCCAGCCTCCTGAACGTGCTGGTGGGCCGCCCCGGCCTCGCCCGCGTCAGCGGCACACCCGGCAAGACCGCGCTGGTGAATGTGTTCCGCCTTCCCGCGCTCTACCTCATCGATCTGCCCGGCTACGGCTTCGCGCGGGCCAGCAAGAGTGCCCGGATGGGCTACCGGCGCCTGCTCCGGGGCTACCTCGAGACCCGCCCGACCCTCGCCGGCGTCGTCTGGCTGCTCGACGTCCGCCACCAGCCCTCAGCCGACGATCTCGAAATGCAGGAGCTCCTGACCGCCAGCGGCCGGCCCACGCTCGCGGTGTTCACCAAGGCCGACAAGCTCGGCCGCGCCGCCCAGGCCGCCCGGACGGCGGCGCTGGCCGACGCGCTCGGTCTCGATGAGATTCAGACACACCTCGTGAGCAGCACCACTGGAGAGGGAATCGCCGACCTGGGCGACACCATTCTCGCCGCCGTCAGCGGCAAGGAGGAGGGATGAGACGCTCGGCGATGCTGGCGCTGCTCCTCGCGGCCGCCTGCGCTCCCCACGCCAGCGGGCAGGCGGCACCCGCCGCCGACAGCACCCGGGCGCGCCCGGCGGCGGGCGACTCGTCGCGCAGCTTCGGCACGCTGAGCCAGACCGACCTCGCGCTGCGCATGCGCAGCGAGGAGCTCGAGATCCGCTTCGTGCCGCTCAACGAGCGCGTCACGCGGCTCCTCGCCCCCGATGCGTGGCAGTCGCTCCGCGGCCTCCGCGCAGGCCGGCAGACCTCGATCGACTCGCTCGCCCGGCTCTACGGCCTGAGCGATCCCGGCCTGGCCCTCGTCACCTTCTACGCCCAGCGCGACGGGGCGCGGTTCGACCCGCAGCTCCTCACGCTCGTGAGCCGGGGCCGCTTCCTCCGTCCCGTCGGTGTCGTTCCGCTCAGTCCCGGCTTCACGTCACAGCAGCTCCCGCAGCGCGGCCAGGCGATGGCGATCTTTCTCTACGAGGAAGTGATTCCGGTGGATGAGTCGTTCACGCTGACCTACGATACCCTCACCAGCGAGGACTGGGAGCGGAAGCTGCCGATGCTCGAGCGGGAGCGCGCGCGGGTCAGCTCCCGCATGAACCGCTGAGCGATCCCGGGGGAGAATCCATGGCCTATCTGCCGCTCAAGGCGGTCGAGCTGCCGGAGGCGTCCGGCACCCTCTACCAGCAGTGGCTGGCGGAGGTGGAAGCTCGTCTCACCGAGCCGGGTGCCGACTGGAACCGCCTCTGCCGCGACGTGCTGGCCGGCCTCTGGCATCCGGACCTCACCGACTACGACGAGCGCGTCGCCGATCCGGCGGTGCCGCTCGCCAGCCGGGCCGCGCTCCTCGCCCTCGATCCCCGCAACGTCACGCTCGAGCCGGAGTACTACGCCGACGTGGACGCGGCGCGGTTCGCCCGGGTGAAGCCACTGCTCTGGCTCTGGTACGGCTTCGATCGCTCACCGCTCGGCGGGCAGAACGTGGACGTCGGCGTGCGGTTCCGGCGGCTCCTCGCGCCGCACATCTTCGCGCGCTGCGGCCGCAACTTCAAATGCTTCCAGTTCGTCGAATTCTCCTACGGCTACAACATGGACGTGGGCGACGACGTCGTGGTCCACCGGCACGTCCTGCTCGACGACCGGGGCGGGCTCCGGCTCGGCCACCGCGTCAGCATCTCGGACTACGCCAACATCTACAGCCATACCCACAGTATCGTGGACCAGAAGGAAGTCACCAACGCGCGCACCGTGCTCGAGGACGACGTGCGCATCACCTATCACGCCACCGTCCTGGCAGGCGTGCGCGTGGGCCGGAACGGGATGGTCGGCGCCAGCGCCGTCGCCACCAAGGACGTGCGGCCGTTCCACGTGAACGTCGGCATCCCGGCGAAGTCGATCCGGGTGAAGCCCAACGCCCCACCGGAAGCGTACGTCACCGAGCGGGCCATCCGGCACGCCGACGACGACGGGGAGCCGCGGCCCTGAAGCCTCCGACCCTTGGATCAATTCCGCCGGCCCGACTCCAGGCGGCCGGCGCGACGCTGGCCGCCGTGCTGTTTACGGCGGCGTGGCTCGGCGGCCATCCGTTCTGGTGGGCGTGGGTGCTCGGCGCCGTCGTGCTCGCCGGAGCCGTCTGGCTCACCGGCGAGGAATGGCAGCGGCGGACCCAGGCCGTCGAGCTGCAGCGCGACGAGGTGGCGACCCAGCTCGACCGGCGGATCAGCGAGCTCTTCTCGCTGCAGGAGCTCGGCTACATCCTCTCGGGGTCGCTCGAGCTGGAGCGGATCGTCGAGCAGGTGATCGGGTTCGCGATGCGGTTCCTCCAGGCCGACGGCGCGATCATCGTGCTCTCACCCGATGGCGGTCACACCCTTCGCGTCGCTGCGGCGGTCGGCTCGCTGGAGCTGCTTCAGGGCCACATCCTCACCGACGACGACGACACCGAGGAAACCTTCCTTCGCGGCGCGATCGACGACGGCCGCATCCGCGTCACCCAGGCCGGCGTACCGGTGCGGCTGGCCGACGACGTCACCGTCTCGTCCGCCGCCGTGGCACCGCTCGTCTCCCACGGCGACCGGCTCGGCGCCATCGCCGTCAGCGGGCGCAAGGGCGGGCCGTTCACCACCGAGGACCTGTGGCTCCTCTCCACCGTCGCGACCAACGCCTCGGTCGTGCTGGCCAATGGGCGGCTGTTCCAGATGGTGCAGCGGAGCACCGAGGAATGGGAGACGGCGTTCAACGCGCTCACGGAGGGAATCGCCGTGGTGGGGCCGTCGGGCACTGTGCTGCGCGCCAACTCGTCGCTGGCGCGCATGGCCGACGGGAGCGAGGACGACCTGGTCGGTCGCGACTTTGCCCAGGCGATCTTCGGCCCCGACGACGGCGTCGTGCGCATCCTCCAGGCCGCCCGCTCGGGCGAGCGCCCCGCCCCGCTCGTGGCCCGCTCCGAGCGCTCGCAGCGGGTCTTCCGCCTCACCGCCGCGCCGCTTGGTGATCTCGCCGGACGCGGCTCAGTCGTCGCCCTCGTCGAGGACGTCACCGAGCAACGCGCCATGGAGGCCCAGCTCATCCACAGCGACAAGATGGCGACGATCGGTCATCTCGTCTCCGGCGTCGCCCACGAGCTGAACAATCCGCTCACCTCCATCGCGGGCCTCACCGAGCTCCTGCTCGAGCGGGGACCGCTGCCGGACTTCCCGCGCGAGCACCTCCGCGTGATTCAGGACCAGGCGGAGCGGGCCGGCCGGATCGTGCGGAACCTGCTCACCTTCGCGCGGAAGGGAACGCCCGACAAGGCGATCGTGGACCTGAACGACGTGATCGCGCGGACGTCGCTCCTGATCGCATACGAGATGAAGCTCCGGAACATTGACCTGCAGTCACGACTCGCACCCGAGCCGCTCACGGTGGTCGGCGACCGCTATGAGCTGCAGCAAGTTCTCCTCAACCTCGTCACCAACGCGGTGCAGGCGGTCGCGAACCTGCCTCCATCACGGCCGCGCATCATCACGATCGAGACGCTCCGCCAGGGCGAGCAGGCGGTGCTCAGCGTGGAGGACTCGGGCGAGGGCGTCCCCGAGGAGCTGGTCCCGTATCTCTTCACCCCCTTCTTCACCACCAAGGACCCCGGCCAGGGCACCGGCCTCGGCCTGTCGCTCAGCTACGGCATCGTCGAGTCCCACGGCGGCCGCCTTGCCTACGAGCCGGCGCCGTCAGGCGGCGCGCGGTTCACCCTCGCGCTGCCCTGCGTCGAGGCGAACGGGGACGCCGGCGCGACCGAAGGCCGCCGCATCCTCGTCGTGGACGACGACCCGACGGTGCACCGGGTGGTGAGCGCGCTGTTCACCCCCGACGGACACGTGGTGCACGCGGTCCGGAGCGCCGACGACGCGCTCGACATGGCCTCGGAGCAGAGCTACGATCTCGTGCTGGTCGACGCGCGGGCGGTGACCACCGCCGGGCTGCCGTTCGCCGACGCGCTGCTCAGCACGCGGCCGGGATGGGCAAAGCGGGTGATACTGGCGAGTGGCAATGGGAGGACCGACGGCACGGCGGCGTTCCAGCTGTCGAAGCCGTTCAATCTCCGCGAGCTGAAAGCGCTCGCGGACGAGATATTCAGTAGCCTGCGGCGCTCGCCGGCCACCACGGGAGAATACTGACCTTCCCCTTCACCTTCGGCATGGTGGCGTCGGCGCTGGGCGCCCCCCAGTAGTTGCTGCCCGCGGAGAGCGACGGCGCCTGCACGAACGACTGCGACGCCCGCAGGAAGATGTTCCCCAGCACCTCCGCATCCGCCCCGTCCGCATCCACCACAAGCCCGTCCTTCACGCCGTCGAACAGGTTGCCGCGGAGCCGGGCCTGCCGGGTCCGCTCGAGGATGATGCCGCGGTCGAGGTTCGCGAGGACGTTGTCGTCCACGTGATACCCGCGACTCGGCTCGCCCTCGGCGCCGGGGGCGAAGAGCCAGATGCCCGTCCGCCCGCCGATGATCACGTTGGCGGCGATGGCGTTGTCGCTGCCGTGCTCGATCGCGATGCCCACGTTGCGCGACCCCACGATCGTGTTCCCCCGGACGACGTTGCCGCTGGAGTAGCCGAGCCAGAAGCCGAAGGACGCGCTGTCGGCATGATTGTCGGCGAAGAGATTTCCCCAGCTGAAGGTGGACTCGAAGGCGTTGTGATACGCGCCGGTAGCGTCGTTGCGGAGCACCAGGTTGCCGACCGACGGGCGGACCAGCGGCCGCTGGCCGCTGAGGAAGAAGCCGTCGCCTGAGCGGGAGAGGTCGTTGTCGGCGATCGTATTCGAGTCGCTCTGATCCCGCAGGAGCAGCGCCGCCGAGTCGCAGCCGCGCCGGTAGGTCGTCCCCTCGCAGCGGACGTTCCCGCTCGCCCTGTTGCGAAGCACGGTGTTATGGGCCGAGCGCCACAGGTGGATGCCCCAGCCGCTGTTGCCGGAGACGTCGTTGTCGGCGACGTACGCGCGCCGGACACTGAAGAGGCCGATCCCGTTCTGTGCTTCCCGCGCGCGGATGCCGGTGATCGCCACATCCTCCGCGTTCTTCACGTAGACGCCGCCGCCGTACTGCTCGAAGGTGTCCGGGCGGAAGATGTCGAGCCAGTCTGCCTCGTTGTATTGCTCCGGCGTGGACAGGAGACGCTGAGCCCGCGAGCCGGAGACGTCCACGTCGCGGATCCGGTGCCCGCGGCCGCCCTGCAGGCGGATGCCGTAGCGATAGCCACGAATCACGCCGCCGGTGACCGTCACGTTGCTCACGGCCTCGCTCGCGACGCCGACACCGACGAAGGCGGAAGGGGCGGTATCGCCGCTCTGGAGAGTGACGCCGGTGAGGTCGATCTGCGTGTTGGAGCTCGCGGCGATGATGACACCGCGCTCCGCGCGATCGGCGATGATGTAGCGGCCGGGACAGATCTTCACCTGGCCCTGCACCTGGAAGGCGGCGTGGGTCGGCCGGATGCAGTTGGGCGGCGCGGCGCCCGCGGCGGTGAAGACGACCGACGCAGCGGCCAGGAGGCGGGCCGACGTCCCTAGCATATCCGGAGCACGTCCTCGAGCACCCCTGCCCCGCCGTCGCCGAGCAGCACGACGATGTCGTCGAGCGCGCGACGCTCGCGCGGCCAGGCCATCCGGCCGCGCGCGGCAGAGACCGGGAGCCATTCCGCCGCATCGTGCTCTGCGCCGGTGGTCGCGGTCGCCCCGGCCGCCACGAAGGCGGCGAATGCCGGGATCAGGGCCACCTCACCGGAGCCGTGCAGATAGAACGACTCGACCCGGCTCAGGTTGTATAGCCGGATCGGCTCGAGGCCGGTCTCCTCGCGCATCTCGCGGAGCGCGGCCGCCTCCGGACGCTCCCCCGCCTCGATATGCCCATGCACCGATTCCCACGATCCGGCGCAGCGACCCGCCGGCGCCCGCCGGAGCGTCAGGCACTCGAGCGCCGCCCCGCCGCCGCGCAGCACGTAGACGTCCACCAGTGAGACGCGCGCGTCGCTCACGCCGGCCCGGCGATCACGGACGCCGCCGCGCGAGCACCGCCTGCAATCGGGCCGACAGCGCGCGGGCGCGGAACGGCTTCGTCAGGAAGTCGTCGGCGCCCAGCTCGAAGACGCGAACTTCGTTATCCTCGTCGCCCTTGGCCGTGAGCACGATGACGGGAATGTGCGCAGTGGCCGGCCGCGACCGCAGCTGCTCGAGGACGGTGTAGCCGTCGAGCCCGGGCAGGTTGAGGTCGAGCATGATGAGATCGGGCGCGTGCCGGTCCACCTGGTCGAGCGCCTGCACGCCGTCGCGCGCCTCCGAGATGACGTAGCCCTCGCGCTCGAGCAGGTCCTTCATCACTCGTCTGAGCGAGTCCTCGTCCTCCACGAGCAGGATCTTCGCGCCCAGCGCCGAGACGGCGGACGCCGGCGCGCCCGGCTCGTCGATGAGCTCGAAGCCGATGCCGAAATCGGCGTCGGCCGACGAGGCGTGCGCGTAGCCCCGCGGCGCGGGCGGCCGGGCCGCCGGAGGCGGGGGCGGCGGAGGCGCGGCAGCGGGGGCTTCCTCGCCCGGAACATCCACCACCCGGAGAAGCTCGTCGACTGCCGTCTCGCCCGAGAGCACGTGCCGCAGTCCGCTCCACCAGAGCGCGCGCATGCCGTTGGCCCGCGCGGCCTCCGCGATGCGGTCAGCGGGAGCACCGGCGCCGATCAGACGCTCGATCTCCGCATTCATCGTCAGCACTTCGACGATGCAGAAGCGTCCGCGATAGCCGGTCATGGCGCACTCGGGACAGCCCACCGCGCGAAACAGCGGTGTGCCGCGCGGAATGTGCCGCCGCAGCCGCTCCGGGATCTCCTCGCCGGCCGGCTCACGACAGGCGGGACACAGCCGGCGCATCAGGCGCTGCGCCACCACGCCGCGGAGCGCGGTGGCCAGCTTGTAGCTTTCGATGCCCATGTCCACGAGACGGGTGACCGCGTTGGGCGCGTCGTTGGTGTGCAGCGTCGAGAGCACCAGGTGTCCGGTGAGCGACGCCTGTACCGCCACCTGCGCCGTCTCGCCGTCGCGGATCTCGCCCACCAGCACGACGTCGGGGTCCTGCCGCAGGATGGAGCGGAGTGCGGAGGCGAAGGTGAGCCCCGCCTTCTCCTGGACCTGCACCTGGACGATGTTCTCGCCCAGCTTGTACTCGACCGGGTCCTCCACCGTCACGATGTTGACACCCTCGTTCTGGACGAGCCGGAGCGCCGAGTAGAGCGTGGTCGTCTTGCCGGAGCCCGTCGGCCCGGTGACGAGGATGATCCCTTCCTTGTTGTCGAGCAGCGCCTGGATCGTGGCCCGCTCATCCTCCGACATGCCGAGGGACTCGAGCGTGAGAACGGTCGCCTTGGTGTTCAGAATGCGGATGACGACCTTCTCGCCGCCCGAGGCGGGAAGGGTCGAGACCCGCAGGTCCACCGGCGACCCGTTGACCGCCACCCGGGCGCGCCCGTCCTGCGGGCGCCGGCGGTCGGCGATGTCGAGCCCCGACATGATCTTGATCCGGGAGATCAGCGGCAGGCCGGCCGACCGCGGAATCTTCATCACCTGCCGCAACACGCCGTCGATCCGGTAGCGGACCACGACGCCGCCGTCGACGGGCTCGACATGGATGTCGCTCGCCCGGCTCGCGATGCCGTCGGCCAGCATCATGTCCACCAGCCGGATGATCGGCGCGTGGCTCGCCTCGTCGGCCGACGCGCCCTCATCCAGATCATCCTCCAGCTGCTGCACGTACGCGTCGCTCTCGAGGCCGCCGAGGAGCTTGCTGACCTCGTCCTCCGACGGGAACATCGCCTCGATGCCGCGGCGGATGCTCGAGGGGCTCGCGAGCAGCATCCGTACTTCCCGCCCGCTCGCGAAGGCCAGCATCTTCTCCGCGTCGATGTCGAACGGGTTCGCGGTGGCGACTTCGAGATAGGAATCGGTGAGATGAAGCGGGAGCACGTTGAAGCGCCGGACCAGCTGCTCGCTGACGATGTCCTGAGCCGACGTGTCGGGTACCACGTCGCCGGCCACCTTGAAGCGAAACCGTGCCGCGACCGCCTCGATGATCTGCGCGTCGGTCAGGAGCTTGCGGCCGACGAGCACGTCCCATACCGCGGCGCTCCCGGCGCTCTCCTGGCGCAGGCTCGCGATGGTATCGGGCGGCAGCAACGGCTCAACGGTAGGAATCAGCCATTCGTCGGTAAACTGCATCGGCGACTCGGGAGGTCCGGGCTATGGTGGGGGACGGGGGCTGGTCGAAGGATAACCGTTAGAGAATGCCCCACCAATCCCGGTTGATGTCGACCGTGACGCCGATCCCTCCGCCCCGAAGCGCCACGCCCGCCTCGACCCGGATGATCCGCATGAAGAACTCCGCGGCGACTCCGGCGACCGGCCGGATCCCGTCGGTCGCGGCCCACGGCATCCCGGGCGGCGGGCGCCCCGTCCACCCCGCCGCGACGAACGGCGCGAGCGTCATCGTGTGGCCGGTCGAGGCGTACGACCCGAGGGACAGCGCCGGCGCCGGCAGATCGAAGCGCCATTCCACACGCGCCAGCGCCATCCGGGTCCCGCCGTACGCGCGAAACGGCTCGCCGGGCAGCGTCCCCCGGCCGCCCATCACGAACGTCCGGTAGGCTGGGGTGCTGTCGCTGCCCGCGCCGGCCATGAGCTGCGCGCGCACTTCCGTCGAGCCGACCGCGGCGCGCACCTCCGCCTGCGCGATCGCACGCAGATAGCTCGTCGTGGGGCCGTCGCCAGCCTCGAGCGCGAGGGCGCCGCCGAGACTGCTCCGTGCCGCGAACCCGGCACCGGCGCGGTCGAGGCGGAGCCGGCCGATGCGGTACTCGCCGGCGCCCAGCGGCGGATTGGGACGGTACGTCCCGGTTGCCGGTGTGGCCGCGACGTCCACCGACCTGGTCCGCTCGTCCGCCCCCTCCAGGCTCAGCGTCGTCCGCGCGTCGAGCCGGCTCCGCACCTCCAGGCGGGCGCGGTCGAGGTGCACGTAATCGCCGTAGTCCCTGCCGAATTCCTGTGCGCTGAGCGAGTTGATCACCGGGGAGACGACGGCCGCATCGCTGAAATCGCGGATGCTGCGGTCCGCTCCGATCGTCACCTGGACGCCGCCGGACCCGAACCGCCCCTGCAGACCACCGGTCACGCGCCAGTCGGAGGTGCCGATCCCGAGCGAGGGACGGAGCTCGATCCGGCTCCGGCTGATGCCGAAGCTGGCGCCACCGCCGAAGGCGAGCCCCTGAACCCGGTTCACGTGCACCAGGTCGCTGATGGAGTTCGTGGCCAGGCGCTTCGAGGGGAGGCCGCTCAGGGCGTGCGCGCCGGCGATGCGCTCCACTTCGAGCCGGAGCGCCGCCATGTCCTGCCGCTCAACCGGTCGCGCGATCGAGTCGATCGCGGCGAGCAGCGAGCCGGTCCATGCGGAATCACCGCGTGCGGGGCGGCGGAGGCCGTCGATCGCGGGGCCGGCCAGCGCGGCGTCGGGAAAGGCCGCATTCAGATCGTAGTCACCGATCTCCCAGCGGCCGCGGATGATCCCGCGCGCCGGGATGTCGAGCCAGCTCACCCGCCGGCGGATCTCGACCTCCTGGCGGTACGGCAGCCAGTAGCGCTGCTCGTAGAGCGCATTCTCCAGGGTGATGCTGATGTCCTCGAGGTCGCGGTCGATGTAGCTCGCCGGCGTGAAGCTGAAGCGGAAGCGGACCAGCTCGGCGGTCGCGGCATCGAGATAGAGCGTGCCGACGACGAGCGGCCGGCTGAATGACTTCGGCCGCACCGCCACCGCGCGGACCGTCACCCGCCGCGCGCCGCTCTGAACCGCCAGCGAGTCCTGGATGGCGAAGTCGTAGAGGGAAAGACCGGCCGGGGAGAGCGGATGGATGGCGTCGCGCACCTCGTCGCCCTCGCCCACGCGAATGATGTTGCCGAAGTTGTTGGTGACGATCCCCAGGTGGTCCCGGTGATAGTAGGTCTCGTTGGGCAGGAAGCTCCCGTCCCGCCAGCCCAGGATGACCTGCTTGCTCCGGTTCGGGGCCTTCCAATACACTTCGACGTCCAGCTCGTCGCCTTTCACGAGATGCGGCGCCTCGTTGAGCCCCTCCTGCCCCACCTGGGCCAGGAACAGCACGAAGCCGTGCGCGCGCGTCCGATAGCTCGCGAGCGACGAATCGGCCTGCGCCGCGAGGCGCCGTTCGACCCCGCGGGCCACCAGCTCCAGTGCCTGTGGGGTGTTCCACTGCTGCGCGCGGAGCGGAGCCGGAGCGAGGGCGAAGCAGACGAGCGAACTGGCGAGGAGCCACAACCGGCGGGGGACCATTGGTCGGAATATTCGGGAGTCGGCGGGTGCGGGCAAGCGTAGTCGCGGCGGTCCTCGCCGCGGCGTGTGGCGGGCGGTCCGGCTCCCCGGCGCAGCCCGCCGACCCCACTCCCGCGCGCACGCTGCCGCTCGCGAGTGTCTATCTGCTGCAGGAGTCGGGCGCACCGCCGCCGGACACCACTGTCACACTCACCGCCGGGACGCCGCGCCACATCCTGTTCCGCACACCGGTGCCCGACAACACCGTCATCGCCGATGTCTTCTTCGGGGCACAGGCATTTCAGGCCGCCGACGGGACGCCGGTGTCAGTGACCCTCCGCGCGAGCCCGGCCGCGTTCGGCCTGATCCTTCAGGCCAGCGCGCCGTTCCAGGCCGGCGGAGAGATCACCTTCAAGTACGCCGTGCACTTCGAGGCCCCGCCCGATGTGGCGGCGAGATACCCGAACCACGCGCTGCTCGAGCGGGCGCTGGCCATCGGCCGGCTCAACGCGGGCGGCGAAATCGATCTCCTCCCGTCGACCCGCCCCGCCTCCGACAATCTGAAGGCGCCGGCGGCCTCGCCGGGCACGTACGTCGTCGCCGCCCCGCGCTGAGAGGCCGCGGCTAAGTTACGGAATGCCTTCCTACCGCCTGGTGAGCGCGACCGGGGACCAGAGCTTCGACCTTCCCGAGGGACGGAGCGTCGTCGTCGGCCGAGGCGTCACGACGGACGTTCCCATCTACGACCCGACGATCTCGCGCCGCCACGCCGAGCTCACCGCCGGCCCCGACGGCGTGGTGGTGAAGGATCTCGGCAGCTCGAACGGCACCTGCATCAACGGCGCGCGAGTGAAGAGCGGGAAGCTGGCGCCGTCGGACTCGATCACCTTCGGCAAGGTCCTCTTCCGGCTTGAGAACGCACCCGCGGCGCAGCCCGACCGGCCGGTGCTCGCCATGTCGGCCTTGTCCACCGGGTCGCATGCGCCGGGCGGGCTGATCGTGCGGCAGCTGCACGTGGGCGGCGGAATCGCCGCCGGGATCACCAGCTCGGAACAGCGGATGTCGGAAGTCGGCCAGCTTCGCGTCGCCGCGGGGAATGAAGCGGAGCGGACCACCAGGAAGCTCTCCCTCCTCCTCGACATCGCGCAGAAGCTCTCCGGCGAGTTCGACCTCGACCGGCTCCTCGGCACCGTGGCGGACATGACGTTCGAGGTGATGAACGTGGACCGCGTCTCGATCCTTCTCCTCAACGAGGCCGGGGAGCTGGTTCCCACCATCGCCCGCAGCCGCATCGGCGACGCCGAGTTCCAGCGGGTGCCGCGATCGATCGCCCGGAAGGTCGTCGAGGAGCGGGTCGCCGTGCTCTCCCACAACGCGGCGACCGACACCCGATTCCAGGGCAAGTCCATCATGATGCAGAGCGTCCGGAGCGCGATGTGCTCCCCGCTCATGGCGTCGGCGGACCAGGTGCTGGGCATTCTCTACGTGGACAACCTGACGTCCGTCGGATCGTTCAGCGACGAAGACCTCCAGTTCATCGTCGCCTTCAGCGGCCTCGCGGCGATCGGGATCAAGAACAGCCGGTACGCCCAGCAGATCCAGCGCGAGGCCACGGTGCGCTCGAACTTCGAGCGCTATTTCGCGCCCAACGTCGCCCTCGAGATCGCCCAGCAGCAGGGCGCCGTGAAGCCGGGCGGCGAGAAGCGGCCGATCACCGTGCTCTTCAGCGACATCCGCGGCTTCACCACGATGTCGGAGTCGATGAGCCCCGACGAGATCGCGCGCCTCCTGAGCGAGTACTTCACGGAGATGGTCGACGTCATCTTCGAGCACGGCGGCACGCTCGACAAGTTCATCGGCGACGCGATGATGGCGCTCTGGGGCGCGCCGATCGCGCACGAGGACGATCCCGACCGCGCGCTCCGCGCCGCCATCGCGATGCAGGAGGCGCTCGCGCGGCTCAATGAAGGGTGGGCCGCCGCAGGCCGACCGACCATCGGCGTCGGGATCGGGATCAACTACGGCGAGGTGTTCGCGGGAAACATCGGAAGCCACCGGCGGCTGGAGTACACCGTCATCGGCGATTCGGTCAACATCGCGGCCCGGCTCTGCTCGCGGGCGGAGGCCGGTGAGATCCTGGTGACGGAAGCGTTCCGTGGACTGGTCACCGATCCGCACGAATTCGACTGGCTGCCGGAGATGACGCTGCGCGGACGGCTGCACGCCGTGCCGGTCTACCGGGTGCGGACGGGGGCGAGCGAGGCGCCCACGGAGGCGTAGCTAGCGCCGGGCGGCGTCGCGCTTGCGGGCCCCGCCGGCTTCGAAGCGGTACTCCCAGCCGACTTCCGCGAGCAGCTTGAGCACCAGCCGGAGCGGCAGCCCCATCACGCCGAAGAAATCGCCTTCGATCCGCTCCACCAGCGCCGCGCCGTACCCCTGGATCCCGTAGGCCCCCGCCTTGTCCATCGGCTCGCCGGTCGCGACGTACGCGCGCAGCATCGCCTCGTCGGCGGCGCGGAAGGTGACGCTGGTGATGTCGGTCGCCTGGCGGAGCGTGTCGCCGCTGGCGACGGCCACGGCGGTGATCACCTGATGAGTGCGGCCCTGCAGCTTCATCAGCATGCGCAGGGCATCCTCCGCGTCCGCCGGCTTCTCCAGCATCTCGTCCCGCAGGACCACCGTCGTGTCGGCCCCGAGCACGAAGCGCCCGCTCACACTCTGCGCCTTCTGGCGCGCGAGGCGCTCGGCGTAGTCCGTCGGCGTCTCGCCGGGGCGGCGCACTTCCGGGATGTGCGACGGCGTCACCTTCACCGGAATACCCAGCATCTCCAGCAGCTGGCGACGCCGGGGTGACGCGGATGCGAGTGTGATCGGCTCGTTCATGCGGCGTTCCGCTCGAGGATGAGAGTCACCGGCCCGTCGTTCTGGATGT
Organism: Bacillota bacterium; assembly: GCA_050257015.1. Taxonomy (GTDB): domain Bacteria; phylum Gemmatimonadota; class Gemmatimonadetes; order Gemmatimonadales; family GWC2-71-9; genus JAICUF01. The sequence continues at coordinate 40,272 of JBLMWC010000059.1, read as the reverse complement.
CCACCACCATCGCCGCGCCGAACTCGCCGGTCTCCACCGGAAGACCGCGCGCCCTGAGCGCCGCGATGAACCCCTCGTAGAGCGGCACCGCCTCTTCCGGCCGCGCGGCGTCGATGAACGACGGCCTCCGGCCCCTGCTGGCGTCGCCGTACAGCGTGAACTGGGAGACCACCAGCACGCTGCCGCCCACCTCGGCGAGTCCCAGGTTCATCTTGCCGTCGGCATCGTTGAAGAGCCGGAGCCCGGCCACCTTGTCGGCCAGCCAGTCGGCCTCCGCGGCGGTGTCGCCGTGGGTGATGCCGAGCAGGAGGCAGAAGCCGCGATCGATTCGGCCGACGGTGCGGCCGGCGATCGTCACCGAGGCCGCCGAGACCCGCTGCAGGACGATACGCATCCGGCAAAGCTAATCATGCCCTTAGATTACAGGCCTGGTTCGCCCTGACGCACCGTTCGATCGGAGTCGCCGTCTTGCCGTTCAAGCAGCATATCAGCTTTGCCCGCCGCTTCGTCCGCGGCGCCCTCGCCGAACGCCGCCGGGAAGCGGTCACGCCGATGCGGCCCGCGCCGTACCGCCCCGATCCGGGATCGTGGCCGGCCGGCCATCTCACGGCAGCATGGCTCGGCCACGCGACTGTCCTCCTCGACTTCTTCGGTGCCACCGTGCTCACCGATCCCGCCCTCGAGCCGAGGGTTGGTGTCGGCCGGGGCCGGGTCAAGCTGGGGCCGCGCCGCCTCATCGAGCCGGCGCTCACCGCCGACGAGCTGCCGCCCACGGATGTGCTGCTCCTCTCGCACAGCCATATGGACCACACCGATCTCGGCACACTCCGCCGGCTCGAGCGCGAGACGCCGATCGTGGTGCATCGGGGCAACCGCGATCTGGTGCGGCGCTTCCGATCGGTGACCGAACTGCAGTGGGGCGAGGCCGCATCGGTGGCGGGAGTCCGGATCGAGGCGATCCCGGCTCGCCACTGGGGGGCGCGCGTGCTGACCGACACGCACCGCGGGTACGGCGGGTACCTCCTCCAGCGCGAGGGCGCCACCGTCCTCTTTGCAGGCGACACCGCCTACACCGATCAGCTCACGCCGCTCGGCCGGCGACATCGCATCGATCTCGCGATTCTGCCGATCGGCGCGTACGACCCGTGGATCGCCAACCACGCGTCACCCGAGGAGGCGTGGCGCATGTTCCGGGCACTCGGTGCCACCTGGCTCCTGCCGATCCACCACTCGACGTTCCGCCTGAGCCGCGAGCCGGCCGACGAGCCGCTGGCCCGCCTCCTTGCCGCGGCCGGCAGCGAGGCCTGGCGTGTCGTGGCGCGCCAAGTCGGGGCGACCTGGACGCTCCGCCGGTGACCCTACAGCTCTGAGGCGATCATCAGCGCCGCCGCAGCCAGCATCGCTGCCGTCGTCGCACCGACGGTCACGCGGCTGGCGAGCGAGCTCGGCTGACCCCGCATCAGCGTGCGGTCGGAAGCGAGGGCGAGAATGCCGGCCAGGAGAAATGGCGCCAGAAGCCCGTTCAGCACCGCGCTCCAGTAGAGCGCCTGCACCGGATTGATGTCGGCGAAATCCATTCCCGCACCGAAGGCCATCGACATCCCGACCACCATGTAGAACGCGGGCGCGCCACGGAACCGCTCGTCCACCCCCTCCCGCCAGCCGAACACCTCCGCGAACGCATACGCCGCCGAACAGCTCAGCGTCGGAATGGCGAGCACACCGGTGCCGATGATCCCGATCGTGTAGAGGAGCGCGGCGAACCGCCCCGCGATCGGCTCGAGCGCCTGCGCGATCTCGCGCGAGGTTCCCAGGCTGGTCATCCCGCGCGAATGCAGCGTCAGTGCGGTGGTCAGGATGATGAAGAACATGACGAGGTTCGAGAAGAAGGCGCCGAGCGCCACATCGAACCGGCGCACCCGCACTTCGGTCGCGGTCGCTCCCTGCCGCTCCTCGACCGTCATCCGTCCGCGGGCCTTTTCCTCCTCCACCTCCTGCGACGCCTGCCAGAAGAAGAGGTACGGACTGATCGTGGTGCCGAGAATCGCGACGACCGTCGGCCAGGCGGAAGCGGGAAGCGCGACGGGCACGAGCGTCGCGTGGAGGACCGCCGACCAGTCGGGCCGGAGGGAGATCGCCGCGGCAACGTAGGCGAACAGCACCACCGCCAGCCACTTGAGCACCCGCGCGATGGAGGCGTAGTGCAGCTCGACGGTCGCGATGCCGATCGCCAGCCCGAAAAGCACCACCCAGAGATGCGAGTTCACGCCGGTGAGGAGCTCGGCGCCGTCAGCCATGCCGGATAGATCGGCGCCGATGTTGATCGTGTTGGCGATGAGCAGCATCATCGCCGCGCCCGCCAGGAGCGGCCGGGGGAACTTCCGGCGAAGTGCGGTCATGAGGCCGGTCCCTGTCACCATGCCGATCCGCGCGCACATCATCTGGACCGCCGACATCAGCGGCCAGGTGACAAGCGCGGTCCAGAGAAGCGCGGTGCCGAACTGCGCTCCGGCGACCGAGTAGGTGGCGATCCCCGACGGATCGTCGTCGGCCGCGCCCGAGACGATGCCGGGACCGAGAGCCGAGAGGAAGGCACGGGCGGGACGGGAGCGGGGCGGCATCGGCTCGCTGGTGTGGGGTGCCGCAAGCTACGCTCTGCGCGGTGAGGCCGTCCACCGGCCACCGGGGGGCTTGACAACAAGTGTTATAACACCTATCATTGCTCCATGACGAACCTCCAGACGGAGATCAAGCAGACCCGCCCATTCGGCAGCCTCGCGGAAGAGGCATACCTCAGCGTGATCCGCACCGCGGCGATGCTGAGCCACTCGTTCAATGATGCCATCAAGGACCGGGGGATCACCGGGACGCAGTACAACGCGCTGCGGGTGCTTCGGGGGGCCGGCCAGCAGGGACTCTGCCGGAATGAAGTGAGGGACCGGCTGGTGGCGCGGGTACCCGATGCAACTCGACTCCTGGACCGCCTGGAGCGCATGGGACTGATCGAGCGCGCACGGGAAGGCGGAGATCGCCGCTTCGTCACGACCCGGATCACCCCCGCCGGCCTCAAGCTGCTCGCGGAGCTCGACGAGCCAACGCTGGCCCTGCACCAGCGCCAGTTCGGTGGCGCCGATGAAGCCGAGATCCGGAGCCTGGTCGCGGTTCTGGAGCGGGTCCGTCAGCGATTGTAGGGTTCTTTCTTTTGTCCATGTAAGTGTTATCACACTGATTGTATCGACATCCAATGATCGACCGAAGGAGTTACCGATGACCGCGATCTCAGCCTCCCCCGCCGCACGGGCCGCCGCCCCGTCCCGCGCACAGCTTCATACCGCCGCCGTCACGGTCCTCCGCGTCGGTGCCGGCGCCCTGTTCATGCAGCACGGCCTTCAGAAGCTCTTCGGCCTCCTAGGCGGCTTCATGGGCACCCCCGGGGCGACCGCGCCGATCGTCTCGCAGATGGGACTCGCGGGCGTCCTCGAATTCGCCGGCGGCGCCCTGCTCGTACTCGGCCTCCTCACCCGGCCCGCGGCGCTCGTCGTGCTGGCTGAGATGCTCTATGCCTTCGTCACGGTGCACGCGCCGCAGGGCGGCGCCCCGGTGCAGAACGGCGGCGAGCTGGCGCTCCTCTATGCCTTGGTCTTCGGCTTCTTCCTGGTCAACGGTGCCGGGCCGGTGAGCCTCGACGCTGCCGCCTCCAGCCGGCGCGAACGGCGCGACTGATATGACGTCGCTTCCCTACGGGACGCCGCCCACCGGCTTTCGGCTTCCAGCCGAGACCCGGCTGGGCCGCGTCGTACTCCAGATCGCCGAGCTGGACCGGTCCGTCGCGTTCTACACCGGGGTCCTGGGATTCCGGCTACTGGAGCGCACGGCCTCCACGGCCGTACTTGGCACGGCCGATGACACGCCGCTCGTCGAGCTGCACCAGCTCGCCGGCGCCCGCCCCGCCAGCCGCCGGGGACGGCTCGGTCTCTATCACTTTGCCATCCTGTTGCCCGACCGTGCGTCGCTCGGGCGATTCGTCGCGCATCTCGACCGGCTGGGCGCCTACGCGGGGGCCGCCGATCATCTCGTCAGTGAGGCGCTCTATCTCACCGACCCGGACGGTCTCGGGATCGAGGTGTACGCCGATCGCCCTCGCGAGCGGTGGGAGGTTCGCGGGCGCGAGATCGTGATGGCGACCGAGCCGCTCGATCTGGCCGACCTGGTGCGAGCTGGAGGAACGGAAGAGTGGAACGGGCTGCCGCGTGGCACCACCGTCGGCCACGTGCATCTGCATGTCGGCAATCTCCAGTCCGCCGCGGCGTTCTATCACCAGGGGCTTGGACTGGACGCGGTCGTCTCGAGCTATCCCGGGGCGCTCTTCCTCTCGGCGGGGGGATACCATCACCACCTCGGGCTCAACACATGGGCCGGTCCGGATGCCGCTCCTGCGGCGGCTGACGACGCGCGGCTGCTCGAGTGGAACCTCGAGCTCCCGTCGGCTGCGGATGCGGACGCTGCCGCGGCGAGCCTGGAACGCGCCGGGCATGCCGCCGAGCGCGCCGGCGGCGGCTGGACGGTACGGGATCCGTGGGGCACACCGTTGCGCCTCACCGGCATGTCCCATGGCAATTCACAAACGAGGACTCGATGAATTCGACATACAGGGTCGCGGTACTGGTCGGGAGCCTCCGACAGGGCTCCATCACCCGCCGGGTGGCCGACGCGCTGGCCGAGGTAGCGCCGGCTGAGCTCACGCTCGAGCAGGTCGAGATGGGCGACCTGCCGCTCTACAACCAGGACTTCGACGATCAGCACCGGGTCCCGGCGGACTGGACCGAGTTCAGGCGGAAGGTCGCCGCCGCCGATGCGGTCCTCTTCGTCACGCCGGAGTACAACCGGTCGATTCCCGGTGTGCTCAAGAACGCGATTGACGTCGGCTCGAGACCCTACGGGCAGAGCGCGTGGAGTGGCAAGCCGGCCGCAGTGGTGAGTGTATCACCCGGGCTGCTCGGAGCGTTCGGCGCCAACCATCATCTCAGGCAGATGCTGGTCTTCCTCAACATGCCGACGCTGCAGCAGCCCGAGGCCTACATCAGCAATGCAGCCGCGCTGTTCGACCAGCAGGGGAATCTGGTTAACGACAAGACGCGCGAGTTCCTGCGCGGGTTCATGGCGGCGTTCGCCAGCTGGATTGCCCTCACCGCTCCCGTTGCTGCAGGGGACTGACCTGCGCCTGATCCCGAAAATGCGAACTGCTGCCCGCGAGGGCAGCAGTTCGTGTATTCGGAGGTGACTCGGAGCTACTGCGCAGCCGTCACCGTGAAGGCGGCGGTCGTGCTGGCACCGGAAGTGACGGTCACCGCCGCCGGGGATGCCGGATCGGTCGTGATCGTCGAGGACACCGGCGGGGTGATCGACACCTTGTATGAGCCCGGCGCGAGGAACCCGAAGCTGGCTTCAAACACGCCGTTCGCATCCGCGTCGGTCAGCGGCTGAGGCGAGCCGACGGGAACATCATTGGCGTCGGTCAGCGTCGCGCTGGCCGTGCCCAGATCGAACGTGACGCCCTGAGCCAGCTGGGCCGTCACATGGAGGCCGCCGGTGACCGAAATGTCACCGCCGGTGATGACCGGGTGGAGCACCCACATGCCTGAGCCGCCGGCCTGCTGGCCGAAGCTCTGCGTCACGTCGAAGTCGATCAGCAGAATCTTCTGATCACCGGTGATGTCGAGGGCGTTGTTCGCCATCGTCACCTTGAGCCCCGACTGCGCGAGACTCGGCATCTGCAGCTGGCCGGCGACCTGCGCACCCGCCGGAAGCCCGGCGTAGGTCGGCGAGCTGGCATAGATGCTGGTGGACCCGTCGGCGTTCTCGACCTCGATGTAACCGCCGCTCAGCTTGATGCGGAGCTCCGTATACGTGCCCGACGGAACGGCGAAGTCCTTCACGAGGTCGGCCGTCGAGTTGGCCAGCGTAAGCAGATCCACCGTGGTCGGCGTCGTGGAAAGGACCGTCACGCCGCCGGAGCCGACCAGGTCGACTTCAGAGATCGTAACGACAGCTGTATGGAAATCGCCGGGCGCGTCCTTGAGCTGGACGGAAAGCGAGGTCGTGCCGTTCGGGCCGCTCTCGCCGCAGGCGGCGAGCGCAAGCGCGAGTGCGCCGACCGTCAGCCGCTGCATGAAACCGGTACGTGCCATGGTCTTGCTCCTGAATGAGGTGTCGTGGCAGCCCGACCGGCGTGGTGGCTCAGTACCTGCGCCACGGTAGCCTCGCAGCTTTGCGTCCCCGGCTTTCGCCGGGTTTGCCCGTTCGCGGCCCTCCAGATGAGGCAGGGCTTGCCGGGTACAGACCCCGGGTCGGGTCCGGCGGTCACATCCGGGGGTGGCGGGGCGCAGGCGCCGCAAGTCATGTTCCAGCCAGAGCAACTTCGCCCTCGATATCTTGTGACGGGCGACACAAACGGGGGGTCTGCAGAGAGTGACCGAACCATCCGACGCCGCGATCGCTCGGCGGGTGCTGGCCGGTGACCGCGAGGCTTATCGGCTCCTGGTGGAGCGGCACCGGCCGCGGCTGGGGCGCTTCGCTGTCAGAATGCTGGGGAACCGGGAGGACGCCGAGGAGGCGCTGCAGGATGCCTTTCTCCGGGCGTTCCGCTCGCTCGGCCAATGCGCCGATCTCGACCGGTTCGACGGCTGGCTGTTCCGGATCCTGGCAAATCGCTGCCGGACCCGGGGGGCCCGGCGGAGCCGCTACGAGGCGACCTTCGTGGGCGACGACGTGGCGGTGCTGTCGGCTCCGGATCCCGCGTCCGGACCGGAACTGGTCGACCGCCAGGCGTGGAGTGAGGAAGTCGCCCGGGCGCTGGCCGGACTGAGCGAGGAAGCGCGTGAGGCGTTCCTGCTCCGGTACCTGGAAGAGCTGAGCTACGAAGAGATGGCGGAATTGACCGGTGCCGGCGTCTCGGCGCTGAAGATGCGCGTCAAGCGCGCCTGTGAACGGTTGCGGTGGCTGCTGACGGAGGCCCAACATGCCTGACGAACTCGACCCGGTACTCCAGCGCGCCGTGGCGGCTCTCCGCCTGCCCGTCAGGGAGTTCGACGGGCTGGAGGACCGGATCATGAGCGCGGTGCGCACCGCAACTGCGGATCCGCGGCCCGCACGCATGCATCGCTGGACTGCGGCGCGATTCACCGTGCGCCTTTCGCCACTCGGAGCGCTCGCCGCGGCCGCCGGCATCGCCGGCGTGCTGCTCGGCGGCGTCTGGGCCGGACGCCGGTCGGCCGTCGAATCGCTGCCGGAGCGCGGGCTCGCCACCAGCATCGCCGCTCCGGCCTCCCGCGCGGAGTCCGGTGCAGCTGTCCAGAGCGTCCGCTTCGAGGTCGCCGCGCCGGGCGCCGCACAGGTCGCGCTCGTGGGCGACTTCAACGAGTGGAACCCGGCGGCAACCCCGCTTCAGGCAACCAGGCGCAATGGCGTCTGGTCGGTGACGGTGCCGATCGCGCCGGGCCGCCACGAGTACGCCTTCGTGGTGGATGGCGAGCGCTGGATCCCCGATCCGCGTGCGCCGCGCGCCGCCGCGGCCGATTTCGGCTCGCCGAACTCCGTCGTGACGGTGACGGAACGGTCATGAGCCGCGCCACCCTCGCCGTGCTCTGCTCCCTCGCGATGCCCGCGGCACTCGCCGCCCAGGGCGGTGCGCAGGCGCGCCTGGCCGGCCGCCTCGATCCCGGCACCACTGCCGCGATCGCCCGCGTGATCGACTCCGCAGCGACCGCCGGCGTTCCCTCCGATCCGCTGATTGCGAAAGCGCTCGAAGGAGCGAGCAAGCACGCGACCGGCGACCGTATCATCCTCGCCGTGCGCGGGCTCGCGGCCGATCTTGCATCCTCGCGCCGGGCGCTCGGCGGCTCGGCGTCGGAAGCCGATGTCGTCGCGGGTGCGAGCGCGCTCCGGGCCGGAGCCTCCACCGACGTGCTGACCCGGATCAGGGCGGCCCGCGGCAACGCACCGCTCCTCGTCCCGCTCGCAACGCTGGCCGATCTCGTCGCGCAGGGAATTCCAGTGGACCGCGCCGTCGCCACCGTGCTGGGGCTCGCGCGCGCGGGCGCGCCGGACGCTGACTACCGATCGGCTGCGGGATTGGCGACGCGGGGAGCGGCCTCCGCTCCCGGCGCCCGGGGGGCACCGCCCGCCGCCTCGGGGCCGCCAGCCGCGGCGCATGGGGGCCGCCCGACCACGCCTGGCCGGCCCCGCTGATTGGTGCGGTCCATACGCTCGTCGGCCGCCGTCGTGGTGGCGGCCGCTCTCCTGGTCCCGTTTCCGGCACGCGCGCAGTCGGCCCTCACTCTCGATGGCACCGCTGCGCGCGTCGCGTATGACGGTGGCAGCGGACAGTCATCGTTCGCTCTGACGCCGGGCCTGCAGATCCTCCGCCCCTGGCGGGCGCTGAGCGGGACCGGCACCTGGGCGCAGTTTCCGGGCGGCGTCTGGAGTGCGCAGGGTGCGCTCAGCGCCTCGGCGTACACCAGGCCACTGCTCGGCGTTCGCGCGGAGGTGGCGGGGTTCGCGGGCGGTACCCTGCACCAGGACGACAGCCGGAGCGGCCAGTACGAGGGCGAACTGCGTCTGCACCGGTTCGGGCAAGGCGCGGGCGGCTGGATCGGTGCGAGCGTCGGCCGGGCATGGGCGGGCGACCGGTGGCGCTTCGTTCGTGCCGCCGAGCTCGGCGGCTGGGTCCAGCTCGGCCGCGCGACGCTGAACCTCGCGCTTTCTCCTTCCGCCATCGGCGACAGTCTCCGGTTCCTCGAGGCCGAAAGCACGCTGCAGCTGGTGACGGGCCGCATCGATCTGGTCGCTCACGCCGGGGCGCGTCACTGGACGCGGCCCGCCGGTGCGAGCAGCGATGCCTGGGGTGCGCTAAGCGCCGCGTGGTGGCTGAATGAGCATCTGGCCGTGACCGCCGGTGGTGGCGAGTATCCCGCCGACTATGCGCAGGGCCTGGCCGGAGGGAGGTACGTCACGGCAGGAATTCGCGTGGCGACGGGACGGATCGGCCGCACCCACGAGCTCGGTACCGACCGGCGGCTTCTGCCCCTGCCAGCGGGGAATCTCGCGGCAGTCTCCTCGTTCGACGCCCGGAGCGGAAACGGCCAGGTTTCCCTCACTGTTCGCGCGGCGCCGGCCCGCATCGTCGAGATCATGGGCGACTTCACCGACTGGCAGCCGGTCTCGCTGCATCGAACCGATCGGGACCGATGGGTGGTCTCCCTGCCGATTTCGCCTGGCGTGCACCGCTTCAACGTGCGGGTGGATGGCGGCCGCTGGGGAGTCCCCGCCTCCGTCACCACGGTGACCGACGAGTTCAACGGGTCGGTGGGAATCGTCGTCATCGAGTAGCAGGGTGTGACCGGGGCGATGCCCGCGGGGTCTGGAGAATGGACGCCGGGCAACTCCGCCGGCGCTGACCCTCGGAAGGAGGAACCAGATGGCCATCATCCCGCGCCGCTGGGCGCTTCGAGCCGCCACTGCACTCGCCTGCGCCGCCGGCATCCCGGCAGCGTCGGCACAGACACCGGCGGCCGACCCGTCCACCCAGCTCCGCGCCGTGCTGCCGCCCGATGTGGCGGACCATGTGCTGGCGCAGATCGCCGACGCCCGCGCGCGGCAGCTCCCCGCCGCCGCGCTCGAGCATCGCGCCGCCGAGCTGGCGGCAAAGGGTGCTCCGGCGGGGGTGATCGATGCCGCCGTCAGCGGGCTGGCGCGCGACCTCGCCGCCGGCAGCGATGCACTCGTGAGTGGCGGACGCGCTCATCCGGAGGACGCGGAGACCGAGGCGGCCGCCGCCGCGCTGGCCGCGGGAGCGGACGGCGCCGCGGTGAGCTCGCTGGCGCGGACTGCGCCTTCCGGTCGCTCGCTCGCGGTCCCGCTCTACGTGCTCTCCGGGCTCATGGCCCGCGGCCTTCCCTCGGACCAGGCCCTGGCCCGGGTCCAGGCCGGTCTCACAGCGCGCCTGAGCGACCGGCAGCTGGAGGCCGGAGCGGAGCATTCTGCCGGCGCACCCGGCCGTCCCGCGGTCACTGGCCGGGATCTCGCCGGCACGCACCAGCCCGCCGCGACCGGCCGGCCCGGCACGCTGCCGGCCAACGGCGGTGCCGCGACCAGGCCAACAATGCCGGCGGCGGGCGGTTCCCATCCGCACGGCCGCCCGTAGCAGGGACGGCCACGAGAAAAAGCCCCGCGATGCACGGTGCATCGCGGGGCTTCTCGCATGCGGTCGGCGCGCCTACTCGACGGTAACCGACTTCGCCAGGTTCCTCGGCTGATCGACGTTGCAGCCGCGGCGCACCGCCACGTAGTACGAGAAGAGCTGCAGCGGAATGATGGTGAGAATCGGCGTCAGCAGGTCGAGCGTCTTCGGAATGGTGAAGTGCGCGTCGGCCAGACGGCCGATCTCGTCGTCGCCTTCGGTCATGAGGGCGATGATCTTCCCTCCGCGCGCCTTCACCTCCTCGATGTTCGACACGATCTTCTGATGAACGGCGTCGTGGGGCGCAATGAAGACGACGGGCATGTTCTCGTCGATCAGCGCGATCGGGCCGTGCTTCATCTCCGCCGCCGGATATCCCTCGGCGTGGATGTAGGAGATCTCCTTCATCTTCAGGGCGCCCTCGAGCGCCACCGGAAAATTCACGCCTCGGCCGAGGTAGAGCGCGTTGTTCGCATCGGTGAACCGCTCGGCGATGCGCTCCATGTCGGCCGACCGCGCGAGGATCTGCTGGATCTGGCCGGGCAGCGCCTGGAGCGCGCGGATGAACTCGCGTCCCTGGAGGATGCTGAGGTTCCGAAGCCGCGCGATGCGCAGTGTCACCAGCGCGAGCGCGGCGACCTGGCTGGTGAACGCCTTGGTGCTGGCGACGCCGACCTCGGGGCCCGCGTGCAGGTAGATGCCGCCATCCACTTCCCGGGCGATGGTCGAGCCGACCACGTTCACGAGACCGACGGTCCTGGCTCCGCGGAGCTTCGCCTCGCGAATCGCCGCCAGCGTGTCGGCGGTCTCGCCCGACTGGGAGATGCCGATGACCAGGGTGCGATCGTCGATGACGGGATTGCGATAGCGAAACTCGGACGCGTACTCGACCTCGACCGGAATGCGCGCCATCTCCTCCAGCATGTACTCGCCGATGAGGGCCGAGTGCCACGAGGTGCCGCACGCGGTGATGACGATGCGGTCGATCTGATTGAGATCGTCGTCCGAGAGGTTGAGGCCGGAGACGCGCGACGTGCCCTCTTCCTCGAGCAGGTGACCCCGCAGGGTGTTCTGGAGGCTTTCGGGCTGCTCGCAGATCTCCTTCAGCATGAAGTGCGCGTAGCCACCGCGCTCGATCGTGGTAAGATCCCACTCGATCTGGTTCACCGGCTTGTCGATGCGCGCCGTCTCGAGGTTGCGGATCCGGTACCCGTCGCGGGTGAGGACCGCCATCTCGCCGTCGTCGAGGTACACGACCGACCGGGTGTGCTGCAGGAGCGGCGACGCGTCGGACGCGACGAACCACTCGTCCTCACCCACGCCGACGAGAAGCGGTGAGCCGTTCCGCGCCGCGACGAGCACGCCGGGCTCATCCTCGCTGATGATCGCGAGCCCGTAGGCGCCGTCCACATCGCGCAACGCGGCCGCGACGGCTTCCTCGAGGTTCCCCTGGTAGAGCTCGCCGATCAGATGCGCGAGCACCTCGGTGTCGGTCTCGGACCGGAAGGTATGACCGCGCTGCTCGAGCGCCTTCCGGATGGCGCTGGCGTTCTCGATGATCCCGTTATGGATGACGGCGATGCGCCCGGACTGGTCGGTGTGCGGGTGGGCGTTCGGCGTGGTGGGGGCGCCGTGGGTGGCCCAGCGGGTGTGACCGATCCCCACGGTGCCGGCGGGCATCTCCCCGTCAAGCTGCTGCTCGAGGGCGGAGAGCTTGCCGGCCGCCTTCATGATCTTCAGGCCCTTGCCGTTGACGACCGCGATCCCGGAGGAGTCGTACCCGCGGTACTCCATCCGCCGCAGGCCTTCGATGAGCAGTCCCGCCGCCTGCCGCGGCCCGATGTACCCGACGATGCCACACATCGATCGCTATACCCTCACCTGAGAAGTTGGCGGCCTGCCTCCACCAGTGCCTGCGCGTCGGCCGCCGTCGGTGCCTCGGCAATGAACCGGACGATCGGCTCGGTCCCCGACGGTCGCACATGCAGCCATCGGTCGGGCCACGCGAGCCGGAGACCATCCCGCTCATCGGACGCCGCCTCGGGGAATCGCCGGCGGAGCCCCTCGTACAGCGGCTCCAGCGCCGGCCCCCGCGCCCCCTTCGCCTTGACTATAACGTAGCGCGGGGCAGCGTCCACCAGCTCCGAGACGGTTCGCCCGGAGCGAGCCAGCTGGTGCAAGATCAGGGCCACCCCCAGTGGCGCATCGCGGCCAATGTGGAGGGCCGGATACATCACGCCGCCGTTCCCTTCCCCCCCGATGACGGCGCGCTCGTCCCGTATGGCGCGCGCCACGTTGGCCTCACCGACGGCGGCGCGGATGAAGCGCGCACCGGCGGCGCGGGCGGCATCCTCGACCACGAGACTGGTCGAGAGATTCACCACTACCGTCGGCGGCGTGCCATCACCGGTGCGCTGATCCAACACCGCTCGCACCGCCAGCGCCAGCGTGTAATCCTCGCCGATGGCGCGACCAGCCTCGTCCACGATCGCGAGCCGGTCCACATCGGGGTCCACCGCGAAGCCGACATCCGCCCCACTCTCCCGCACCAGCCGGCCGAGCTCACCGAGATTCTCCGGCACCGGCTCCGGCGCCCGCGGAAAATGCCCGTCGGTCTCCAGGTTGATCCCGCTCATGCGGCAGCCGAGGCGCTCGAGCAGGAGGGGAATCGTCCCGCCTCCGGCACCCCGCACGCAGTCCAGGGCCACGTGGAACCGTCGAGCCCGGATCGCGGCGACGTCGATCACCGGCAGCGCGAGCACCAGGTCGAGATGCCGCTGAATCGCGTCGGGATCACTGCGCAGCCCTCCGAGCCCGTCCCACCCGGCCCGGGCGGGGCCTGCCTCTGCCAGCGCCCGCACCGCCGCGCCGGCCGCGGCATCGAGGAAGATGCCGTCCGGGCCGACGAACTTGAGCGCATTCCACTCGATCGGATTGTGACTGGCCGTGAGGATGAGCCCGGCGCCGGCATGGTGGTGCTCGACGGCGAGCTGCACCGTCGGCGTCGGCACGATGCCGAGATCGATCACGTCGGCACCGACCGACATGAGGCCGGCTGCCGCGGCATGAGCGAACATCGGACCGCTCGTACGGGCGTCGCGGCCCAGCACCACCAGGGGCCGTCCCTGCGCGCAGGCCCACGCGCCGAGTGCGGCGGCATGGCGGGCGACGAGCTCCGGCGTGAGGTCGGTGCCGACGTGGCCCCGCATCCCGGAGACGCTGATCATCAAGGTGTCAGACATGGCAATCCTGGAAAGTCGCCGGCGTCAGGCGTGCAGCGGCAGGACGGTAAGATCGGCATGGGCGCGCAGGAACGCCTCGACGACCTCGCCGTCGAAGTGGCTCCCGCAGGACCGCCGCAGCTCCTCCACGGCGGCTGCGGGTCCGCGCGACGGGCGGTAGGCGCGGTTGGTGGTCATGGCGTCGTAGGCGTCGGCGACGGCGACGATGCGAGCTTCGAGCGGAATGCGCTCGCCCCTGAGCCCGTCGGGGAAGCCGCTGCCGTCCATCCGCTCGTGGTGCGAACGGACGATGCTGAGGACCTGGGGCGACTCGGAGAGAAACGGCTGGAGGATCCGCTCGCCGAGCGGCGCATGCAGCTTGATGTGTTCGAATTCCTCGGCGTCGAGCGGGCCGGGCTTGTTGAGCACCGCCTCCCTCGTGCCGATCTTGCCGATGTCGTGCAGCCGGCTGCCGAGCTCGATCTGCGCCAGCCGCTCGCCGGCGTAGCCGAGCTGGACGGCGGTCTTGACGGCGAATTCCTTCACGCGGAGCGAATGGCCGCTGGTGTACGCGTCCTTCGCCTCGAGCGCGAAGACCAGCATCTCGACGCCGTTGATGAGCGATTGCCGGTTGCGCCGATCGAGCTCGCGCACCCGCGATTCGAGCGTCTGCTGGTAGAGGCGGTTCTGGAGCACGAGATCCCGCTTCTCGAGCGCCTTCGTGATCCGCGCCCCGACCTCCTCGATCATCGCCGGCTTGGCGATGTAGTCCATCGCCCCCGTCCGCAGGCACTCGATCGCCGTCGTGACTTCCGCCACGCCGGTAAGCATGATGACCGCCATGTCGGGAAACCGCGCCACCGCCTCATGGAGGAAGTCGACGCCGTTCATGCCGGGCATCTGGATGTCGGAGATGCAGACGGGGAATTCGCCGTCGGCGGCGAGGATTTCGAGGGCCTCTGCGGCGTTGCCCGCCTGGCGGCAGGCCAGCCCCTGGCTTTCGACCGCCTTGGCCAGCGCCGAGCGCACCTGCGGGTCGTCGTCCACCACGAGGCAGCGCGCCGTGGCGGCCGGGTTCCGGAAGGTTGAACTCACTCGCCGAAATTAACCCGGTCGCACCCCCTTCTACAACCGCGGCTTGCCCCCTCCCTCACCCGCCCTTACGCTTCTGCAACCTCTTACAACTTGGGCAGATGACGAAGATTCTTCCGGCGGACGCGCAACATGGATTTGCCACGCGTGCCGTGCACGCCGGCCAGCGGCCCGATCCGACCACCGGCGCGGTGATGATCCCGGTCTATCAGACCTCGACGTACGTGCAGGAAGGCCTCGGCCGGCACAAGGGCTACGAATACGCCCGCACGCAGAATCCCACCCGCGAAGCCCTCGAGCGCAACGTCGCGAGCCTGGAAGGAGCGAGCTTCGGCTTCGCCTTCGGCTCCGGCCTCGCCGCGCTCGATTCGACACTCAAGCTCCTGCGCTCCGGCGACCACGTGATCTCCGGCGACAACATCTACGGCGGCTCGCACCGCCTGATGGAGCGCATCTACACCCAGTACGGCGTGACGTTCAGCTTCGTGGACATGCGGGAGATCGCCAACGTCGAGCGCGCGATCACGCCGGCGACCCGGATGATCTACTGCGAGACCCCCACCAATCCGATGATGAACCTGGTGGACCTCGCCGCGGTCGGCGACCTGGCCCAGGCGCACGGCTTCCTCTTCGTGGTCGACAACACCTTCGCCACGCCGTTCTTCCAGCAGCCGCTCTCCTTCGGGGCGGACCTGGTCCTCCACTCGACGACCAAGTACCTGAACGGCCACAGCGACATGGTCGGCGGCATGCTCGTGACGAACCGTGACGACCTCGCCGAGCGCCTCGGCTTCATTCAGAACGCCGCGGGGGGCGTGCCGGGACCGATGGACTGCTGGCTGGCGCTCCGCGGCACCAAGACCCTCGCGCTCCGCATGCGGCAGCACGATGCCAACGGGCGGATCGTCGCGCAGTGGCTCACCGAACAGAAGAGCGTGAAGCGCGTCTACTACCCGGGCCTCCCCTCGCATCCGCAGCACGACCTCGCCGTGCGCCAGATGCGCGGGTTCGGCGGCATGATCTCCATCGAGCTGGGCGATGTGGCGCGCGCGCGGAAGTTCGCGGAGAGCACCCGGGTCTTCTCGCTGGCGGAGTCGCTCGGCGGCGTCGAGAGCCTGATCGGCCATCCGGCATCGATGACGCACGCGTCGGTGCCGCTGGCGATGCGCCAGGAGATGGGGTTGACCGACAGCCTCGTGCGGCTGAGCTGCGGGATCGAGGAGCCGGAGGATCTGATCGCGGATCTCGAACAGGCGTTCAGGCGCTCTGCCGTCCCAGACTGAAACATCAGGCGCGGTCGCCCGTATGGACCGGCGACCCCTTACCGCGAGTCTGCCATGAGCACGTCGATCCCCGCGACCCGTCCCCGCCGCACCTTCCCCGAGATCGCGGCCGTCAGCTGGGAGCATCCGGCGGATCGCGCCGCGTTGCAGGCGCTTCGTGCCGTCCCCGGCTTCGACGAAGTGGTGCGGAAGGTGATCGCGGTCCTGGGCGGCGAGCGCGGCATCCGGCTGCTCTTCCAGGGCAATGCGGTGCGGGTCGGGCCGACGCAGTTCCCGCGGATCTGGACGCTGCACGTCGAAGTGTGCACCACCTTCGACTGGGCGCACATTCCCGAGCTCTACATCACGCAGACCCCGATCTTCAACGCCGGCGCATACGGCGTCGACGACCCCTTCATCGTGCTCAACTCCGCGGCGCTCGAGCTGCTGGACGACGATGAGCTTCGCGTCCTGCTGGCGCACGAGCTCGGGCACGTGATGAGCGGGCACGCCCTCTACACGACGATCGCGGCGGTGCTCGCGCTGATCAGCCTGGGCGCGCTTCCAGTGCTCGCCGGGATCGTCCTCCTGCCGGTGCGGCTGGCCTTCCTCGAGTGGTCGCGGAAGAGCGAGCTCTCCTCCGACCGGGCCGGTCTCCTCGGCCACCAGGACATCGTCGTCGCCCAGCGCCTCGACATGAAGATGGCCGGCGGCGGGCGGGGGCCGATGTTCGACGGCTCCATGAACGTGGATGCCTTCATGGCGCAGGCGCACGAATACGCCGCGACGAAGGAAGGGCTCGACACCGTCTACAAGATCATCAACACCCTCGCGCTCTCGCACCCGATGCACACCGTCCGCGCGGCCGAGCTGCAGAACTGGGTAACGAGCGGCGAGTACGACCGGATCATGCGCGGCGAGTACGTCCGCCGCGGCGACGAAGCACGCGCCCGCCCGCTGCGCGACGACATGGCCGCGGCCGGCTCCTACTACAAGGAGGAGGCGCGCGACCTCGCGCGCGATGTGGCGGACGCGGCGCGCAAGGCCGCGGGAGCGGCGGCGGACGCCTTCCGGAGCGTCACCAGGAAGTGAGGATCCTCGTAGTCGGCGGCGGAGGGCGGGAGCACGCGCTCTGCTGGGCCCTCCGCCGCGAGAACCCCGACGCCGACCTCTACTGCGCTCCGGGCAACCCGGGCACCGCCTCACTCGCCACCAACCTCCCGATCGCCGCCGACGACCTCGACCGCATTGCCGACGCGGCCGACATGTACGGGATCGCGCTGACGGTCGTCGGCCCGGAGGTCCCGCTCGCCCGCGGACTGGCCGACCGCCTTCGCGCCGAGGGGAAGCCGGTGTTCGGTCCATCGGCGGCGGCGGCGCGAATCGAGTCGTCGAAGGCGTTCTCGAAGGACGTCATGCGCTCGGCGGGCGTGCCGACGGCGGCGAGCGGCACCTTCACCGGCGTCGCCGAAGCGCTCGCGTTCATCGACCGGCAGGAGGAGCCGCTGGTGGTGAAGGCCTCGGGCCTCGCAGCCGGCAAGGGTGCCGTGGTCTGCGAGAGCAGGAAGGAAGCGGCGCGTGTCGCGCGCGGCATGCTCGAAGGCAGCGCGCTGGGCGACGCGGGGCGCGAGGTGGTGATCGAGGCATTCCTCGAGGGCGAGGAGGTGTCGGTCCTCGCGATCACCGACGGACGCGACGTCGTGCTCCTCCCCGCATCGCAGGATCACAAGCGTCTCGGTGAGGGAGACACCGGTCCCAACACCGGCGGGATGGGAGCGTACGCTCCCGTCTCGGTCGCGACGCCGGCGCTGCTGGCGCGGGTGGAGCGCGAGGTGCTGCAGCCGACGCTCGCCGAGATGGAGAGGCGGGGCGCGCGATTCGCCGGGGTGCTCTATGCCGGGCTCATGATCGGCCCGAACGGCGCGCCCAGCGTGGTGGAGTTCAACTGCCGCCTGGGTGATCCGGAAACGCAGGTCGTCCTGCCGCTTTGCGACGGCGGCCTCACCGACTGTCTCGAACGGGTCGCGACGGGCCATGCGCCAAGCGCTCTCGCGCTGCCGCCGGCGCGCTTTGCGGTGACGACGGTGCTGGCAGCGCGCGGCTACCCCGACGCCGCCGAGAAGGGCGCAGCGATCAGCATTCCAGCGCTTCCTGATGACGTGATCGTCTTTCACGCCGGCACGCGACTCGACGAGGCCGGCATCCTCCGCGCGAACGGCGGCCGCGTACTCAACGTCACGGGAATCGCCGCCAACTTCGAATACGCGCGGACCCGGAGCCGAGACGGCGCCGCAGCGATCGAATTCGACGGAAAGATCTTCCGGCGCGACATCGGCTGGCGGGAAGCGGCGAGGCGGTGAGCGGCGGGTTACGCTATTTTTTCCCGCGTGCCCGAGCTGCCCGAAGTCGAGACCATCGTGCGCGACCTGCAGCCCCGCCTCACGGGGCGGCGGATCCTGCGGGCCGCGCTCTCCCATGATGACGTGCTGCGCGGCGTCACCCGCCGCCGCCTCCTTGCGCGACTCAAGGGCGCCGAGATCCACGGCGTCACCCGGCGGGCCAAGCATGCGGTGGTGGCGACCAGCGCCGGTCGCCTGGTCGTGCAGCCGGGAATGACCGGGTCGCTGGTGGTCCACGACGGGCCGCTCGACGCCGACCAGATCCGCTACGCCGTGCTGCGGGCGCCGCTCGATGACGGCGGCGAACTGGTCTACCGCGACGTACGCCGCCTCGGCACCATTCTGCTTCTCGATGAGGCCGGCTGGCGCGAGTACGACGGGATGCTCGGCCCCGAGCCGCTCGACCCGGGATTCGGTGCCGACGCGCTTGCCGCATCGCTCGGACGGTCGCGCCAGGCCATCAAGAAGGTGCTCATGGACCAGCGCTACGTAGTCGGAGTCGGCAACATCTATGCGAACGAGGCGCTGTTCGCGGCGGGGATCGATCCGTCGCGCGCGGCGAACCGCATCACACCCGACGAGTATCACCGGCTGCACACCGAGGTCCGCCGGATCCTCCGGGCGGCGATCCGCTCGAAGGGCACGACGTTCCGCGACTACCGGACCGGCACCGGCGAGCGCGGCGGCTTCCAGCCGGCGCTGCTGGTGTACGGGCGGGAAGGCGAACCCTGCGTGAACTGCGGCACCCGGCTCGCCGGCACCCATGAGATCGACGGACGCGCCACCGTGTTCTGCCACAAGTGCCAAAGCTGAAACGGGCTCGCGCCCGGCTGCTGCCCCTGCCCGCTGCCGATCTCGGGCAGCTCAGGGACCGGGTACGGGCGCTGCTGGAGAACCGGCCCGGCGTCTACCGCATGGTCGACAACACCGGTCGCGTCCTCTACGTCGGGAAGGCCAAGCGTCTCCGCACCAGGGTGCTGTCGTACTTCCGCGCCACCTATCCCGAGGACAAGGCGGCGCGGATCCTCCATGCGGCGCACGACATCCGGTGGGAATACACGCCGAGCGAGTTCGCCGCCTACCTGACCGAGCTGCGGCAGATCCGGAAGCTCCGCCCGCACTTCAACTACAAGCTCAACCGCACACGCCGGTCGGTGCTCATCAAGGTGTCGGGCGGCCCGGCGCCGCGAGTCACGGCCGGAAGTGCCGTCGGTCCCGAGGACTTCCGCTGTTACGGCCCGTTCCCGTCGCTGGGGCGGACCATCGAGGCGGTGCGCACGCTGAACGACCTCCTCGGTCTCCGCGACTGCGCGCCCACGATGCCGATCGTGTTCCCCGGCCAGGGCGACCTCTTCGGCGCGCCCCGCCAGGCGGCGTGTCTTCGTCACGAGTTCGGCTTCTGCGCCGGTCCCTGCGCCGGCTTCATCGTCGAGGCCGAGTACCGGCAACGGGTGGAGACGGCAATGGCGTTCCTGGAGGGCCGAACCATCCAGCCGATCGACCGCGTCGTCCGCGCGATGACCGAAGCCGCGGCCGGCGCCCAGTTCGAGCTGGCAGCGCGGTGGCGGGAGAAGTTCGAGCACCTCGAGTGGCTGCTGGGTGCGACGAGCCGGGCGCGGAGCGCGGTCGATCTCCTGAGCTTCGTCTACCGCGACCCGGGCGACTTCGGCGACGATCGAGCCTACGTGATCCGTCAGGGCGTCGTCCGCGCGGCGTACGCGTACCCCACCACACCGATTGAACATGAAGCGTTCAGGTCGGTGGTGTCCGACGTGGCCTCGGCCGCCGTGGCGCCGCCGGGACCGCTTCCGCTCGAGTCGATCGACGAGATCCTGCTGGTCATGTCGTGGTTCCGGCAGCATCCCGACGCCCTCCGCCGCACCACTCCTTACGCCCACTGGCTGAACTGATGAACGTCCTGCTGTTCACGCTCATCCTCGCCTCCGGCGCGTTCGCGGCCGGACTCCTCGGGTCGCTCACGGGACTCGGCGGCGGCATCGTGATCGTACCGCTGCTGACGCTCGTCTTCGGCGTCGACATCCGGTACGCCATCGGGGCGTCGCTCGTCTCCGTCATCGCCACCTCCTCCGGCGCGGCCGCGGCGTACGTGCGGGAGGGCTACACCAACATCCGGATCGGAATGCTGCTCGAGGTGGGCACGACCGTCGGGGCGCTCGTCGGCGCGTACGTTGCCGGTCTCATCTCGCCCAACGCGATCGCGGTGATCTTCTCGCTGGTGCTGTTCTACTCCGCGTACCGTTCCACCCGCCACCGTGAGGAGCACATCTCGACCGGCCCACCCGACAAGTGGGCCGCGCGCTTCCGCCTCGACGGAACGTTCCCCACCCCGCACGGCAAGCAGGCGTACTTCGTCCGCGGCGTGCCGGGCGGCTTCGGCCTGATGTTCGTCGCAGGGATTCTGTCGGGACTGCTCGGCATCGGGTCGGGGGTGGTGAAGGTTCTGGCGATGGACCAGGTGATGCGCCTGCCGTTCAAGGTGTCGACGACGACGAGCAATTTCATGATCGGCGTGACTGCGGCCGCGAGCGCGGGGATCTACCTGAGCCGCGGGTTCATCGACCCCGGCCTCGCGCTTCCGGTGATGCTTGGCGTGCTGAGCGGCGCGCTGGTGGGGGCTCGGCTCCTGGCCGGCGCGCGCACGCTGATCCTGCGCCGCATCTTCACCGTGATCATCGTGGTGCTCGCATTCGAGATGCTCTACAAGGGCATTACGGGGGGTCTATGAGCGGTCCGGCCGCGGGCAGCCGCTGGAGCGACGAGCAGGTGGAGCACTTCGTCGGCAATCTGCTCCGCTATGGTGTGATGACGGCGGCCATCGTCGCATTCGCCGGCGGGATCTTCTATCTCCTCCGTCACGGCGGGGAGACGGTGTCGTACCACGCGTTCAGGGGCGAGCCGCCGAACCTCACCAGCGTCACCGGCGTCGTTGGCGGCGCGCTCGCGCTCAATCCCCGCTCCGTCATCCAGCTCGGCCTGCTGCTGCTGATCGCCACGCCGGTCGCGCGGGTGGCCTTCTCACTGCTGGCGTTCATCCGCCAGCGCGACCGCACCTACATCGTCATCACCACGATCGTGCTGGCGCTGCTGCTCTACAGCCTGATGGGTTTCGAGCGCTAGCGTTTCTGTCTGAAACAATCGGGGCACGGCCCGCGTCGGGGTGGCATCACCAGCCAACGAGGCGAATCGTGCGTCCATCCATTTTCCTGTCCGGTGCCACCGCGGCGCTGCTCCTTGTGCGGCCCGCCCACGCGCAGACGGCAGCCAGGCGACTCAGCCAGGAGCAGTACCTCACCCTCGGGCGGCACTACACCGAGTGGTTCTTCGCCGGCCGCGCGGACAGCCTGCTGGCGCACATGTCGCCCCAGTCGCGGGAGGCGACCGGCGGAGCGGCGGGGCTCATCGGCCAGCGTGACGAGGTCTCGGCGCGTGCGGGGAAGGAAACGGTCCTGCTGGCGGAGAAGATGACGTGGCGGCGCGGGATGCCGCAGTTCTGGCACGAGGCGATGTTCGACAACTTTGCCGAACCGGTGGTCATCCGCTGGGTCATGGACGAGAAGGGCGACATCATCGGCATCGGACTCGGACCGAAGAGCCAGACGCCGGACGTGGATGCAGCACCGCCCGCCGATTGAGTCAGTCCGCCGGCTCGAACTCCAGGAGGGGGACGAGCCGGGCTCGCGGAGGGATCCCCGCCTCGAGCTCCATGATGCCGACCGACGGCGGCAGGTCGAACCGCTTCGGGCCGGCTCCTCCCGGATTCATCACCGTCACCACCACATCCACCGTCGTGAGGACCGGACGGTGGGTGTGCCCGTACACGATGATCTCCGCCGTCGGAAAGGCGGCGTTGAGCTTCTCCGGCGTCGGCGAGCCGAGCTGGTCTCCGTGCGTGACGACGATGTCGAACCCGTCGAGCCGGAGACTCGCGACCTGGGGGAGCCGGGCGCGGAGGTCCCACCCGTCGGTGTTCCCGTAGACCGCCGTCACCGGAGCGATTGCCTCCAGCTCCGCGAGCAGCTCCGCCGGTCCGACATCGCCCGCGTGGAGGATGTGGTCCACTTCGCGGAAGACGTCGAAGACTTCGGGCCGAAGCAGCCCGTGCGTGTCGGAAATGATGCCGAGTCGCATCAGGATGCCGCGTCGCGCGTGGCGACGTGCAGGGTGATGACGCCGCCCATGAAGCGCGAGAACGAGACGTTGGCGAAGCCCGCCCGCCGGATCCGCTCCGCGAACGATTCGGGGGATGGAAAGGCGCGCGCCGACGCTGGTAACCAGCTGTAGGCGGTCCTATGTTTCGAGATGAGTCGGCCAACCGCCGGCAATACGCGCTCGAAATATGCCAGATAGATCGCGCGCAGCGGCTGCCGCGGCGGCATCGCCATCTCGAGGATGACGAGCCGGGCACCCGGCGTCAGAACGCGGGCCGCTTCGGCGAGGCCGGCATCGAGATCCGGCAGATTGCGCGCACCCCAGCCCATCATGGCGCCGTCGAAGGACGCCGTCCGGAACGGCAGCGCGAGCGCGTCGGACGTGACCGGTGCCGCGCGCTCGCTCTTGTGCCGTCCGTGCTGAAGCATCGGCTGCGCGAAGTCGGCGGCCACGATACGACCACCGAATCCGGGACGCTTCGCGAGGGCGGCGGCGAAATCGAGCGTGCCCGCACAGAGGTCGAGATACGTCCCCTCGGGTGCGCGCTCCCAGTCGAGCCGGTCCACGGCGGCACGCCGCCAGCGCAGGTCGAGCCGGAGGCTCATGATTCGGTTCAGGCGGTCGTAGGTCGGGGCGATGGCGGAGAAGAGCTCCCGCACGTACGCCCGCTTCTCCGGACCCCCTGAAACCGGTAACTCCCGATCTGAGGCAAACATAGGCGCGGAAGGTAGTCCTGCCCGAATGAGCCCCGCAAGCGGGGACGCCGCCCGTGGCTAGCGGCCGCATCGAGCTGGCGAGCGCCACCGACCAGGAGGTCGTGGTGCTGGCGCGGCACGGGCAGGACGCCGCCTACCGTGAGCTGGTGCGGCGCTACGAGCGTCCGGTCTTCTCGCTGGTCTACCGCATGGTCCGCGACCGTGAGCTGGCCGAGGACCTCGCGCAGGAGACCTTCGTCAAGGCGCTCAACGCGATCGAGTCGTACCGCCCCGAGTTCAAGTTCTCCTCCTGGATCTTCAAGATCGCCAACAACGCTGCGATCGATCAGCTCCGGCGCCGTGAGCTCGACACCCTCTCCCTCGACGGCTCTCCCCACGCCGAGACGCCCGAGGCGATCGAGGCGACCGCGCTGCAGATCGGCGACCGGCAGGAGACCGCCCTCGAGGAGGTCGAGGCACGCGAGCTCGGCGGGGAGATCGAGGCCGCCATCGCGCGGCTCCGTCCCGAGTATCGCTCGTGCATCCTGCTGCGTCACGTGGAAGGACGTCCCTACGAGGAGATCGCCGAAATCCTCGGCCTGCCGCTCGGGACGGTGAAGACCTACATCCACCGCGCGCGGAACGAATTGCGACTCTCTCTGGCGCATCTGAAGGAATGAGCCGTTCCGGCAGATGATTGACCGCGTGGCACTCGAGCACCTGGAGGAGTGGCGCAGCGCAGTCGAAGAACTCCGGCATGCGATGGACACCCTGCAACAGCATTCCCGATTGCCGTCGGATGTGGTTAGAGCTGTTCAAGTCAAACAAAGCAGGAAAGGCTCATATGAACCGCTTCTTCCTTGCAATTGCCCCTGTAATCGCCATGTCGGCGCGCAGCGCGCACGGCGCAGAGCCGCCTCAGGCGCCCGTGATGATGGAAGAGATGACGACAACGGAAGTACGTGACGCCATCAAGGCAGGAAAGACAACGGTGCTGATCTTTAATGGCAGCACCGAGGCAACAGGACCGGCCGTGGCGCTCGGAAAACACGTCGTTCGGGCGCGCTACCTCGGTGAGCGCATCGCGCGAGAGTTGGGCGATGCTCTGGTCGCGCCGGTCATGCCGTTTGCTCCTACCTCTGACGAAAGCCGGTTTCCGGGCACGGTCAATTTGTCGGAAGACACCTTTTCCCGGGTTAACGAAGAGGTTGCCGAGAGCATGGTGAAGACGGGGTTCAAGTTCATCATTCTGATGGGCGACCACGACGGGAATCAGCCGCCCCTGAAGGCCCTGGCCAGCAAGCTGGATGAAAGGCACCGGTCAGCGGGCGTCCGTGTGTTCTACTCGAGCGATGCGTACACGAAAGCGAATGGAGAAATCGAGCGCTACCTCAAGGAACACGGGTACCCGCCCAGCCGGCATGCAGGGGTCTCGGACATGTCCCTCTTATGGGCCATCGATGCACGATATGTTCGCCCCGACAAGATTATTGTGGGTGGTCCAGTCCCACCGCCCGGCAGCCCCCTGTCTCTGGGGGAGGTTGGCGTCGAGGGCGACCCGCGGAGATCGTCGGCCGAGCTGGGGAAGATGTTCCTCGATTGGAAGGTACGGGATGGGATAGCAGAAATCCGCAACCTGACCAGCGCGTCGACGGCGAAATAGAGATGAGCTCGCCGGCATCGTCTCCGCCGTCCGCGACCGGGTGCGACCACATCCGACTCGCCGGCGCGATAGTCCGGCCCGGGTTGATGGTCTCGAGTGTTCCCTATTGGTCCTCTGTGCCCTCGATCGTTGAGTGAAACCTTCCCTGAAACGCCCCCGTAGGAGGGCTCACTTATGACCCGACGCCCCGACACGCATCTGTCGGTTGACGACATCGATGCCTGGCTCGCCGGACACCTCGGCACCACGGAACAGGAGCACCTCGATTCCTGCGCCGAGTGCCGTGAGGCCGCGCAAGCCGACCGGGTGCTGACCGCGCAGCTCGCAGGCCTCACGATCTTCTCGCCGTCCCCGCTCTTCGCCGACCGCGTGATGGCCTCCGTGGCGGTTCCCGATCCGTTCGCCCTCCGCTCGATGCAGACCGCCCGGCGTCGCCTCTTCGCGACGCGGCATTCGCTCGCGGTCGCCGCGATGCTGGCCGTCATCGTGGTTGGCTCGATGGCGGTCAGCGTCGTCTGGAGTCTGTCGCATCGCGAGACGATCGCGGCCGCCGGCAGCTGGCTCGCCGCGTCGGCCGGCCAGTGGCTCTGGACCGGACTCCGCAGCGTCGTCTCAGGCGTGATCGAGCAGCCGTGGTACGGAGGCCTCCGCGGGCTCGTCGGCTCGCCGGCCCGCCTCGCGGCGATGTCGGCGCTGGCCTCGCTCACCTATGCGGGCGGGGTGCTGGCCCTCCGGAAGCTGATGACGGCGCCGTCGGGGCCGGTGTCGCATGCGAACGCCTAGAGTTCTGGCCGCGGCACTCGCTCTCGTTCTGGCCCTCCCCCGCCCCGGCCATGCCGAGCGCCGCCCTGCAATCGAAGCCGCCCGCGACATCTGGGGCATCATTCAGCAGCTCCGCGGAGACCATGACACCTCGCAGGCGGGCATCCGTCCGCAGGCGCTGCCGGCCGCGGGGCCGAACGATCCCACGATCGACCTGAGCGACCTCAGCCGTCCCTCGCAGATCGAGTCGCGGCTCGCTCCGCTCACCCGCACGCCGCCGGCGCAGATCCGCGTCACCGTGACCGGCGGCCATGCCCGCCTCGGCGATTACAGCGTCGGCTCCGACCAGACCGTCACTGGCCACCTGCTCGTGGTGCGGGGGGATGCCGACGTCTACGGGCGGGTCCAGGGGAATCTGGTGACGGTGGACGGCAACGTGATCGTGCACCCGGGCGCCGTCATCGCGGGCGACGTGCTGGCGATCCACGGCAAGGTGCGTGAGCAGGGCGGCGTCGTGGACGGCGAGATCCGCACGCTGAGCGCGGCCATCGCCCAGTCGGAGGCGTCACTCTCTCCGCTGCAGCTCACGCTTCGCCGGGTGGCCGGCCTCGCCGGCGTCCTCGTGACGCTCGCCGTCCTCGGCTTCGGCCTCGTGGCATTCGGGCGGCACAACCTCGAGATCGTTTCGGATACCGTCTCCCACTCGTTCGGCCGCGCCTTCATCACCGGTCTGCTCGGACAGATCCTGCTCCTCCCCACCTTCGGCATGATCGTCGTGGGGCTCGTGCTGAGCGTCGCGGGAATTCTGCTCCTGCCGTTCGCCGTCGTGGCGTACGTGCTGCTCGCGGTAGTGGGACTGGTCGGCGGCTATCTCGCGGTGGCGCATGCGCTCGGCGAGACCTACACGCGCCGCCGCCTGGCACGGGGAACGGTCGTGGCCTCAGCCAACAGCTACCGGTTCCTCGCGACCGGCCTCGCGGCAATGCTGGCGCTGTGGGCGGCGTGGGCGCTGTTCGGCTGGGTGCCGATCGCCGGCGACCTCGTGCGCGGCGCGGCGATCCTCCTCACCTGGCTCCTCGGCACGGCGGGATTCGGCGCGGCGCTCCTGAGCCGGGCCGGCGTGCGCGAGAACTTCGCCGGGCGGATCATCCCGCCCGAGGCACTGACCGACGAGTATCTCTGGGCGACGCCGCAGTTCGGCGTGCCGGCGGTGCGGCGGCCGGGCGTGACGCGCAGCCCGACCGGCGGACCGTGATGCTCCGCCTTGCGGCGGCCGGCCTGATCCTGCTCGCCCCGGCCGCGCTGACGGCGCAGACGCTCCGCGACTTCTCGACGTCGCGGCAGTTGCACGGAGAGAGTCGCCTGGCCGCCCGCGTCGATTACGGCGCGGGCACGCTGCGTCTGGCCCCCGGAGCCGAACGGGATCTCTACCGCGTCAGCATGTCGTACGACCCGGAGCGCTACCTCCCGCTGAGCGAGTTCGACGCCGGTACCGGCTCGGTGCGCCTCGGTCTCGCGAGTGCCGGATCGGGCGGCTTCCACATCGGCGCCCGCCGCCAGCTCGACCAGACCGCGTACATCACGCTGTCTCCGGCCGTCGCGCTCGATCTCGCGCTTCAGCTCGGAGCCGCCGAAGCCGACCTCGAGCTGGGCGGGCTTCAGCTGAGCAGCCTCCGGATGACCACCGGCGCGAGCCGCACCACTCTCCGGTTCTCACGCCCGACCGCCGGCCACTGCGAGCGGGCCGAGATCACGGCCGGCGCGGCTGACATCTCGGTACTCGGTCTCGGGAACAGCCGGTGCCGCCGGGTCCGGTTCGAAGGCGGCGTCGGCAAGGTGCTGCTCGACCTGGGCGGCGCCTGGACGTCGGGTGCGCAGGTCGACGCCCACATGGCCGTCGGCGCGCTCACGCTCCGGCTGCCGCGCGATCTCGGCATCCGGCTCACCCTCGACCGCTTCCTGTCGAGCTTCCCGGCCGCGGGCTGGACACGGCAGGGAAACGCGTATCTTTCCCCGGGATATGCGCGAACGACACGGCGGCTCGACCTGGCCCTCTCCTCGACACTCGGCGGCGTTGACGTCGAGTGGGTGAACTGACTCCGCTCCAGACGCTTGGCTTCACGCTCGGCACATCGTTCGCGTCGGGTCTCAACCTCTACGCGACCGTCGCTGCCGCGGGCCTCTTCCAGCGCTTCGGCCTGGTCCAGCTCCCGCCTTCCCTTCAGATCCTCGCCAGTCCGCTGATCATCGGCGTCGCCCTCGCCATGTTCGTGGTGGAGTTCATCGCCGACAAGATTCCGGTGGTGGACAGCGCGTGGGATGCGATCCACACCTTCATCCGGCCGCCCGCGGCGGCGCTGATCGCGTACAGCGCGTTCGGCGACGTGCCGGCGGCGTGGAAGCTCGCGGCGGCACTCCTCGCCGGCAGCGTTGCGTTCACGTCGCACGGCGCCAAGGCGTCGATGCGCGCGGCGGCGAACACGAGCCCTGAGCCGTTCAGCAACTGGTTCCTGAGCACGGCGGAGGATATCGGTGCGGTGGGGCTCAGCTGGCTGGCGTCGACGCACCCGATCCTCACGGCGGGGATCGTCGTGGTGCTTGTCGTCATCGCGACGTTCATCATCTGGAAGCTGTTCGGGTTCTTCCGGAGGACCTTCAGCCGTCTGCGGGGAATCGGGCCGGCACCGGGTCCGGCCCCCTAGCTTCGCTCAGCCGAGCCGCGCGCGCACCCTCCCGCCGACACCGATCCCCAGCCGGCGTGCCGCCGAGCCGTCACGCACCGCAATCTCCACTTCCCCACCCGATCCCACATAGCAGACGAGTCCGCCGGTCGGCACGTCGCCGAAGGTGCGCCGCAGCGGACCGGCATCGACGTCCTCGATCTCGACGCGCGCGTACGACGGCACGAGCTCGGGCGTGAGGTTGGTGACGAGAGTCCCGAAGCGGTCGATGTAGGTGACCTCGCCAACGACGGTCTTCCCTTCGTAATGCGGCTCGGGGTAGGCGAGGCGGACCGGCTCGCCGGCCAGGCGATGGCCGAGAGAAGCGATCGGCTGCCCTCCCGCGAGGGTGGCGGCGGCCGGCGCGAAGAGATCGCGGCCGTGGAAGGTGGGCGACGCATCGGGCGGCGTCGGCAGCTCCACGATCGCGGAGGCATCGCCCAGTACCGGGGTGAAGAGCCCGTTGTCGGGGCCGACGAAGAAGCGGTCGTGGGCAGCGACCGCGAGCGCGGCGCGCGCAGTGCCGACGCCGGGATCCACCACGGCGAGGTGCACGGTGCCGGGCGGGAACCGGCGCCAGACCCGGCCGAGGACGTGCGCACCGCTCCGGACGTCACCGGGAGGGATCGAGTGGGTGACGTCTACCAGAGTCGCCTCCGGCAGGGCGCTGAGGATCACGCCCTTCATCTCGGCTACGTAGGAATCGGCGGTGGAGAAATCGGTGAGGAGCGCGATGATGCCGCGCGGCGCGGCGCTCAACCGCGGAGAATCGGCAGCGCGACGGAGCGGCCGCCCAGCTCCTCGCGCACCCGGTCGGCGGCGCTCCTGAGCGCCGCCGCGGCGGGACTGTCGGGGGCCGCGAGCATGATCGGCTTGCCGCCGTCGGCGAGCTCCGCGAGTCCCGGCTGCAGCGGCACCGAGCCCAGGAGCGGCACCCCCAGCTCCTCCGCCAGGCGGAGTCCGCCACCCGACGAGAAGAGCTCCCAGCGCCGTCCGCTCTCGGGATCGGTGAACGCGCTCATGTTCTCGATGATCCCGATGACGGGCACGCCGACCCGCTCGAACATCTTCGCGCCGCGGAGTGCGTCGCCCACGGCGACCTCCTGCGGCGTCGTGACGATGAGCGCGGCGGAGACGTGCACCGACTGCACCAGCGAGAGCTGGGCGTCACCGGTGCCGGGGGGCATGTCCACGATGAAGTAGTCGAGCTCGCCCCAGTCGACATCGCGCAGGAACTGCTGGATGATCTTCATGATGATCGGCCCGCGCCAGATTGCCGGAGCATCCCGCTCGATCAGGAAGCCGAGTGACATCAGCTTCACGCCGTAGGCCGAGAGCGGCTGGATCTTCCCGCCGCTGACCGGCGGCTTCTCCAGGATGCCGAACATGCGCGGCATGTTCGGCCCGTAGATGTCGGCGTCCATCACGCCGACCCGGAATCCTGCTTCCGCCAGCGCGACCGCCAGGTTGGCGGCGACGGTGGACTTTCCCACGCCGCCCTTCCCCGAGCTCACCGCGAGGATGCGACCGAGGTTGGGCTGGTCCATCGCCGGCGGCGGCGCCGGCATCCCCTCGGAGGACGGCGGGCCGTGGGTGGCGCGGGCCGGGGCGGTCGGATTGGTCACGTTGATCTTGACCTCGCCGACGCCGGGAATCGCGCGCACAGCGCTCCGGGCCGCGCGGACCAGCGTGGCGGGATCGTCCGAGGCGAGGAGAAAGGTGAAGCTGACGCGGCCGTCGGCCGCGACGTCGAGGTCGCGGACCATGCCGGAGGAGATGAGATCGTTCTCGAGCCGGGGATTCTGGATCCCGGCCAGCGCGCTGATGACGCGCGCTTCGAGGGCATCAGTCATCAGACCGCCTCGACGTGCCGCACCTCGGGAACCATCTCCCTGAGCCGCGTCTCGATCCCCTGCTTGAGCGTGACGGTGGAGGCGGAGCAGCCCTGACAGGTTCCGCCCAGGCGAACGAGGAGGGTGCCTTCCCCTTCGTCGAAGTCCACGACCTCGACGTTGCCCCGGTGCGAGGCGATATAGGGACGGAGGGTGTCCAGCGACTGCTCGATGCGGTCAAAGATGTCCATGGCGCGAATATAAGGTGGCGCGGGGGCCACTCAAGGGTGTCCGTTGGCCGACGCGAGATATTCCCGCGCCGCCTCGAGCACCGTTCCCTGCACGTCCACCATCGAGCCGACGACCGAAAGACCGGCGGCCTTGCGGTGCCCACCGCCGCCGAACTGCCGCGCGAACTCGGCGACGTCCACGTTGCCGACCGAGCGCAGCGACACCTTGATCCGGCCCTGGGCCGCCTCGCGGAAGAGGAGCGCCATGCGAACCCCCTCGATCGAGCGGGGGAACTCGACCACGCCGTCCAGGTCATCGGAGGTTACCCCGAGCCGCTCGATCGCGCCGGGGGGTACGGTGACCCAGGCGAGCCCGTGCTGCGGCTCGACGACCAGCGTCTGCAGCGCCTCGGCGAAGAGCCGGGGGCGCCCCTCAGGTGCCTTGGCATACACGTCGAGATAGATCTGCTCGGCGTCCACGCCGGTCTCCAGGAGATCGGCGGCGACGCGGAGCGTGCGTGGGCGGGTATTGCTGAAGCGGAAGCCGCCGGTATCGGTCAGCAGCGCGACGTAGAGCGCCTGCCCCACATCGGGCGTCAGCGGCCAGTTGTTGGCCAGTGCGATCTCGTAGATCAGTTCGCCGGTCGCGGCCGCGGTCGGATCGAGATACCGGGGGCCGGGCGGGAGCATTCCGTCGCTCACGTGGTGGTCCACGCAGGCGACTGGTACCCCGGCGTCCCGGACGGTGTCGCAGAGCATCCCGAGCCGGCCGAGGTCGGAGATGTCCAGCACTACGATCACATCCGCCCGGCGCAGCTCCTTGATCGCCTGCGCGGAACGGTCGCATCCCGGCATCTCATCGAAGAGGAAGCCGAAGCGGCTGGGAGTCGGGGTCGGATTGGTCACCACCGCGTCCACTCCGCGGGTGCGGAGGAGGTGGAGCAGCCCGATCTCGCTGCCGAGCCCGTCGCCGTCGGGATTGACGTGGGTCGTGAGGCAGACCCGCTTGCCCGGCTCCAGGACGGCGGCCAGGCCCTTCGCGGCAGCGACCTTCTCGGGGGTCAGGGAAGTCGGCATTCCGCAAGATAATCGATGACTACGACGCCACCCGCGCGTGGTGGCGGCCGTAGAGGAAGTAGATCGTGAGCCCGATGGCGAGCCAGACCAGGAGCCGGATCCAGGTCTCGATGTCCAGGTAGAACATCAGGTACGCTGCCGACAGCGCCCCCGCCGGGGCGACGAACCAGACGAGCGGAGTCCGGAACGGCCGCGGCAGGTCGGGCTCGCGCACCCGCAGCACGATGATACCGATGGACACGATGATGAAGGCGAGCAGCGTCCCGATGGAGACGAGCTTCGCCGCGTCGCGCACCGGGAGGATCGCCGCCGGAATCGCGACGGCGATGCCGGTCACGATCGAGGTGATCCACGGCGTCCGGAAGCGCGGATGGATCCGGTTCACGAACGGCGGAAGGAGACCGTCGCGCGACATCGAGTAGAACACCCGTGACTGACCGAGGAGCTGCACCAGGATGACGGACGTGAGCCCCGCGATCGCGCCCAGCTTGATGAGCGACGAGATCCAGCCGAGCCCCGCGGCGTCCGCGACCTTGGCGATCGGATCGGGGACATCGAGCTGGGTGTAGGGCAGGACGCCGGTCGCGATCGCCGCGACGACGATGTAGAGAATCGTGCACACCAGCAGCGAGCCGATGATGCCGATCGGCATGTCGCGCTGGGGGTTCTTCGCCTCCTGCGCGGCGGTGCTCACGGCGTCGAACCCGATGTAGGCGAAGAAGACGATACCGGCGCCGGCGACGACCCCGGTGTAGCCGAAGTGCTCCCGGCTCCCGGTGTTGGCCGGGATGAAGGGATGCCAGTTGTCCGGGTTCACCGCCTTGATCGTCAGGGCGATGAACAGCAGCACCACCGCCAGCTTGATGAACACGATCACGTTGTTGACGTTGGCCGACTCCCGGATGCCGATGACCAGCAACGTCGTGACGATTGCGATGATGAGCACCGCGGGGAGGTTGAAGACCGCCGTGGTCGTCGTGCCGTCGGCGAGGGTGACGACGGTGCCGCGCGCCGCCTGGAAGTGTGCCGGCACGTGGATGCCGATGTCCGCGAGGAAGGAGACGACGTAGCCGGACCAGCCGATCGCGACCGTGGTGGCGCTCAGCGCGTACTCGAGGATCAGGTCCCAGCCGATGATCCAGGCGACCAGCTCGCCCAGCGTGGCATACCCGTAGGTGTAGGCGCTCCCCGCCATCGGCACGAGCGAGGCGAACTCGCTGTAGCAGAGCGCGGCGAACACCGACGCGATCCCCGCCAGCACGAACGAGAGGACCACCGCCGGGCCGGCGTTCTGCGCCGCCACCGTCCCGGTCAGCACGAAGATGCCGGTGCCGATGATCGCGCCGATGCCGAGCGCGGTCAGGTTGATGACGCCGAGCGACCGCTTCAGACTGTGGTCGGCCTCGGCTTCAGCCTGCAGCTGGGTGACGCTCTTCCGACGGAACAGATCCATGCGCGCCTCGCATCCGGGGAAATGGCGGTGAGCGCCCGACAGGGGCGCGCCAGGTTATGACGAAAATTCCCCTCTGTCAATCACAGACGTCCCGACGCGAAGGCGAGCGCCGCGAATTCACGATGCGGCATGAAACGAAAGCGCCGCCTCGCGGCGGCGCTTCGAATGTCCGGGCGACGGCAGCCCCGTCAGGGCGTCGTCGGCCGCCGTGCCGCGATCTCCTGCTGCAGGTGGCTGTGCTTGCGGCCATAGCTGAAGTAGATCACGAACCCGATGAGGAGCCACACCAGGAGACGCAACCAGGTATCGCCCGGGAGGGTCGCCATCAGGCCGAAGCACGACAGGATTCCCAGAATCGGCACCAGCGGCACCAGCGGGGTGCGGAACGGCCGCTCCAGATCGGGGCGCTTGTGCCGGAGGATCCAGACGCCGGCGCACACCAGCACGAACGCCAGCAGCGTGCCGATGTTGACCAGCTCGCCGAGGAGCTGAATCGGGAACGTTCCGGTGATCACCGCCACGATGAGCCCGACGTAGATCGTCGAGAGATACGGCGTGCGGTACTTCGGATGCACCTTGCCGGCCCACGGTCCCATCAGCCCGTCACGCGACATCGAGTAGAACACGCGCGACTGGCCCAGCAGCATCACGAGCACGACGGAACCGAGACCGAGAACGGCGCCGATGGTGATGAACGGAGTGAGCCAGTGGAGGCCGGCGATGTTCTCGACGGCGTAGGCCACGGGGTGCGCCACGTTGAGCTGGTCGTACTTGATGAGCCCGGTGAGCACCAGTGAGACCAGGATGTACAGCACGGTGCAGATCGCGAGCGAGCCGAGGATGCCGATCGGCATGTCGCGCTGGGGGTTCTTCGCCTCCTGCGCGGCGGTGCTCACCGCGTCGAAGCCGATGTAGGCGAAGAAGATCAGCCCGGCGCCGCGGAAGACGCCGCTCCAGCCGTACTGGCCGAAGACGCCGGTGTTCTCGGGAATGAACGGGTGCCAGTTGCCGGTGTTGATGTACTTGAAGCCGAAGGCGATGAACATCAGCACCACCGCGATCTTGAGGATCACGATGATGTTGTTGACCTTGGCCGACTCCTCGATGCCGATCACGAGGATCGTCGTCGCGAGGAGGACGATCGCGACGGCCGGCAGGTTGAAGAGGGCACCCGTCTGGTTCCAGCCCGCCTGGGCGCAGTGCGTCACCGCCTTGGTGACGTCGGCCGCGCTGCAGTGGATCAGCGGCGCCGACGTAAGCGCCGTCGGGATATGGATGCCGAAGTAGTCGAGCATGCTGACGAAGTACCCCGACCAGCCCACGCCGACGGTGGCGGCTCCCATCGCGTACTCGAGCACCAGGTCCCAGCCGATGATCCAGGCGATGAACTCGCCCATCGTGGCGTACGAATAGGTGTACGCGCTGCCGGCCACCGGCACCGCGCTCGCCATCTCGGCGTAGCAGAGGCCGGCCAGACCGCAGGCGATGGCGGCGAAGACGAACGACAGCGGCACCGCGGGGCCCGCGTGCAGGGCAGCCGCGAGGCCGGTGAGCACGAAGATGCCGGCGCCGATGATCGCGCCGATCCCGAGCATCGTGAGGTTCAGCGCGCCGAGCGTGCGGTTCAGCGACCGCTCCCCGGTGGCCTCAGCCTCCGCCCGAAGCGCGGTGATGGATTTGGTGGCCCAGAGTCCGGTCCCGCCGCCGGAGGTCAATGGGCGCGGCGGTGGGGCGCTCTTCACGTCGGGTACGCTCATCGGATCCCTCGTTTGGAGAATTGGGACGGACAGCGGTCAGGCTGAGGCGGCGGGGGCCGCCTCACGCACTGTAGTTCGGCGCCTCGCGCGTGATGGTCACGTCGTGAGGATGCGATTCCCGGAGTCCGGCCGACGTCACCTGGATCATCTCGACGTCGCGCTGGAGCGCGGGAATGTCGGCGACGCCGCAGTAGCCCATGCCGCTGCGGAGACCGCCCACCATCTGGTAGATCACGTCGGCCGCGGCGCCCTTGTACGGCACCCGGCCCTCGATTCCCTCGGGAACCCACTTCGACGGCGCCATCTCGCCTTCCTGGAAGTAGCGGTCGGCCGAGCCGTCCTGCATGGCGGAGAGACTGCCCATGCCGCGGATCATCTTGAAGCGGCGCCCTTCGGCCAGCACGCTCTCGCCGGGGCTCTCCTCGGTGCCGGCGAGCATCGATCCCATCATGGCCGACGCCGCGCCCGAGGCGAGCGCCTTCACCATGTCGCCCGAGTACTTGATCCCGCCGTCGGCGATGATCGGCACGTCGCCGGCGCCGCGCACGGCATCGATGATCGCCGTCACCTGCGGCACGCCGACGCCGGTGACGACGCGCGTCGTGCAGATGCTGCCCGGCCCGATGCCGACCTTCACCGCATCGGCGCCGCGCCGCACCAGCTCGCGGGCCCCCGCTTCGGTGGCGACGTTGCCCGCGATGATCTGCGCGTCGGGGAACGTCCGCCGGAGGGTGTCGAGGGTGCCGAGCACCCCTTCGCTGTGCCCGTGCGCCGAGTCGATGACGATCACGTCGGCGCCCGCACCGAGGAGCGCCTTCGCGCGGGCCAGGTCGCCCGGTGTGCCGCCGACGGCCGCGGCGACCCGGAGCCGGCCGTGCTGATCCTTGTTCGCGTTGGGAAACTCCCGACGCTTGAAGATGTCCTTGACCGTGATCAGGCCCCGGAGCACGCCGTCGTCGTCCACCACCGGCAGCTTCTCGATCCGGTGGAGCGCGAGCATCCGCTCGGCGTCGTCGAGCCCGGTACCGACCGGTGCCGTGACCAGATTCTCGCGGGTCATCGCCTCGCCGATCGGCTGGTCGAGGTTCCGCTCGAACTGGAGATCGCGATTGGTGACGATGCCGACGAGCTTGCCCTGGCCGTCCACGATGGGGACGCCGGAGATCTTGAAGCGCCGCATGAGCGCGACCACCTCGCGGAGCGGGCGGTCGGGGCCGAGCGTGATCGGGTTGAGGATCATCCCGCTCTCGCTCCGCTTGACGCGGTCCACCTCGGCGGCCTGCCGGTCGATGGACATGTTCTTGTGGATCACCCCGATCCCGCCGGCGCGCGCCATGGCGATGGCCATGTCGGCTTCGGTGACCGTATCCATCGCGGCCGAGATCAGCGGAATGTTGAGGGGGATCGTGCGGGTGAGACGGGTCCGGGTCGAGACGTCGCGCGGGTGGACCGAGGAGTGTCGCGGCACGAGCAGGACGTCGTCGAAGGTCAGTCCGACCTGCGCCCGGATCCGGGGCGTCGGCGGCTGCTCCACGCGAGCGTCTGCGGCGGGTGCGCGACGGCCCTCCACACCCCCGGGAGGGGCGGAAGGGCCGTTGAGCGTCGAGGGTTCCATCTCGTAGAGTAGGGCCGATTTACCGGGAAATCAAGGCGGACCGGCGCCAGATGAGATAGACCGGAATGCCCAGGGCGACGATGATGAGCCCGGGCCAGGTGAAGAGCGGCTTCTTGATGAGCAGGATGACCATCAGCGCCCCGGCCGCGACGAGATAGAGCGCCGGCACGGCGGGGTAGCCGAACGCCTTCACGGGCCGCGGCAGATCGGGCCGCTTCCGCCGGAGGCGGAAGAGGGCCAGCGTCGTGAGGAAGTAGAACAGGACCGACGCGAAGATCACATAGTCGAGAAGCTGGTTGTAGGTGCCGCTCAGGCAGAGCACCGACGCCCACACCGCCTGGACCGCGAGCCCGAAGACCGGCGTCCGGTGCCGCGGGTGCAGCTCGCCCGCGCGGCGGAAGAAGAGGCGATCCTCCGCCATCGCGTAGTAGACGCGGGGGCCCGCCAGCACGAGGCCGGCGTTGCATCCGAAGGTCGAGATCACGATCAGCCCCGCCATCACCGCGGCGCCGGCGCTGCCGAGCATGACGTCGACGGCCGCGGACGCGACGCGGTCCTGCGTCGCGTGCTGGATGCCGCGGGCGAGCGCGCTGGCGCCGTTCGCATCTCCGGCGAAGGGCAGGACGCTCAGGTAGGAGACGTTGGCCAGAATGTAGAGCAGCGTCACGAGACCGGTGCCGATCGCGAGTGCCCGGGGAAGATTCCGGGTCGGATTACGCACCTCCGCCGCCGCGAAGGTGACGTTGTTCCAGGAGTCGGCCGAGAAGAGCGAGCCGACCATCGCGGCGCCGATCGCGGGGAGCATGAGGAGTCCCCAGTTGCCGGTCCCCCAGAACGTCGTCGAGTTGAAGTTGGCTGCCACGACGTCCGCCCGGCGGAAGATGGCGATGCCGAGGAGCACGAGCAGCGCCAGCGCGAGCGCCTTGATGACGGTCAGGAACGTCTGCAGCCGGGCACCGATTGCGACGCCCAGAGCATTGATCCCGGTGAGGAAGGCGATGCTCGCGATGGCGACCAGCCGCTGGACCGACACGCCGAGCGGAATCGCCTCGGCCGATCCCGGCAGGCGGATGCTGCCGAGCGAGAGGAAGATCGTATCGCTCAGCGAGGGGAAGAAGACGGCGAGGTACTTCGCCATCGCGACCGCCACCGCCGCGATGGTGCCGGTCTGGATGACGGTGAAGAGGGTCCATCCGAAGAGGAAGCCGACCGCCGGCGAGAGCCCCTCGCGGAGGAAGACGTACTGGCCGCCGGCGCGCGGCATCATCGCCGCGAGCTCGGCGTAGGCCAAGGCACCGGCCAGCGTCATGGCGCCGGTGAGGAGCCAGACGAGCATGAGACCGCCGGGACCCCAGGCGTTCACCTGGCGGCTGATATCGGACGAGACGATGAAGATGCCCGAGCCGATCATCGTGCCGACCACCAGGGAGATCGCCTGGAGCGGACCGATGCCGCGAATGAAGTCCTGCTCGCCGGCCGGCGCGGCCGGCGGGGCCTCGATGGTCGTTGCCATGGTTGTCCCGGTCTCTGGGGGAACTGCTGAAACGGGGAGCGTCAGCTCCCCGTGCTCGACTGCGGCTTGGCGGGCGGCAGCTCGCGCTTCGTGCCACTCTCGGTCGCCTTGACCGCTTCCTCGACGACGGCCTGGCCCGCCGCGGCCACGCCCTTCATCACCTTCGTCGCACTGTCGAGGATGCCCATCGTGCCGCTGATCGCCTTGATCGGCAGCTTGCCGGCGCGCATCGTGTCTTCCACCGTCTCGGTCAACCGGGCCAGGATGCCGGTCGGCCGGGACCGCTCGCCGTACTTGCTCTCGAGAAACTCGATGTAGTCGAGAATCTGGTAGCCGCGCTCGTCCGACAGCGCCTCGAGGCTTCGCAGAATGCGCTGCTTCATGAGGTCGTTCATGATCGCTCCGGGCCGGCGCCCACTGGGTTCACGCTAAACTTGTCCCGGAGTCCGCGGCCGCGCCACTCCCGGCCCGCCCCGAAGGGTTGCCCTGCCAATCCGCGGAGGCGTAGGATTGGCGATGACCTCCGGGCTGATCCTCGTGGCCGTGGTCGCGGCCGGTTATCTCGCCGCGCGACTCGCGGCGGGGGCCCTGGCACGCCGGTTTCTCATCGTGTCCGGCGCCGAGTATCTGATCCTCGGCGTGCTCCTCGGGCCGCGGGTGTCGGGGCTCATCAGTGCCAACGTCATCGACAGCTTTGGCCCCTTCATCACGCTCGCCATCGGGTGGATGGGGGCGGTGATCGGCTCCGAGTTCCACCTGAAGCGCATGCTCCGCTTCCGCGGCGAGCTGTACCAGGTCGCCTTCATCGAGGCGGTGCTCGTCGTGGCGATCGTGGGCGGCGCGATGCTCGCGATTCTCACCCGCCTGCTCGAGATCCCGCTGATCGACGCGATCGCCCCGGCGGCGAGCCTGGGCGCCATCGCGGTGACGACATCGGCGTCGGGCATCGCACTCGCGGCCCGGCGGCTCGCGCGCGACCGGGCGGCGCGCACCCCCCTGCTCCGGCAGCTGCAGGTGACCGGCGGGATGGACGCCGCCGTCGGGGTTCTGGCCTTCGGGATCGTCCTGTGCATCGTGCACGTTCCCCCGCCCGGCGACATCCGGCCACCCACCCCGACCGAGTGGGCGGTGATCACGATCGGCATCGGCCTCGTCGGCGGCATCCTCTATCATCTCTTCCTGGGCAGCGAGCGCGACCCGGACCGCCTCTTCATCGCGCTCGCCGCCGCCATCACCCTCGCGAGCGGAACAGCGGCCTACGCCCGGCTTTCACCGCTCCTCCCGACGATGCTGATCGGCGCGATTCTCGCCAACACGGCGCGGAACCGCCACGAAATCGGGATCGTACTCCACCGGGTTCAACACCCGCTCTACCTGGTCCTGCTCATCTTCGCCGGCGCGGCGTGGCGGGTGCCGGGCCGGCTCTGGGTCCTCCCGATCGCGGCCTTCATCGTGATCCGGCTGTTCGCGAAGATCGGGAGTGCGCGTGTCGCGACCCGGCTCAGCGGGATGTCCGGCGCCCTGGGAGGTGACTGGGGACTCGCGCTCGTCGGGCAGGGCAGTCTCGCCGCGGCCATCGCGCTCAACTACCGCATCTTCGACGACTCCGACCTGTCCAACGTGGTCTTCACCGCGGCGCTCGTCTCGGTGCTCGCGACCGACCTGCTCTCTGCGCGATTCGTTCGCGCCGTGGTTCGGCGCCACCACCGCCGCGGCACCCTCGCCGCCGCCGGCGCGCCGGAGCGCTGATGCGTCGCGCCGTCATTCTGGTCATCGTCTTCGGGCTGGTCGAGCTGCTCCGGCCGCTCGGCTCCGCGGGGTACGGCTCGCAGGCGCTGCTGACGTTCGGCTTCCTCATTCTCGCCGCCTACACCGTCGGCGAGATCGCCAAGGCGATGCGCGGGCCGGCCATCGTCGGCTACATGGTCGCCGGGATGGTGTTCGGTCCTGCGGCCCTCGGCACGATCAGTGAGGAAGCGCTGACGCGACTCGCGCCGGTCAGTGCGCTGGCCGTCGCCCTCATCGCGTTCCTCGCCGGCGCCGAGCTTCGCTGGGAGGAGCTGCGCGAGCGGGGAATCGCGCTCCTCAAGGTGATGACGGTCGAGCTGGTGATCGGTTTCATCGCGCTCAGCGCGGCGCTCTATGCCGCGCGCCACTACGTGCCGTTCATGCGGGGGCTGCCGACGGCCCAGGTCGTCGCCGTCGCGGTGCTGGTGGCGTCGATCGCCATCGTGCATTCGCCGGCGGTCACGATGGCGCTGCTGACCGAAACGCATGCGCGGGGGCCTGTCGCCCGGACCACCCTCGGTGTGGTTCTGCTCACCGACGTCGTCGTGGTGCTCCTCTTCAGCGGAACGCTGACGATCGCCCGGGCGCTCGCGCCTGGCGCCCAGAGCGCCGGTGTCTCGGTGGGATCGATCAGCTGGGAGATCCTGGGCGCGCTCCTGGTCGGAGCCCTGCTCGGCGGCGCCGTCGCGATCTATCTGCGCTTCGTCGGCGAGGAGCTCCTGCTCTTCGCCGTAGTGGCCGCGTTCCTCGGGAGCGAGGTGGCGCGGCTGGCGCATGTCGAGGCGG
>JBLMWC010000058.1:0-3122 GCA_050257015.1 Bacillota bacterium | reverse complement strand
GCACGAGCGCACCTTGCCGGAGCAGCCCGGCGAGCTCGGCGGGGGTGATCTCGAGCGTCGGCGTGCCGGCGAGCCAGAAGAGGTAGGCGTGATGAAGGAAAGCGGCGAGCTGGCCGATCTCTTCTCCCATTCCCTCGTCCGGACGGAGATCGTGGACCAGCTGGATGACTTCGCGGACCATCAGGAAGGCATCGCGATCCCGCGGGTTGCCGCGGCTCGCCTCGAACGCCGCCCGGATCGGAGGAAAGCGCTCCTCGGCAAGCGGACCGAAGACCAGGTCGAACGGGGTCGGGCGCGTCGATTCCATGCCGAAGCTTAACAGCGTCGGATCAGCCGCCGAGGAAGCTGCTCAGGATCGCGGTGAAGGCGGGGAGAGCTTCGACGTAGGGGACGTGGCCGCAGGCTGGAAGCGGATGAAAGGGGGCCCGGAGCCCGTCCGCCACGGCGCGGGCCGAGTCGACGGGAATCGGGTCGTCCTCGCCGTACAGCACCGTGGCAGGGACGGCGAGCCGTGCGAGGGCGGGACGCAGATCGTAGTCACCCAGACTCTCCCAGACTTCCTGCTGGGTACGGCCGGTGACGCGGAACGGCGTGAGGTCACGGACGCGGGCGCGATCATGGAAGTAGGGGACCACGCTCAGCTCGAAGATGCGGCGGGCGTACGCCTCGGGATCCTGCTCGCGAAGCCCGCTCGCCCGGAGCGCCGCCCGCTCGGCCTGAAGCGCCGGATCGAGATTCCGCCGCGCGAACTCCCGCTCGAAGCGCTCGCGCGCCTCCCGCCAGGCCGGCGCGGGCGAGACCAGCGCCAGCCGCTCGACGTGATCAGGGTGCTCGGTGGCGTAGAGCAGCGCGAGCAGCGCTCCCCACGAATAGCCCGCGATGCAAAGGCGCTCGATGCCCCAGACCTGCCGCAGCGCCTCGAGGTCGGCCACCTGCTCCCGCCAGCCGACCGGCACGTCACGCGGAACGGGGGAGCGCCCGCCGCCCCGCTGGTCGTAGTAGACGAGCGTACGGCCGACGGCCAGCGTATCGAAACCGGGGAGGAGATAGTCGTAGTGCGCGCCGGGTCCGCCGTGGAGCACGACGGTGGCGGGACCGTCTCCGGTCCGCCGCTCGAAGAGCGAAACCCCTCGGACCTGCCGGGTGGCGGTCTGCTCGGTCAGAGCAGCACCGCCAGCGCTTCGGCCACCGCCTGGACCTCGGCCTGCTCTTCCGGGGTGAAGGGGTCGGGGACGTCGCTGTCGATGTCGATCTGTCCGAGGATCGTGGGGCCACGCCGGATGAGCACCACCAGCTCGGAGCGCGTCCAGATGTTGCAGGCGATGTAGTTGCCGATCGAGCGCACGTCGCCCACGTTCTGGTCCTCGCCGGTGGCGACGGCGGTGCCGCAGACGCCCTGGCCGACGGGGATGCGGGTGTGTTCGGTCTCCCGCCCCGCGAACGCCTCGAGCACGAGGTCGTCGCCGTGGAGCATGTACAGGTACACCGAGGTGTACGGCGCACCGGCGGCCTGGATCTTCTCGGCGGCGAGCCGGAGCATCTCGGCGCGGTCGGCCTCGCGGGCAAAGGCGCCGCGCAGCGCGGCGATCACCCGGCTCGAGTCGAGGACCGGCATGCTCAGCTCCTCGTTCCGAGCGTCGCCTTCACGGCGAGGTTCTCGGTGCCGCGCCGGAACCGGATCTCGACGACGTCGCCGGCCTTGTGCTCCCGGAGCGCGTCGGTCATCGCCTGGAGGTTGGGGACGTCGTGCGCGCCGATCTTCGTGATGATGTCCCCCGCGCGGAGGCCGGCCTGGTCGGCCGGACTGCCCGCCCGCACGCCGCTCAGCTGCACGCCGCCCGGGCTGTCGGTCATGTCGGGGATCGTGCCGAGGTACGCGCCATAGCCGCTGGTGACGGCGACGCCGGCATGCGGCTGCGGCGGCGCCTGATCCACGAAGGTGAGCGGCGTCGGGCGGTTGCCCAGCGCGGTCGCGAGGCCGACGGCGAATGCCACGACCTGCGCCTCGCCGGGCGCGTTGATCTTGTCCCAGTCGTCGGTGGAGCGGTGATAGTCGGCGTGCAGATCGGTGAAGAGGTGCAGCACCGGCCGCCGCGCGGCGAAGAACGACGACTGGTCGCTCGGCCCGTAGCCGTCGCCCTGGCTCTTCAGGTCGAAACGCTTCGGGGTGTTGAGCGAGTCGAGCAGGGCGGGGAACTCGCGCGCGGTCGCCGTGCCGTAGACGATGAGCCGCTGGTTGTGCAGCCGGCCGACCATGTCGAGGTTGATCATGGCGAGCGTGTTGGTCAGCGGGTAGATCGGGTGCTTCACGTAGTCGGCCGAGCCGAAGAGCCCCAGCTCCTCGCCGCTGAACGCGATGAAGATCACGGTCCGTGCGGGCGGGGCGACCGCCAGCGAATCGGCGATGTGGATGAGCGCCGCGACGCCGGATGCGTTGTCGTCCGCGCCGTTGTGCACCTTCCCCGTGCTGTCGGGAGCGTCGAGCGCGCCGTAGCCGCCGCCGCCGAGGTGGTCGTAGTGCGCGCCGATGATGAGGCTCTCGTTGCGGAGGACCGGGTCGTGTCCGGGCAGCACGCCGATCACATTGCGGCCGGTGAGCCCGCCGACGCCCGCCGCCCGCGCCGTCGGCGCGTCAGGCGAGATCGTGAACGCCTGGAACCAGCCGCCTGGCGCCGGCTGCAGCCCGACCTGCTCGAAGCGCCGGGCGATGTAGGCAGCCGCGGTGTCTGCCCCCGGCGAGCCGGTGAGCCGCCCGGCCAGCCGGTCATCGGCCAGGTAGCGGATGTCATCGAGGATCGAAGGCTTCGGGGGCGGAACGGCGCGCCGGGACTGGGCGGCAACGGCGGGAGCCGCGATGGCGGCCCAGCAGGCGAGCACGATGAGTCGGCGCATAAGCTTCAATGGTGACACGCCCGTGCGGGCGATAGTTCAGGGTTGCCACGACACCGGCCCACCCTCAAGTTTGCAGCGGAGACCCTTTCAATATACATGTCGCCCAGACTCCTCGCTCTCGTGCCGTCGGCTGTGGCGATCAACCTCGCCATCGGCTTCGTCGTCAATCAGCTCGGCCTTCCGATCTATCTCGACACCGTGGGAACGGTGCTGACGAGCGCGCTGGCGGG
>JBLMWC010000057.1:0-3946 GCA_050257015.1 Bacillota bacterium | reverse complement strand
GGGCCAACATCGGGACGTCCGCCGCCATCTTCGAAGCGGTGCATGGGAGCGCGCCGGACATCGCGGGGAAGGGTGTCGCCAATCCGTCGGCGCAGATGCTCGCGGCGGCGATGCTGCTGGATCACGTGGGCGAGGTGGAGCGGGCGAAACGCGTGCGGGCCGCGCTGGAGGACGTGATCGTCCGTCAGAACATCCGGACCCGCGACCTCGGCGGGACGGCCAGCACGCGGGAGTTCGGGGATGCCGTCGCCCGGCGGGTGGGCTGAGGTCCCCTGCGCGAAGTGCGGCGAGCGCGTCTACGGCCTCGCCTGGGGGGAGCTCTGCGCCAACTGCATGAAGGACCGGAAGCGGCGTGCAAATCGGCTGTCCAGCCTCATCTCCCTCGCGGGGACGGCACTGGCAGCGGCCTACGTCTCCTTTCGGCTTCCCGCCATTCCGAATGCCCGCATCTACGCGGTGGTGCTCGTGGTGGCCGTGTACATCATCCTTCGGCGGATCGCGACGCGCGTAGCAATGGAGTTCCTGCCGCGCTAGCACCGCTTCATCGGGAGCGCATCATGTCCGCAGTCAGAACCCCGGCGCGATACGCCGCCACCATCCTCGCGCTCGTCACGCTTGCCGGCAGTGCGGGACGGGCCCAGACGAGTCTCACCATCTACAACGACGGCCGGGTGCTGGTGCGCCGGACGGTGCCGGTACGGGTGCCGGGCGGCGCCTCGACCCAGACCGTCGCGCTCGGCCTCGCCGACCCGTCCACCCTCTTCTCGCTCGATCCGGCGGT
Source organism: Bacillota bacterium (assembly GCA_050257015.1). Lineage (GTDB taxonomy): Bacteria > Gemmatimonadota > Gemmatimonadetes > Gemmatimonadales > GWC2-71-9 > JAICUF01. The sequence goes on along the minus strand of JBLMWC010000057.1, from coordinate 3,165 downwards.
CAACGTGGTGCGCGCGTCGTACGACGGCGCGGTGGACGAGGCGAGCGTGCTCCGCCGCGCGGTGGGGCGTCGCATCGTCTTCCGGACGCCGCGCACCCGGCCCGACGGCACGGCGGCAGCCGACACGGTGAGCGCGGTCGTGCTGAGCGCCGATCCGCTGCAGCTGCAGATGCCGGATGGCCGGGTCAGCTTCACCATGCCCGGGCAGCCGCTCTACCCGGCCGATCTCGTGGTGAGCGTGCCGAGCGTCGCGCTCACGCTGCAGAGCGCCGGTGCCCGTGACAACCTCCGGCTCGGCTACTTCACGCAGGGCGCGCGCTGGCAGGCGAGCTATCAGGTCGTGCTGGGCGGGAACGGCGCGGCGGGGGACGCGCGGGTCGGCGGCGCCGCCGTGGTGACGTCGGAGACGCTCAAGGCCGACAGCGCCGACGTGCAGCTGCTCGCGGGATCGGTGAATGCCGCCGCGCCGGCGCCCCAGTACGCGGTCCGCGGTCAGGTCGCCGCGATGGCGATGGCCAAGGATGAAGCGATGCAGGTCTCCGAGCAGCGCGTGGGCGAGTTCCATCTCTACTCGGTCCCGGAGAAGCTCACCCTTCTCCCCGGCCAGACGACGTCGGCCGCGATGTTCGATCCGGCGACGGTCCGCTACGAGCGGAACTACGTCGTGCACGGCCAGCTGCCGATCTGGGGCTATCTCCCGCAGCAGCCCAACGAGGAAGAGGTCCCGGTCGAGGTAAGCTATACGCTGAAGCGCCCGCGGAAGACCGACTTCGGTGACCGGCCGCTGCCCGGCGGCGTCGCGCGGCTCTTCCAGGCCGACAGCGCCGGCCGCCTCCAGCTGATCGGCGAGGCAGGGACCGGCCACACGCCCGCGGGCGAGGACCTCCGGCTCATCGCCGGCAACGCCTTCGACCTCACCGCCAAGCGGGTGCAGACGAGCTACACGACGCGGCGCGACAGCGTCGTCGCGGGCGTCTGGCGTACCACCGCGACGGCCGACTACCGCGTCACCATCAGCAACGCGACCGACAGCACCGCCACGGTGGACGTGCTCGAGGAGCGGCGCGGCGAGTGGACGGTGGTTTCGAGCTCGGTGAAGCCGGAGAAGGTCTCGTCCAGCGTGACGCGGTTCCGGATCACCGTTCCCGCGCGCGGGGACGCCGTCCTCACCTACCGGGTGCGGGTCACCTGGTGACATCGGCCCGGAAGGACGTCTCGATCGTCCATCTGTCCGACGTCCACTTCGGCCGGGACGCCGATCTGGTGCAGCTGGAGCAGATCGAGGACTACGTGCCGGGCCTCAAGCCCGACGCGATCGCCATCTCGGGCGACCTGACCCAGCGCGCGCGGCACGGCGAGTTCATGGCCGCGCACGCGTTCATCCGGCGGCTCGCGCGGGTGGCACCAGTGCTCGTGGTGCCGGGCAATCACGACGTGCAGTGGTGGGCCAGCCCGTTCGGGATGCGCGGGAAGGCGCCGCTCTACCGGAAGTACCGCCGCTACTTCGGTGACGACCTGGGCCCGGTGCTCGAGGTGCCGGGCGCCATCATCGTGGGGCTGGTGACCGCCTGGGGCGTCACCGGCGGATCGCTGACGGCGAATCCCAACGACATCGCCGTGAAGGGACATCTCCCGAAGGCGGAGACCGACCGCGCGCGCGAGGTCTTCGCCCGCGCGCCGGCGTCCGAGGCGTGCATCATCGTCATGCACCACAACGTCATACCGGGGAAGATCTCGGGGCGCCACGGGCTGGCCAACTGGCGGCAGGCGCACCGGCGGCTGCAGGAGACCGGCGCCGATGTCGTCCTCTGCGGACACGATCACCAGGAAGGAGCGGGACAGGTGGCCGGCCGTCTGGCGGTGAGCGCTGCCGGCACCCACACCTCGCGGACCCGCGGGCGCCGGCCGTCGGTGTTCAACGTCGTGCGGCTGGACGCGGAGTCGGTGCACATCCAGCATTTCCGCTGGGAGTCCTCCGGCCGGAAGTTCCTCCGGTCCGATCAGTACACCTTCGCGCGCGGCCCCGCCCGGCCGCCCGTGGTCTCCACCGCGACCGACGATCAGCCTCTTTGAGCCCACCGACCTCGAGGCCCGGCTCTGCCGCCTCGGGTTGACCGACGTCGATGAAGTCCGCACCCATGCCAACCGCACCGTGATGCTGACGCTGCGGCGGCGCGTGCTCCGGCTCCACGCCGGCTACGCGTACGCACCCGATCGGGTCCTCCTCGCCATCATCACCTTTCTGCGCCGCGGCAGCCGCCGGGAGACGCGCCGCGCCGCGGAGCGGGAGTTCCTCGCCTTTCCCGTCCACCACCACGTGCCGCCCGCGGCACGGCGCAGCACCGGCGAGCGGCCCCGGCCCGGCGACGCCGCCGTGCTCGAGCGGCTGGGCGCCGCGCACCGCCGCTTCAACGAGCAGCACTTCGCGGGCGAGCTCGGCGAGATCCCGATCCGGCTCTCCAGCCGGATGCGCCGCCGGCTCGGCGAGCTCGCCGTCAGTCTCGAGACGGGGCGGCCGCAGGCGATCACCCTCAGCCGCCGCCACCTCCGCGTCGATTCGTGGGCCGAGGTCGAGCACACCCTCCTGCACGAGATGGTGCACCAGTGGCAGGCGGAGTCGGGCCACGCGCTCGATCACGGCCGGCAGTTCCGCGCCCGGGCGCGGGCGGTAGGGATCGTGCCGCGGGCGGTGCGGAGGGTGGACTAGGGGGACGGCGGGGGCGGTCGAACGCGCGGCGCCCCGCGCGTCATTGCGAGGAGCGAAGCGACGAAGCAATCTGGTCGCCCATGGCGAGCGTCGGCTCATGAGCGGAGCGCCGCCATGAGCCACGATATTTCCGCGGCCCCTGCGGGGCCTCGCAATGACTACCGGTCCCGCCCCGCCTGTCGGCCCCACCGCCCCCGACGTATGTTGATGTGACGGATCCGGCCGGAGTCGTCATCCCGCGGCACCCGAGCATCCATGACCGACGTCCCCGTTCGCCTTCCGCCCGACCGGCGTACCTTCATCCGGACCGGCGCGGCCGCGCTCGGCGCCCTGCCGCTGCTCGGCTGGCCGCTGCCGGCCGCGACGCCCCGCGGCGACCGCATGGCCTGGTGGCGCGAGGCGCGCTTCGGGATGTTCATCCACTGGGGACTCTATTCGGTCCTCGGCGGCGAGTGGGG
>JBLMWC010000056.1:0-9128 GCA_050257015.1 Bacillota bacterium | reverse complement strand
ACATGGAGCTGGTCGTCCGCCTGCACCGCTTCGTGCGCGACAAGAAGCAGCAGAAGCGGATCGCCTTCCTGCCGCATCCGGTGGCGTGGACCGAAGTCCCCGAGAGCTTCGCGTCGCTCCGAAAGCAGCGGGGCCGCTGGTATCGCGGACTCCGGGAATCACTGATGTACCACCGGGCGATGCTCTTCCGGAGGAAGTTCGGACGCATCGGCTGGTTCGCGCTGCCGACGTTCTGGATCTTCGAGTACTACGGCCCGCTGGTCGAGCTCGCGGGCTACGGCTTCGTGCTCTTCTTCTGGCTGCTGGAGCTCCTCACCGGCTACCGGTTCATCAATTACGACTTCCTCTTCGCCTTCTTCCTGGCGTCGATGGGTTACGGCATCCTCGTGAACGTCTTCGCCGTCCTGGTCGGCGCGTGGCGCTTCCGGCTCGGGCTCGCCGACCGGCTGCAGCGAGGGCTCCTGCCGTTCGAACGGAAGAGCCACGTGATGCTGCTGCTGGCGTATGCGGTCCTGGAGAACCTGGGATTCCGCCAGATGACGCTCTACTGGCGGCTCAGGGGGCTGTGGGATGCGTGGCGGGGGAAGACCGACTGGGAGAAGTTCGCCCGTCTCGGCTTCCAGGTCAGCGGCCGGCGGCCGTAGACTCGGCCGGCACCGGCTGGAACGCCATCTCGCGGAGCCGCGCCACCCGGACGCCGATCGGTGGATGTGATGCGAGCATCAGGGCGAGGCGGCCGGTCGGCTCGCTCATCACCTGTGCCGCCGGATCCACGATGCAGAGGTGGGCGGTGCCCTTCGAGATCCGCTTCGTCGCGCCCGACGCCGCATTGAGCTTCTCGAGCGCGGACGCGAGGGCGGCCGGGTTGCGGGTGAACTGCGCGCCGGTCGCGTCGGCCAGGAACTCGCGCTTGCGGCTCACGGCCATGGCGAGGATGCGGCTGACGATCGGCGCCACGATCAGCGTCAGGAGCCAGAGCACCAGGATGACGAGGCCGAGCATCCCGGCGCCGCCCCGCTTCCCTCCCCCGCCACCACCACCGCTTCCGCCCCCGCCGAACCGCCCGCTCCCCACGCGCGTGCCGCCGCGAAGCATCCGGCCCATCCCGTCCGACATCAGCGCCACGGCGCCCACGATCGCCGCGAGGAGCGTCATCAGCCGGACGTCGTAGTTCTGGATGTGGGCCATCTCGTGCGCCACCACCGCCTGCAGCTCGTCGCGGTTGAGCGCGTCGAGCAGCCCCTCCGTGACTGCGATGCTCGCCGTGGCCGGGTCCCGCCCGGTGGCAAAGGCGTTGGGATCGTCATCGGGCACGACCCAGATGCGGGGCCGCGGAATCCCGGAGGCGATCGCCATCTCCTCGACGACGTTGAACAGCTGCTTGAGCTCGGGGGTGGTGGGCTCGACGATCTCCCAGGCGCCGGTGGACCAGAGCACCCGCTCGGGCCCCTTGTACCACGCGTAGAGACAGGTCAGGGCGGCGAAGATCGTCGTGATGATCCCGATGAACGGCACGACGTGATGGTACGCCTCGGGCGGGGAATCCATCGTGAGGAGGGCGAGGCCGATATCGCCGCCGAAGCCGACCCAGCCGAAGAACAGCACGAAGCCGGCGATCAGCCATGCTGAGCGCCGGCGATTGGCTTCCTGCTGGGCGAAGAGGTTGGCGTCGCTCACCGGCGCGCCCGGCGGTCAGGCGGTCTCGCTCAGGCGGCCGGCGGCCGCGGGGAGCCGAGGTCCACAACGGGGACCGCCCGGTCGCCCGCGTCCTCGATCTCCCACAGCTCGGCCGGGGATGCCTTGGCCATGCCGGCCACGAGGCTGGTCGGGAACTGCATCTGCGAGGTGTTGTACTGCGTGGCCACGTCGTTGTAGTGCTGGCGCGAGAACCCGATCTTGTTCTCGGTGCTGGTGAGCTCCTCCTGCAGCTGGGCGACGTTGCTCGTCGCCCTGAGCTCGGGATACGCCTCGGTGAGCGCGAAGAGGCGGCCGAGCGCCTGGGTCAGCTCGCCTTCGGCGCGCGCGGTGTCGTGGACGCCGGTGGCGTTCACCGCCCGATTCCGCGCGGAGATCACCGCTTCGAGGGTGCCGCGCTCGAAGTCCATCGCCCCTTTCACCGTGTTGACCAGATTGGGGATCAGATCGTGACGCCGCTTGAGCTGCACGTCGATCTGCTTCCACGCATTCAGCACCTGGTTGCGAAGCGCGATGAGCCGGTTGTAGGCGCCGAGGATCCAGAACAGCACCGCCGCGATGATCGCCAGCAGGATGATCAGTCCCATGTCCGCCCCCGTTCACGATGAGAATGGCGAGGAATCATTCGGTGTCCATGCCCGGCATGAGGCGCGCGAGCCGCTCACGCAGCGCGTCCGCGATCGCCGCCGCCTCGACGCCGGTGCGGAGGAGCGGGTGCTCTTCGTCGATCAGCACCTCGACCCCGGGCGCGACCGGAATCCGCCGGCAGCTCGCCGGCCCGCTCGGGTCCAGCGTCTCCGGCACCGCGAACCAGCCCTGCAGCGCACGCCCGACACGGCCGCGCGCGGTCCCGGGATCGCGGAGCAGGCGAAGTCCCCCCGGCGGCACCAGCGACGCCCCCAGCGCGACGGCGACGCGCCGCTCGATGACATCGCCGGTGAACCCGGCGGCCTCACGCGCGATCGTCTCCAGCGTCGCGCCCTCCATCTGCCGCAGTTTCACCGCCAGGACCTGGAGGAGGTGGCGATAGGAGTACACCGCCGCCGTCCCCCGCCCCTCCGGCGGGCTCACCAGCCCGCGCATGACGTAGAACCGGATCGTCCGCTCGCTTGGCCGCGACGCGGCGGCGGCGTTGACGGGCACGACGGCGGACGCCTCGAGGATCGCCCCGGAGACGGCACTCAGATCCCGCAGGCCCCACGGTGCAAGCGCGCGGTACTCCCGCAGAGTCGTCAGCGGGTCTCCCCCCGACGATGCCGCGGCACCGGATGTCGAATGCAAGGGCGATCTCTCTCCGCCGCTGGTCAGAATGCTGGGATGGCGTACTATGCCGGCGGTGCCGGCCCCTGACAAGGGGCGCCGGGAAAAGCCACTGCTCGAATGAAATCGATCGGGCCGGCGCCCGCCCGCGGTCCCATCATGGGCCATGCGCCGCGGCTACTCGCTCCCCGAGCTCCTCATCGTCCTCGCCATCGTGGGTCTGCTCACCGCGCTGGCGCTGCCGCCGGCCCGCCGGCTGCTGGACACGATCGCGGTGGAGAACGGCGCCCGGCAGATCCGCGCCGCGCACCTCCGGGCCCGCATGCACGCCCTGGCATTCGGGCAAACTACGCTCCTCGAGCTCGGCGCCGATACCATCCGCATCAGGAGCATCTCGGGCCCCGACACCACGCTCATTTGGCAGAGCGCCGGCCCGGCCGCGGACGGCCTGACGCTGAGCGGACCGGCTCACCCGCTGGTCTATTCGCCGATCGGGATCACGATGGGCCTCTCCAACGGCACCTGGCATCTCACCTTCGGCACGGTGTCACGCGACGTGATCGTCTCGCGACTCGGCCGGCTCCGGATCAGGTGAGGCCGTAGCGGCGGATCTTGTTGAGGAGCGTGGAGCGCGCCACGCCGAGCAGATGAGCGGCCTGACGGCGGTTGCCGTTCGTGTGCGCCAGCACCAGCGCGATCTGCCGGCGCTCCGCCGCCTCGAGCGTGTCCGGCGCCGCCGGCGCCGCCGGCGAGAGCGATGCGCGGAGCGCCGCCAGATCGAGCCCCGGCGCGGTGAGATCGAGCACCAGGGCCTCGAACGCCGGCGTCGCCCGGCCGGGCTCGGCCGTCAGCGCGTCGGCGGCCAGGCGTGCGTCTTCCACCGCCAGCACCTGGTGGCCGGCCGACCGCAGCAGCTCGGCGATCGCGTGGCGGCGGTCGGGATCGGGCTCGACGAGAAGGATCTGAATCGGCCGCATGCTGAGAAGCTAATGGCCGCTGCGGGATTGGCCATTCCGCGCTAACTTGGACCTCCATGCCAATGCCAGATCTGAAGCGCGCGCCTCTCGGCGAGCGCGTCCAGGATCCGCTGCTCGTGCTCGAGGTCGAGCGCAAGAGCTTCGGCGACAAGGACTGCACCGTGCTGACGCTGGGCAACTCGACCGGCCGCCTGGCGACGGCGCCGTTCTGGGGCGCCGACCAGCTCTCCGTCGCCGGGATCGCCCGGAGCGACGTGGTCCAGGTGATCGGAGAGGTCGATCAGTTCCGCGGCAAGCGGCAGCTCAAGGTGACCTCGATCCGCCCGCTCCCCAGGGAGAGCGTGGATCGCCGCCAGCTCCTTCCCTCCGTCGGCGACGTCTCGGGCTACTGGAAGACCCTCGACGGCTGGCGTGCCGAAATCCGCGGGCCGCGCCTCGCCGCGGTGCTCGCGCTCTTCTACGAGGACGACGACTTCCGACGTCGCTACGAGGAGTGTCCCGCGAGTCTCGCGGGACATCACGCCGAGCTGGGTGGCCTCCTCAAGCACACCTGCGAGGTGGCCAGCATCGCGAAGCAGATCAGCCGCGTCTGCCGCGCCAACTGGGACCTGGTGCTGGCCGGCGCGCTGCTGCACGACATCGGCAAGCTCGAGTCGTACAGCTGGGACGGCGCCTTCGAGTACACCGACTGCGGGTCGCTCATGGGCCACGTCGTGCTCGGCTCGCTGATGCTGGAGCGGCGGGTGGCGCCGATCGTGCCCGCACCGTGCACCGAGCGCGAGCTGATGCTGCTGCAGCATCTGATTCTCTCGCACCACGGCAAGCTCGAGTTCGGCGCGCCGGTCCAGCCGATGACGCTCGAGGCCGAAGTCCTCCACTACGCCGATAACGCGAGCGCCAAGACGGCGAGCATGGCCGATGTCCTGAGCGACGGCGACGGGTTCACGCCCGATGGAATGGTGAGCCGCCCCGACTGGCGCATCGACCGGCGCCGCGGCTATCGCGGCGCGAGCGACTGGGGCCGAGAGCCCGGCGCATGAAGCGGCGCGACTTCCTCCAGTCCACCCTCGCCGGCGCCGCGGCGGCGCACATCCGGATCCCGTTCGAGCTGCCCCAGCCGTTCGAGTGGCAGAACGCGTCGCTGGCCGACCTCCAGCGCGCGCTGGCGGACGGGCGCCTGACGTCGCAGTCGCTCGCCACCAACTACCTCGCGCGTATCGACGCGATGGACCGCCGGGGCCCGATGCTCCGTGCCGTCATCGAGCTGAACCCCGATGCGATGGCGCAGGCGGCCGCACTCGACGGAGAGCGGAAGGCGCGCGGCCCGCGCGGACCGCTGCACGGCATTCCGGTGCTGATCAAGGACAACATCGCGACGGCCGACGCGATGGCTACCACGGCGGGCTCGCTCGCGCTCGAGGGGACGCGCGTCCCGCGCGACGCGTTCATCGCCGAGCGGCTGCGCGCGGCCGGCGCCATCATCCTCGGGAAGTCGAACCTGAGCGAGTGGGCCAATTTCCGCTCGACCCATTCGACCAGCGGCTGGAGCGGACGCGGCGGCCAGTGCCGGAACTCCTACGCCCTCGACCGCACTCCCTGCGGCTCGAGCTCGGGCTCCGCCACCGGCGTGGCCTCGGACTTCTGCGCCGTGGCCGTCGGAACCGAGACCGACGGATCGATCATCTGTCCCTCGAGCGTTCAGTCGCTGGTGGGGATCAAGCCGACGCTCGGGCTCGTGAGCCGCTCGGGAATCGTGCCGCTCGCGCACAGCCAGGATACCGCGGGCCCGATGGCGCGCACCGTGGCTGATGCCGCGGCGCTGCTCGGCGTGCTCGCCGGCGCCGATCCGCGCGATGCCATCACCCTGCGGCGGGCCGGCGCCGTTCCGGACTACACCCGCTTCCTCGACCCGGCGGGACTCAAGGGCGCCAGGATCGGCGTCGCCCGCAAGCACTTCTTCGGAAACGACCCGCGCACCGACAAGCTGATGGAGGAGGCCGTCGCCGCGATGAAGTCGGCCGGCGCGGTCATCGTCGATCCGGCGGATCTGGCCACTACCGGGAAGTATGACGACAGCGAGTTCGAGGTCCTGCTCTACGAGTTCAAGGCCGACCTGAACGCGTACCTCGCCGGCCTGGGCCCCACGTCGCCGGTGAAGACGCTGGCGGACGTGATCGCCTTCAACGAGAAGAACGCCGATCGGGAGCTGCAGTACTTCGGGCAGGAAATCATGCTGATGGCGGAGAAGAAGGGGCCGCTCACGACCCCGGCCTACCGGAAGGCGCTCGCCCGCAACCGCCGGCTCGCCGGCACCCTCGGCATCGACGCGCTGGTGCAGCGGCACCACCTCGACGCGATCGTCGCTCCGTCGAATGCGCCGCCGTGGCTCCTCGATCTCGTCACCGGCGATCACGGCGCGGGTGGATCAAGCACGTCGCCGGCTGCCGTCGCCGGATACCCCAGCATCACGGTGCCGGCCGGCTACAGCTTCGGGCTCCCGGTCGGGATCTCATTCTTCGGTCCGGCGTGGACCGAGCCGACCCTGATCCGTGTGGCCTACGCCTTCGAGCAGGCGACCCGGCTCCGCCGGCCACCTCGCTTCCTTCCCACCGCCGAAGTCTGACCGGGAATAAAAAGAGAACGGCCGCGCAGTCGTGGCTGCGCGGCCGTTCCGCATGATAACTATCCCAAGGTCGGGGCATTGCTGCCGCCGTTCTTCTCCCAGTCACCGTCGTCGGCTGATGAGCCGCTCGAGAGGGTGACATGCGGGCCCTGGCTTCGATCCCCAGGCCGGATGGCCGTCCCACCTGGTTCGTTACCATGAGCGCTGCGAGTCAGGCCGAGTCGCGGACCGGCCATTCGCACTGCATCCCGAGGCGCAAGATCGGGATGGATGAAGCACGCGACTGGCTTCACCTGTTCGGGCGGAGTGCACCAGGATCAACGACCGCCTGTGCCCTTGGAAGCGTCGGCGACCTCCCCTGACGTTCCGTCCGAACCGTCCTTCGTTTCGCTGCCGAAGCCGGGGGCCGCGACAGGTATCCGACTGACGTGGGAATAAGATAGGCACCTGCGAAATGCTCGCAAGTGCCTGATTTTATTCGGGTTACGTTATTTCGCTGTGGATTCGGTGTGGAGCTTCAAGTCGTTTCGGCACCGGGGACTTGCGCCGGTTGATCCACATTTTGTGGAGATGTGTATCCACATCTCCCCACCGCGCGTCAGCTCGCGAGCGGGTCGGGACGCGCTCCCAGCGGACGGACGTCCATCCCCCACGCCTTGAAGAACCGCGTGGCGGCGGCGTCGTAGTCGTAGAGCGCCTTGAGAATCGGCTCGGCCCGGCGGTTTCCGTAGCCGCGGACTTCCTCGCCCTTGCCGGGCAGCGCCATCGCACCGAATTCGTCGCTGCACTTCGTCATCTCGGCCGCCAGCGAATCGAGCGCGCGAAGCACCGCCGCCTTCGTTGTGACGCGCGCAGCGCCGCCGGCATCGGCGGCGGCAACCGCCTTGCGCGTCGGCTCCACGGTGCGCGCCGAGCGGGCGCAGGCGTTCGCCACCGCGCGCGCGTGTGACGCCAGCGCGGCATCCGAAGTCTCCCGGAAGTCGCGCTGCAGCCGCGCCGCCGCGCCGTTCACCGTCATCAGGGAATCGCGCAGCACCAGCATGACGTCGCGCACCTGCGCATGCGCCGCGCGGAGCGGGCCGGCCGGACGGACGACCGTCTGTGCGTTGAGGGCGAGGGGAGCCGCCGCGAGCGAGAACAGCAGAATGAGGGATCGCTTCATGATTCCAGGCCGACTTCGATGTACCGGTAGTCGGGTTCGCCTTCGTTCGAGGTGAAGAGACAGCCCGCGGCGCTCGCGGCAAACCAGCCGCCCACGAGCGGCCGCGGCAGATCGAGTTCCTTGACGATCGACGGCAGCCAGCGGCGCATGTGCCGCAGCTCCGGCGCGCGGCGGCCGAGCAGGGCGAGCAGCGCCCCGGAGCCGGCGGTGGCTCGCAGAAAGTGCGCCAGCGCGTGCGCGCGCTGACTGAATTCCACCGCCTTCACTCCGGGTTCGTCGAACAGCACCGCCCCCTCGAAGACGTCCATCGGCGGCGCATCGAGCCGCGGACCGAGGTAGACGTAGCGGCGGCCCTTGTCGGTCTTCCGCTCCACCACCGCCGCCGCTGTCTCGCTGGTGAGACGCCCCGCATGCAGCAGGTCGTCGTCCTGCAGGATTCCGACGGCGCCGGTCCATTCGAGTGCCGACAGCGCGGTCTCGATCGGGCAGCCGAACGAATCGTCGAACGCGAGCAGGCGCGGCGCCTCGCCCGCGTGCAGCAGGAAATGCGAGAGCCCTTCGGCCCGGTCCGAGAAGGTGCGAACGACGAGAGTCGTGGGTGTTGCCATGGAACAAATCTAGGCGCGTGAAGAGGCGGCGAACAGGGGACGCACGCCCCGGGCAGGCCCCGTTCCGCATGGCGGGGGTCCCCGGCGCGGGGTACCTTATCGCAGCCCTTCCGATGCCGGACGAGGAGCGCGCATGCGGGTCAAGTGGGATACGTACGAATCGCCGATCGGACCGCTGGCGATCGTCGAGGCGGCGGCCGGGCCGCTCGTCATCGAGTTCCCGCCCCGCACGCCGCGGATTCAATGGGCGGTGCGGCTGCGCGGTGCGCTCCCGGAGGTCGCCGTGGAGCAGGGACCGTGCGACGTGACGCGCCGGTGGCTCGACGGCTATTTCGCCGGCCGGTTCAGGCGGTTTCCCTTTCCCTCCTATCTCTCCCGCTGGCTCGACGTCTCCCCGGCCCAGATGCTGATCTTCCGGGCGCTGCGCGCCATCCCCGCCGGAGAGACCCGGTCCTATCAGGATCTGTCCCGGGCCACCGGGCTCCACCCGCGCCAGATTGGCCAGCTGGTCGGCTCCAACCACCTCGCCCTGCTGATCCCCTGCCACCGGGTGGTAGGGAAGGACGGTTCGCTGGTGGGTTACAGCGGCGGCCTCCGGGCCAAGCGCTGGCTGCTCGATCATGAGTTGAAGGGTGCCGGGGTGGTGTTGCGGTGAGGTCGCAACGGGGCCGGCCGGCTGTCCGCGTTATTGACAAAACCAAAGCCCCGCACCACGTTATGGCATGCACTCGCTGGGTCTCACGTGATCATCGCCTGAGTTGAGCCACCGCTTCGGACCACCCGGTCCGAACGGTTTTTTTTCG
>JBLMWC010000055.1:0-7851 GCA_050257015.1 Bacillota bacterium | reverse complement strand
GCGGGACGGCTGACGGCGCGCGACCTCTACGAGGCGGTGATGGAGGGCGGCGCCGAGCGGGTCCGGCCCAAGATGATGACCGTCACCGCGATCATGGCCGGGCTGCTGCCGATTCTCTGGGGCGGGGGCGCCGGAGCCAGCGTGATGAAGCGGATCGCGGCGCCGATGGTGGGCGGGATGGTCAGCAGTACGGTGCTGACGCTGATCGTGATTCCGGCGATCTACTCGCTGTGGAAGGAACGGGAGGTCACGCAGAGCCGCTGATGAACGACCCGCACGCGCACCACCACCCGCCGCCCGAGAGCCGTGGCGACGCACACGCGGGCCACGCCGCCGCCCACGACGCCGGACCCGACCGTCACGCCGGCCATTCGGTCGCGATGTTCCGCGACCGGTTCCTGCTCTCCCTCATACTCACGATCCCGACGCTCATCTGGGGGCACATGCTCCCCCGGATCCTCGGTTACACCCCGCCGGCGGTGCCGGGCGGGCGGTGGATCGCGCCGCTGCTCGGCACGGTCGTCTTCGTCTACGGCGGCCGGCCATTTATCCAGGGCGCGATCCGCGAACTGCGGTCCCGGCTGCCGGGGATGATGACCTTGATCGCGCTTGCGATCACCGTCGCCTTCGCGTTCAGCGCCGCCGTCACGCTCGGCGCCACGGGGATGCCGCTCTGGGAGGAGCTCGCTACCCTCGTCACCGTCATGCTGCTGGGTCACTGGATCGAGATGCGCTCGATCGGCCAGGCGCAGGGCGCTCTTCAGGAGCTGGCGAAGCTGCTGCCCAACACTGCCGAGCGCATCGTGCAGGCGGCTGGCGCGGAGCGCACCGAGCAGGTGCCGCTGGGCCAGCTGGCGGACGGGGACCTGGTGCTCGTCCGTCCGGGCGCCAACGTGCCGGCCGACGGCGCGGTGAAGGACGGTACGAGCAGCGTGAACGAGTCCATGATCACGGGCGAGAGCCGGCTGGTGGACAAGCGGCCGGGCGACCGAGTCATCGCCGGCACGGTCAACGGCGGCGGGTCGCTCCGCGTGGAGGTCACGGGCACCGGCGAGCGGACGATGCTCGCCGGCATCATGCGGCTGGTCGAGCAGGCCCAGACCTCCCGGTCCAGGGCGCAGGCGCTGGCCGATCGCGCGGCGCGGTGGCTCACCTGGGTTGCGCTCGGTGCGGGAGCGGTGACGCTGCTGGCGTGGCTCGCCGTCGGGGAGACCGGGGCCTATGCAGTCGAGCGCTCGGTCACGGTGCTGGTCATCGCCTGCCCGCACGCGCTCGGGCTCGCCGTACCGCTCGTGATCGCGATCTCCACCACGCTCGGCGCCCGGAGCGGGCTGCTGGTGCGGGATCGGCGCGGGCTCGAGGAGGCGCGGCTCCTCGACGCAGTGGTGTTCGACAAGACCGGGACGCTCACGCTCGGCTCGCACCGGGTGGTCGCGAGCCGCGTCGTCGACGGCGAGCGGGAGGATGACGTGCTCCGGCTCGCCGCGGCGGTGGAGCAGGACGCGGAGCACCCGATCGCCCGGGCGATCGTGACCAGCGCGCGCGAGCGCCGCATCGACCTGCCGCGATCGACCGCGTTCAGGGCGATTCCCGGATACGGCGTCGAGGCGACGGTGAACGGCCGAGCGCTCGCGGTGGGCGGCCCCAATCTCCTGGAGCAGCGCGCAGTCACTCCGCCGCCCGATCTGGTGGCGTTCGCTGCGGCGGCGGCGGAGCGCGGGCAGGGCATCGTGTACGCGCTCGAGGGAACCCGCGTGCTGGGTGCGCTGGCGGTGGCCGACGCGGTGCGGCCCGAATCGAGGGAAGCGGTCGACCGGCTCCACGCACTCGGCGTCGAAGTGGTGATGATGACGGGTGACGCGCAGGCTGTCGCCGACTCGGTGGCTCGCGAGCTGGGGATCGACCGGGTGTTCGCGCAGGTGCTGCCGGCGGAGAAGGCGACACGGATCGAGGAGCTCATGCGCGGCGGGCGGCGGGTCGCCATGGTCGGTGATGGAGTCAACGACGCCCCGGCGCTCGTCACCGCGAGCGTGGGCATCGCCATCGGTGCCGGAACTGACGTCGCGGTGGAGGCCGGAGATGTGGTGCTGGTCCGGAGCGACCCGCGCGACGTGGCTCGCATCGTCGCGCTCAGCCGGGCAAGCTACCGGAAGATGGTGCAGAACCTGTGGTGGGCCGCCGGCTACAACATCGTGGCGATCCCGCTCGCCGCCGGCGTGCTGGCGCGATGGGGGATCGTGCTGTCGCCGGCCGTAGGCGCGGTGCTGATGTCGCTGAGCACCGTGATCGTCGCCGTCAATGCGCAGCTGCTCCGGCGGGTCAGGCTGTAGCCCCTGCGCGCTGTGCAGGGCCGACCTGCTGACCTCTGTACCTATCGCCGCTCAACCGTGTGGCGTATCGTTCACGGTGCTCCCCATACTCGACCGCCTCACCGCCAGCCTCGCCGATCGTTACCGCCTGGAGCGCGAGCTCGGCGCCGGCGGGATGGCGACGGTCTACCTCGCGCAGGACCTCCGCCATCACCGGCCCGTAGCCCTCAAGGTGCTCAGGCCGGAGCTGGCGGCGATCATCGGCGCCGAACGGTTCCTGGCCGAGATCCGGACGACCGCCAATCTCCAGCACCCGCACATCCTGGCGCTCTTCGATTCCGGAGAGTCGGACGGTTTCCTCTTCTACGTGATGCCCTTCGTCCAGGGCGAGAGTCTCCGCGACCGCCTCCGCCGGGAGACGCAGCTCCCGATCGGCGAGGCGGTCCGCATCGCCACCGAGGTCGGCTCGGCGCTCGACTACGCCCACCGCCAGGGCGTGATCCACCGCGACATCAAGCCGGAGAACATCCTGCTCCACGACGGCCGCGCGCTGGTGGCCGACTTCGGCATCGCCCTCGCACTGAGCTCGGCCGGCACCGGCACGGGAAGTGGTGGGCGCATGACCGAAACGGGGATGAGTCTCGGCACCCCGCACTACATGAGCCCCGAGCAGGCGATGGGCGAACGCGAGATCACCGGGCGCTCCGACATCTACGCTCTGGGCGCGGTGCTCTACGAGATGCTGGTCGGCGAGCCCCCGTTCACCGGTCCCTCGGTGCAGGCGATCGTGGCGAAGGTGCTCACCGAGGAGCCGCGGCCGCTCGTCCCCAAGCGTCACACCATCCCGCCGCACCTCGAAGCGGTGGTGCTCACCGCGCTCGAGAAGCTTCCGGCCGACCGCTACGCCACCGCCGCCGAGTTCATCGCCGCGCTGGGCGACACGAGTGCCCGGCGCGCGGGCACGACGGTGGCGATGCCCGCCGCGCGGTACACCGGGCGCGCGCGGATGCTCGTGCCGGCGCTCGGCGCCGCCGTGGTGCTGCTGGGGCTCACCGCCGCCTGGCTCGCGCTCCGGCCGAAGCCGGCCCCGGTAGTGCAGCGATACGGCCTGGCGCTTCCGGAGTCGGAAGCGGTGCAGGGGCCGTTCGCGATCTCGCCCGACGGGCAGAACCTGGTGTACCTCGGCCCCGCGGCGACCGCCGGGCAGCTCTGGCTCAAGGCGCACGATCGGAGCGACGCGGTGCCGCTTCCGGGCACGAGCGCCGATCAGGTGGTCCTCGCCTTCTCGCCGGACGGCCAGTCGATCGCGTTCGTGGACAACAGCCGGCAGGTCAGAAAGATCTCACTCGCCGGCGGCGCCGCCGTCGTGCTCGCCGATTCGGCGTCGCCGCTCGGCCTCGCCTGGCTCGACGACGGGTCGATCGTCTACGTGGAGTTCGGCACCCGCTCGCTCCGGCGCGTGCCCGCGGTGGGAGGGCCGAGCGAGATGCTGCTCAAGGGCGACTCGACGCCGGCGATCCTCCCCCGAGCGCTCCCCGGCTCGCGGGCGCTGCTGTTCACGCTCTGCCAGGGAGGGACCTGCGCCATCCGTCAGGAGGGGCTCTGGGCCCTGGACCTCAAGACCCGCAAGGCGCGGCCGCTGATCGCCGGCGTCGCCAGCGGCGAATACGTCGGCACCGGGCACCTGCTCTACGTCCGGCGCGACGGGGCGATGTTCGCCGTTCCCTTCGATCCTGTGAAGGCGGTGATTCGCGGCCAGCCGGTGCCGGTGCTCGACAGCATCAGCACGCTCAACGGCCTCTTCCCGATGTTCTCGGTCTCCCGTACCGGCACCATGGTGGTCCGGCCGGGCACCACGAGCGCAGGGCCGGCCTACGAAATGGTCTGGGTGGACCGCGCCGGCCGCGAAACGGCGGTGGACCCCTCGTGGAAGTTTCGCATGGTCGTGTACGGCGCCAACATCGGGTGGTCGCTTTCGCCGGACGGCAGCCGGGTGGCGATCGGGCTCAATACCGATGCGGGTGACGACATCTGGGTCAAGCGCCTGCCGGCCGGAGAGCTGTCGCGGGTCTCGTTCGACAGCGCGTCCGACTTCCGGCCGCGGTGGATGCCGGACGGCCACTCGCTCAGCTTCATCTCCACCCGCGGCGGGCCGATGGGCGGCGCCAACGGGGCGCGACTCTTCCGTCGGCCCGCCGACGGCACCGGCCGCGATTCGCTCCTGCTCAGGGTGGACCAGCCGGTCTACGAGGCCGCGTGGTCGCGCGACGGGAAGTGGGTCGTGCTCCGGATGGGGGGCACCATCAACGTGGTCGGCAACCGCGACATCAGCGCCATGCGTCCGGGGGTGGACACTGCGCCGGTTCCGATTCTCGCCAGTCAGCAGTTCGATGAATCGGCGGCGGCGCTCTCGCCCGACGGCCGGTGGATCGCCTACCAGTCGAACGAGGCGGGGCAGCAGGACGTGTACCTGCGGCCGTTCCCGGGCGTGGACGCCGGCAAGCGGCAGGTCTCCACCAGTGGCGGCGTGGCGCCGGTCTGGGCGCCCAGCGGGCGGGAGCTCTTCTACGTGAATCGCAACCGCGACATGATGGTGGTGACGGTGGGACCGGGCCCCGAGCTCACCGTCAGCGACCCGAAGGTGCTCTTCCACCTGGGCGACCGCCTGTACATGACGCAGGCCGAGAACTACACGCCGTTCGACATCAGCCGCGACGGCCAGCGGTTCCTCATGGCCCGCCGGGTCGTGGATGCGTCGGTGGCGCAGATGCCGCTCGTGGTGACGGAGAACTGGTTCGAGGAGCTCAAGGCAAGGATGAAGCGATGAGGATTCCCGCGCTCGCGGCGGCGGTGCTGCTCGGTCTTCTGCCAGCAGGAGCCGCGTCCCAGGGAGTGGACTGGCACGCCCGCACGCGCGCGATGTACGAGCGCGTCGTGAACATTCCGACTGTGATCGGCCGGGGCCGGGTTCCCGAGATGGCGAACTACCTGGCCGGCGAGTACCGCGCCGCGGGCTGGCCCGCCGAGGACGTGCGCGTCATGCCGTACGACAGCACGGCGGCGCTGATCGTCCGCTGGCGGGCCGAGCGGCCGATGAAGAAGCCGATCATGGTGATGGGCCACATGGACGTGGTCGAGGCGAAGCGGGAGGACTGGACCACCGATCCCTTCCTGCTCACCGAGCGCGACGGCTACTACTACGGCCGCGGCACCACGGACATGAAGGACGGGATCGTGGGTGTCACCCAGGCGCTCTTCCGGCTTCGCGCCGAGGGCTTCAGGCCGAAGCGGGACATCATCGTCTTCTTCACCGGCGACGAGGAGGACGTGAGTCGCGGAGCCCAGCTCGGCGCGACGGAATGGAAGCAGTACCTCGACGTGGAGTACGGGCTCAACGCGGATGCGGGCGGTGGCGGGTTCACGAAGGACGGGAAGCCGCTCGGCTTCACCATCCAGGCGGCGGAGAAGACGTACGCGAACTACGCGTTCACCGTCCGGAACCGCGGCGGGCACTCGTCGAAGCCGCGCCCCGACAACGCCATCTACCAGCTCGCCGCGGCGCTGGGCCGGCTCGAGGCGCATCGCTTCGAGCCGATGCTGAACGAGACGACGCGCGCGTACTTCATGGAGCGACAGAAGTCGGAGCCCGGGAAGCTGGGCGACGCGATGCGCGCCTGGCTCAAGAATCCGGCTGACGGTGCCGCGGCCGACTCGATCGAGGCCGACGAGGGGGAGGTCGGCATCACCCGCACCCGCTGCGTGGCGACGCGGCTCTTCGCGGGCCACGCCAACAACGCGCTGCCCCAGCTCGCGACGGCGAACGTCAACTGCCGCATCATGCCGGGGGTGGACCCGAACGCGGTGCTCGAGGAGCTGCGCCGTGTCGTGGCCGATACCGTGGTGCACGTGACGCGGGTCGAGAACGAGAGCGGAACGCCGCCATCGCCCCTCCGGGCGGATGTGGTCGGCGCCTACACCCGCGCGGTGCACGCGCTGCATCCGGCGGCGCCGGTACTGCCGGAGATGTCGACCGGTGCTACCGATGGGATGTACTTCCGCGCGGTGGGGACGCCGATCTACGGCGTGAACGGGAGCTGGCTCGTGATCCCCGAGGACATCCGCGCCCACGGCCGCGACGAGCGGCTGCCGGTCAAGGCGCTGGACGACAACGTGGCACACTGGGTGATGATGCTCAGGGAGCTGGCGGGGGGCTGAGCCCGCATCGGGCCGGAGGGTCATTGCGAGGCCCCGGAGGGGCCGCGGCAATCGGGTCGCTCATGGTGGGACTCCGCGCATGCCCCGGCGTTCGCCACGAGCCACCAGATTGCTTCGTCGCTCCGCTCCTCGCAATGACCCGTCGGCCGTTTTTCCTTCCCTCGCGGCCCCCGGGGCCGGGTCGCCATTCTCCGAGTTAGTTTTCCCGTCATGAAGATCCTCCTCACCGGGGCCACCGGCGTCATCGGCCGCCGCACCGTCCCCCTCCTCGTCGCGCACGGCCATCAGGTCACTGCCGTCGGCCGCACCACGGAGAAGCGCGCGCAGCTCGAGCGCGCCGGCGCCACGCCGATCGAGCTCGATCTCTTCGATCAGCACGCCGCCCAGCGCGCGATGGCGGGTCACGACGCGGTGGTCAACCTCGCCACCCACATCCCGCCGGTCCCGAGCGCGATGATGCGACGCCGTGCGTGGCGCGAGAACGACCGCATCCGGCGCGAGGCCTCCGCCGCGCTCACGCGGGCGGCGGCAGCGGCAGGCGTCGCGCGGTTCATCCAGGAGTCGTTCGCGCCGATGTACGCCGCCGCCGGCGACGCGTGGATCGATGAGCGCTCACCCGTCGCCCCCGCACCCTACAACCGCAGCTCGCTCGATGCCGAGCGCCACACCGACGGGTTCACCGCACTCGGCGGAACGGGAGTGGTGCTTCGGTTCGCGTACTTCTTCGGCCCCGATTCGACGCTGCTGCCCGATCTGCTCGGGCTCCTTGAGCGCGGCTGGTTCGGGATGCCGGGTCGCGGCGACGCCTTCCTCTCAGCCGTGACGCATGACGACGCGGCGGCGGCGGTGGTCGCGGCACTTCGGGCGCCGGCGGGAACCTACAACGTGGCGGACGACGAGCCGCTCCGCCGCCGGGATTTCGCCGACGCGCTGGCCGACGCCTTCCACCGGAAGCGCCCGCGGCTCATGCCGGCGATCCTCTCGCGCATCGGGGGGAGCATCATGTCGCTCCTGTCCCGGTCCCAGCGAATCTCCAACCGGAAGCTCCGCGATGCCACCGGCTGGTCGCCCGCGCTGCCGAGCATGCGGGAAGGGTGGTGGCGGATCGCTGCCGAGCAGTCGAATCCAATCTGACCCGTCTCCCGGAGCATCCATGACCCGTACTGCCGCCCTGCTGCTCGCCACCCTCGCCGCCGCCTCCGCACTCCCGGCGCAGGCCCCGAAGACCCGGGCGGCGATCACCGCCGCCGACCTCCGGACCCGTCTCTTCCTTATATCCGATGACTCCATGGGCGGCCGCGAGTCGGGCGACATCGGCGACTGGAAG
>JBLMWC010000054.1:0-38566 GCA_050257015.1 Bacillota bacterium | reverse complement strand
GCCCGTAGTCGGGATAGCGGACCGCGCCCACCGGCAGGACGTCGAGGGCGAAGAGCTCGAGGACGACGCCGACCCGAAGGCCGGCCTCGACGTCGCCCAGGATGGCGCCGGCGACGGTCGCGGCGACGAGCGGGCGCGACAGCATCGCCTGCGGGACGCTCACCAGGTCTACGCCGGTGATGATTCCCCAGAGGAGAAGGAGCGCGATGGTGCCGAGCCCGGCGCCGCTCACGCGAGGCCCCTCAGGCTGATTGGCGTTGCCGACGGTACATCCTGCGCGGTCACGTCGGCGCCTTCCGACTCGAGGGTGACGAGGGTGCGGTACTCGTCGTCGGTTAGATAGAGGTACGGCAGGCGCTCGGTGCGTCCCGGCCGGTGATGGACGCCGCCCAGGTTGATGCGATGCATCGCCGAGTGGTCGGCCTCGAAGAGCTGCGCGGCGGCCGCCACACTGCCGGTCAGGAGGATCGAACGCACCGGCTCCGCCTGCCAGGCAGCGAGGTGCGCCGCGGCACCGGCCACGTCGCTGAAGACGAGCTCCACTCCGTCGGGGACCGCCATGCGGTAGAGATCCTGCTCCCAGGCGTTGCCGGCGACATCGTCATCCACCAGCAGGATGCGTCGTGCGCCGAGCGGCCGCCCCCAGCCGATCACCACCTGCCCATGGATCAGGCGGTCGTCCACGCGGCAGAGGACCAGGGGCATCAGGGAAGCTTGATGGCCTTGCCGCCGCTCGCGGCCGCGTGATCCGCGGCCTCCGCCGGTGGCAGCGAGAGATGGAACACGAAATCGACGAGCATCGCGAGGTTCACGCCGGTGACGACCGACACCCCCTCGCGCTCCCGCAGCCGGCGGAGGGTGGCGATGAGGCCGGACCCGCTCGCCATGTCCACGAAGACCACTGCCGGTCCGGTGCCGACCGCCGAATCGATGCGCGCCTCGAGCGAGTCGCGGTCGCAGCCGGCGTTGGAGACCGGCACGAGGTGGCCGCGGAGCCCGCTGATCTGCTCGGTGGCCTCCACCAGCGCGGCCGCCACGGTTCCGTGGCAGACCACGACGCCGTGCAGGCCCTCACTCATAGTCGTTCTGCAGGTATTCCCGGACGCCCCGCTGCTCCTTCATGCGCTTGATCAGCCGTTCGTTGAATGCCGCCGCCACGTCCACGCCGGAGTACCGCAGCAGGTGCATCATCGCGACGACCTCCGAGATGACCGTGATGTTCTTTCCAGGGTTGAGCGGCACCACCATGCGCGGAAGGGAGACGCCCAGGATTACCGTCTCCTGGTGCGACAGGCCGGTGCGCTCGACTTCCTTGTTGGTCTCCCATTCCTCGAGCTGGACGACGACCTCGATCCGCTTCTGCTGGCGTACGGCGCGGACGCCGAAGAGCGCGGGGATGTCGATCAGGCCGATGCCGCGGATCTCCATGTGGTGGCCGGCCAGCTCGTGGCCCCGGCCGATCAGCACATCGTTCCCCCGCCGCGTCACCTGGACGACGTCGTCCGCCACCAGCCGGTGGCCCCGCTCGACCAGATCGAGGACGCACTCGCTCTTGCCGATCCCGGAGCGGCCCACGAAGAGGAGCCCGACGCCGTAGACGTCGGCCAGCGAACCGTGGAGCGTGCTCCGCGGGGCGAAGGCATCCTCCACGATCGGCTTGATCAGGCGGTAGAACTCCGCCGTCTTGAGGCGCGAGCGGAGTACCGGCACGCCGCGCTCGGTCGCGAGCTCGATCAGCTCGGGCGGCACTTCCTGCCCCTTGGTGACGAAGACGACGGGGAGCTCGAAGGCGAAGAAGTTCTCCAGCGACCGCCGCCGCTGGTCGGCCGGCAGCGAGGAGAGATAGGTGATCTCCGTCTCGCCGAAGACGTGGATGCGATTCGGGGCGAAGCGGCCAGTGTAGCCCGCCAGCGCCAGGCCGGGACTCGCGACCTCGGCGTCGGTCAGGGCGCGGTCGAGCCCCTGCTCGCCGGTGAGGCTCTCGAGCTGAAGCGGATCGCCCCGGCGGGTGAGAAAATCGCGGAGTCGAAGCATCACACCTGATTCAGTTCGGCCGAGCGGCGCACGTCCCTCATCCGTCCCGCCGCCCGATCGACCTGGCTGCGGAGCTTCTCCTCCGCCCGGTCCAGTGCCGTCCCGTGGTCCGGCCCGTCGCCGCCGGCGATGAACACATCGCCCTGGGCGACATGGAGCCTGAGCTCGGCGGTGCTCTGGCCGGCCTCGACATCAAAGACCACCGAGGTCTCCATCGGGCGGCCGGCAAGCAGGCTGATGCGCTGCACGATTTCGGCCGCGCGCCGGCGCAGCTCGGGCGTGACTTCGCAGTGACGGGCGGTGATGACGGGATCCATCGATGACTCCTTGCTCAGCGAAACGCCGAGCCGCTGATGATATCGCGAAGGTGCGCCTCGGTGGCGTCCGCGGCGGCCTCCCAGCTGAGACTCTGGGCGAAGGCCCGCGCCGCCACGCCCATCCGCTCGACCAGCGCCGGGTCGTCCGCCAGCTCGACCATGCGGTCGGCCAGCGCGGCGGCGTTGCCATGGGGCACCAGCGAGCCGGTCACGCCGTTGCGCACGGAGTCGCGCAGACCGGGACTGTCCGATGCCAGCGATGGGGTGCCGCAGGCCGCGGCCTCGATGATCGTGATGCCCCAGCCCTCCTTCGGCGAAGGGAAGACGTTGGCCCAGGCCGACCGCAGCAGGCGGAGCTTCTGCTCCTCGGTGACGAACCCGTGAAAGGTCACCGCGCCGGTCAGACCGAGCTCACCGGCCAGCCGTTCGAGCGCCGGCCGGTAATCGCCGCTGCCGGCGATATCGAGCCGAAGATCGGGGCGTCGCGCTCGCGCGAGGGCCAGCGCGCGAAGCGCAACGTCTACTCCTTTATAACGCTTGAGCCGTCCGATATACAAGAAGGATGGCGGAGTGGTGCGGGAGACGTTCGGGTCCGGCCGGTAGTGGGACGAATCCACGCCCGGATGGATGACGCGGATCCGGCCGGCAGGAACGCCGCGCGCCACCAGGTCGTCGCGGGTGCTCTCGCTGATCGCGTGGAACCCCGCCCTCCGGTACGCGCGCGCGAGCGGCCGCTCCGCCAGCCAGACCGCCGTCGCCATCGGCCACGGCGCCTCGCTGAAGACGGCGTCGCCGAAGAGGTGGGGAATGATGGCGCAGAACGGCAGCGGCGTCATTCCGGGCAGGAAGAGCGGAACCTTGTTCACGTCCTCCACCACGATGTCGGGCCGCTCCGCCGCCAGCGCCTGGCGCACCGCTCCCCGGCCCAGCGCGGCGAAGGTGTTGCGGGTGCCGTGCCGCCGGACCTCGATCCCGTGCACCACCGCCGTCGCGGCGGCGCCGGGCCAGCCCGAGCAGACGAGGCGCACTCGATGCCCCCGCGCCGCGAGCCGGCTGAAGATCTCGAACAGATGAATCTCGGCGCCGCCCGCCTGCGGATTGTCCCGATCCTGCCAGTTGACGAGCAGGATGTTCACGCGGAGCGACTCCGGCTCACAGGCGGCCGAGCGAATGGGCGACGCGGTCGAGGACGCCGTTGACGAACGGCCCCGCCTTGGCGCCCCCGAACCAGTGCGCCAGCCGCACCGCCTCGTCGATCGCCACCTTGGGCGGCGCGGTGCCGTCCGACATCTCCTGGATGGCGAGCCGGAGAATATTCCGCTCGACGATCGCGATGCGGTTCATGCGCCAGTTCTCCGCCGCCACCGCGGCATGCCGGTCGAGCGCGTCCACGTTCGCGATCACCCGCGTGGCGAGGTCTTCCGCAAAGTCGAGCACCTTCGGTTCCGGCCCCGTCAGGCGCGAGAGCCCGGCCGCGACATCGTGCACCTTCGGCGCGCCCTGCAGCTCCCACGCATAGAGGAGCTGGAGTGCGCGTGCGCGCCCGCGGGTTTCGAGTCTAAGCATCGGCTCCCCGCAGCTGGGCGATGACGTCGGCGGTCGCGAGCGCCGCCTCGGTGGCCTCGTAGCCCTTGTTGCCGGCGGCGCCGCCCGCGCGGTCGGTGGCCTGCTGCATCGTGTCCACGGTGAGGACGCCGAAGCCGACCGGGAGCGCGTGGCGCACTGCGACGTCGCCCAGGCCGCGGGTGGCCTCGCCGGCGACGTAATCGAAGTGCGGCGTGTCGCCCCGGATCACGGCGCCGAGGGCCACCAGACAGGCGTAGCGCCCGGTACCTGCGGCGGCGGCGGCGGCGGCCGGCAGCTCGAAGGCGCCGGACACCCAGACGACGTCGACCGCCTCGTCGGCGACCCCCGCATCGCGCAGCGCCGCGCGGGCGCCCTCCAGCAGGCGGCTCGTCACGAGCTCGTTGTAGCGGCTCACGAGCACCGCCACGCGCCCGCGCGAACGAGCCCGCCCGGCGAAGTCAGGCATCGGATTCAGAACGTGAGGAGGTGGCCGAGCTTGTCGCGCTTGGCACCGAGGTAGTCGCGATTGTCGTCGGTGGTGTCCGCCACCAGCGGCACCCGGGCGACGATCTCGAGACCATAGCCCTCCAGACCGACGAGCTTCCGCGGATTGTTGGTCAGGATGCGGATCGAGGAGAGACCGAGGTCGCGGAGGATCTGCGCTCCGATGCCGTAGTTCCTGAGGTCGGGAGCGAAGCCGAGCTTCTGGTTGGCCTGAACGGTGTCGGCGCCGCTGTCCTGCAGGGCATAGGCGCGGAGCTTGTTCAGGAGGCCGATGCCGCGGCCCTCCTGGTCGAGATAGACGATCGCGCCGCGCCCTTCCTCCACGATCTTCTTCATCGCGCTGTGCAGCTGGAAGCCGCAGTCGCAGCGCTGGGAGCCGAAGACGTCGCCGGTCAGGCACTTCGAGTGCATGCGGACCAGGACGTCCTTCTGTCCTTCGACGTCGCCGTGCACCAGCGCGACGTGCTCCCGCGAGTCCACGTCGTTCTGGTAGCCGATCACCCGGAACTCGCCGAACTCGGTCGGGAGGCGTGCCTCGGCGACGCGGTGCACCAGCTTCTCGTGCTCCAGGCGGTGCGCGACCAGCTGGGCGACGGTTACGAAGGTGAGCCCATGGCGCCGCGCAAACTCGCGCAGCTCGGGAACCCGCGCCATCGAGCCGTCGGCGCTGAGGATCTCGCAGATCACGCCGGCCGGATAGAGACCTGCAAGGCGGGCGAGATCCACCGCGGCCTCGGTGTGCCCCACCCGCTGGAGGACGCCGCCCGGGCGCGCGCGGAGGGGCGGCACGTGACCGGGGCGGCGCAGGTCCGCCGGCTGCGTCGACGGGTTGATCGCGACGTGGATGGTGCGCGCCCGGTCGCTCGCCGAAATCCCGGTGCTGACGCCGAAGCGGCGGTCGGCGTCGATCATGACGGTGAAGGCGGTGGACTGCTCCTCGGTGTTGCGGGCCACCTGCTGGGAGAGCCCCAGCTCGTCGCAGCGCTCCGCCGTGAGCGCGAGGCAGATGAGGCCCCGGCCATGCTGGGCCATGAAGTTGATCATCTCGGGCGTGACGAGCTCGGCCGCGCAGATGAGGTCACCCTCGTTCTCGCGGTCCTCGTCGTCCGCGACGACGATGATCTTGCCGTTGCGGAGATCCTCGATGGCCTGCTCGATCGTGTCGAAGCTCATCTAGCCCTTCATGCCCTTCAGCTGTGCGGCCGCGAGGTGGCGGACGTACTTCCCGATGGTGTCGCCTTCGAGGTGAACCCGGTCGCCGGGGCGGCGTTCGCCCAGCGTCGTGTGCTGTAAAGTAAACGGGATGAGGGAGACCTGGATTACCCCCGGCGTCGGCATCGCATTGACCGTGAGGCTCACGCCGTCGACCGTGATCGAGCCCAGCGGGATCGACACCTCGGCCACCGCCGGCGGCACGGCGATGTCGAGCAGGCGGGCATCGCCCGCGTCCTGCACCCGGTCGACGGTGCCGAGGCCATCCACATGCCCCTGAACGAGATGCCCACCCAGCCGGTCGGCCGCGCGGAGGGCCCGCTCGAGATTCACCCGGCGACCGGGGCCGTAGGCGCCGAACGCGGTCCGCTCCAGCGACGTCGTGACGACGTGGATGCGGAACCGGCCTCTGCGCGCCTTCTCGACGGTGAGGCAGGCGCCGTCCACCGCGATGCTCTCGCCCGCCGCCAATCGGCGGAACGGCGACGTGATGGTCAGGGCGAGCCCGCCATCCGCTGGCTCAGCGGCGGCGACGGCGCCGACAGCGGTCACGATTCCGGTGAACATGCGCGATCCAGGACCAGCAGGGTGTCGTCGCCCAGGGCGCGGCGCTCGACCGGGTGCCACCGCTCCACGCCCGGCAGGGGCATCGAGGGAAGGCCGCTGAACGCCGGCACGCCGCGCTCGCCGAGCCAGAGCGGCGCCTGCACCCAGTAGAGGCGGTCCGCCAGCTCGGCCCGGATGAGCGCGCCGGCGAGCCGCCCGCCTCCCTCGACGAGGAGCGAGCGAACGCCCCGTTCCGCGAGTGCCGTGAGCGCCTCCTCGAGCGATTCCGCCGGCACGAGCTCGACGCCGGCGGCGGCGAGCGCGCGGCCGATCTCCCAGTCGAGGGCGTCCGCCCCCGATACCACCGTGGTGGGCACCTCGCGCGCAGTGCGAACGAGTGCCGACTCGAGCGGGAGCTGGAGCGCGGGCGCGAAGACCACGCGCCGCGGCGTCACGCGGGGCGAGAGCGTTCCGCGCACCGTGAGCGACGGATCATCGTGGCGCGCCGTGGCGCCGCCGACGCCGATGGCGTCGAAGCCGGCCCGCAGCCAGTGCACATAGTCCCGTGCCGCCGGCCCCGAGATCCACCGCGAGCGGCGGTCGCGGTCGGCGATGCGCGCGTCCACCGAGGTCGCCAGCTTCAGGGCGACGAAAGGCCGCGTCTCGCCGCGCGCGTAATGCAGGAACGCAGCGTTCTGGGCCGTCGCTTCGGCCGACAGCAGGCCGATCTCGACCTCCACGCCCGCTCCGCGCAGCCGCTCGGCGCCGCCCGCCGCCACCGGACTCGGGTCGGCGATGGCGGCCACCACCCGGCGCACGCCGGCCGCGAGCACTGCGTCGGTGCAGGGCGGCTGCTTGCCCTGATGCGCACAGGGCTCGAGGGTGACCACGAGGGTACCTCCCCGAGCCCGCTCTCCCGCCGCTGCCAGCGCCGCCGCTTCCGCGTGGGGGCCGCCGAACTCGGCATGCCAGCCCTCGCCCACCACGGCACCGCCGGCGAGGACGACCGCGCCGACCAGCGGATTCGGATGGACCCGCCCCCAACCCCGCCAGGCGAGGTCGAGGGCGCGCGTCATCGCGTCCCGCTCATTCAACGGTCAGAAGCCGAACCGAAGCTCGGCGCTGTAGAAGGTCGTGCCCTTCGTGTCATCGAATCCCTGGAAGGTGGTGATCAGCTGCTGGTCCTTGCCGGACTGATGTCCGATCTCGCCGACGATCTTCATGAACCTGAGATCGATCCCGGCGTCGGCGAAGATCACCGTGCGGTGCTGGTCGAGATGGAGCGTGATGTTCTCCGGCAGACTCGTCGCCGGATCGCGGAACGCGGCCACCGCGTCGCCGGTGTACTTGCTCCACCCTGCGCCGCCCGCGAGCGTGAGCACCGCCCATCGCTTGCTCGCGACGACGCGGACGCTGGTTGCCTGAAGGTTGAGATCGGCGGCCAGATCGTCGCCGGCCGAGAGGTCGCCGAAGCCGACCTGCGGAATCGAGCGCCGCATCACGCTCACCGACACGCCCGGCAGCGGTCCGTGCCCGCCGAGGAGCCCGAGCCGGGCGCCGTAGCCGAGGCCGAGGCTGATCGGGCCGATCCGCGGCGCGTCGGGATCCACGCGGATCTCGCTCACCAGCCGGTCGTTCGGCACCAGCTGCAGGGAGGCGAGCAAATCGAGCGAGAGCATGCCGTTCGGCAGGCCCTTGAAGAGGCCGAGGGCGCCTTCCACCAGCGGCACCGGGGCGAGCAGCGCATCGCTCTGCGCCACGGTGTTGTTCGCGTCCACCGCGAGGTCCGGAATGATCACGTGCGCGGCGTTGGCGCGGAGCCCGACGGCGAACTTGCCGAGCCCGCCCATGGAGGCGCCGCCGCCGAGCAGCGGATTCCCGCCGCTGATCAGCAGTCCGGCGATGGGATGATAGGCGCGGGTGAGGTCCACCGCTGCATCGCAGCTCTGGCGGGCGTTCTGAACGGTGGAGAAGCCGGCGCACTGCGAATTCTGCGCGAGCAGCGGCGCGGCGGTGCCGCAGAGACCGGCGGCGAGAAGGAGATGGCCGAAGCGCATGGAGCTCTCCGTCACTCGGGGGTGAAGCGCACCGTCCGGTCGCCCCGGACGACTTCCCCCATGACCCAGGTGGCGACCCCGGCCGCGGCGGCCGCCGCCTGCGCGTCCGGCACCGCTTCCGGAGGCAGGACGGCGATGAGCCCGACGCCGAGGTTGAAGACTTCGCGCATTTCCCCGGTGGAGAGCCTGCCGCCCTGCTGCAGGATTCGAAAGAGCGGCGGCAGCGCCCAGCTTCGCGCATCTACCGTCGCCCCCGTTCCTGCGGGCAATATCCGAGCCAGATTGCCCCCGATCCCGCCACCCGTGATGTGCGCGATTCCGTGCATCCGCGCGACCACCGGCATCACGCTCGATACGTAGCTCCGGTGCACCGCGAGGAGCGCATCGGCCACCGTGCCAGCCGTCTCCGGCAGTGCCGCGTCGAGGGTGAGGCCCATCTTCTCGAAGAGCACTCGCCGAGCCAGTGTATATCCGTTGGTGTGAAGCCCGGTGGACGCGTAGCCGAGGAGCACGTCGCCCGGAACGACCTTCTCACCATGCAAGGCATCCTCTTCCTCTACCACACCCACGATGGTACCGGCGAGGTCGAAGTGACCCGGCTGGTAGAGTCCCGGCATCTGCGCCGTCTCCCCGCCGGCAAGCGCCATCCGATGGGTCCGACAGCCCCGCGCGACGCCCTCCACGATGGCGGCCAGCTCTTCGACGCCCAGGCCCGCGCCGGCGACGTAGTCCATGAATGCGATCGGCGTCGCGCCGTGGACCAGGATGTCGTTGGCGCTATGGTTGACGAGATCCTCGCCGACGGAGTCGTAGCGGCCGGCCTGGAGAGCCACCAGCACCTTGGTGCCGACGCCGTCGGTGCTCATCACGAGCACCGGCTTCCTCAGTCCCGCGGGCACGCGCACCATCCCGCCGAACGCGCCCACCTCGCCGAGCGAGAGCGCGGTCCGCGTCCCGGCCACTGCCTGGCCGATCCGCGCCTTGGCGGCGTCGGCGCGCGCGAGATCGACGCCGGCGGCGGCGTACTCGGTGGCGGCGGTGCCGGAGGAGTCGCTCATGCCTCGAGGTCCCGCAGAACCACCTGCGTCAGATCGTGGAAGGCGCGCGCCCGTCGCTCGACGTCGGGACGCGTCACCGAATCGAAGCCGCGGATTCCGAACTGCTCGACCGCGTACGAGCCCATCGTGGCGCCGTAGATCATGGCGCGTCGCAGGTCGTCCTCGCTCGTGCTGTCGCACGCCGCGAGATAGCCCATGAACCCGCCCGCGAACGAGTCGCCGGCGCCGGTCGGGTCGAAGACTTCCTCGAGGGGAAAGGCCGGCGCATAGAAAGTGCGCGACCCGTCCATGAGGAGCGCCCCGTGCTCGCCCTGCTTGATGACGACGCGCTTCGGCCCATGCTGGAGGATCCAGCGCGCGGCGCGGTGGATGTTCCAGTCGCCCGAGAGCTCGCGCGCCTCGCCGTCGTTCACCATGAGGAGGTCCACCTGCTGGAGGAGCTCCATCAGCGCGGCCTTCTTGCTCTGGATCCAGTAGTTCATTGTGTCGCAGGCGACGAGCTTCGGCCGGCGGACCTGCTGCAGCACGCCGAGCTGGAGCTCCGGATCGATGTTGCCGAGGAAGACGAAGTCGGCGGACCGCATCGATTCGGGGAGCTTCGGCTCGAAGTCGGCGAAGACGCCGAGACGGGTCTCCAGCGTCTCCCGGCTCTGGAGGTCGTAGGAATATTTCCCCTTCCAGCGGAAGCTCTCGCCCTCGACGCGCTCGACGCCGCTCCAGTCGATTCCGCGCGGGGCGAGGCGCTCGAGCTCCGCGAGGGGGTAGTCCTGGCCGACCACGCCGACCACCTGCACCGGATGGAGCAGCGCACCGGCGACGCTGAAGTACACCGCCGATCCGCCCAGCGCGTCGGCGGTCTCGCCGAAGGGCGTGAAGATCGAGTCGAGCGCGACGCTGCCGACGACGAGGAGACTCATGCGGTCACATCCGGTCGGGGGCGGTGATACCGAGGAGGCGGAGGCCGTTGGCGAGGACGATGCGCGCGGCGCGGGCAAGGAGCAGCCGCGCGCGCTCGATGTCGGCCGGCTCACCCACGGTGCGCGTGTGGTGATACCAGCCGTGGATCACGCCGGCGAGCTCGTCGAGATAGGTGGTGATACGGTGCGGCTCGCGCTCGCGCGCCGCCCGCGTGACCGCCTCGGGAAACGCCGCGAGCTTCTTGAGCAGCTCGGTGTCCTCGGGGGCCGGGAGCGCGGCGAGGTCGAGCGGACCTTCGACCGTGTCCGGCTCGATCGCGGCCGTGCGGAAAATGCCGCTGAGACGCGCGTGCGCCATCTGCACGTAGAAGACCGGATTCTCGTCGGTCTGCTTCTTGGCCAGGTCGACGTCGAAGACCATCTGCGAGTCGCCGCGGCGCATCAGGAAGAAGTAGCGTGCCGCGTCCACGCCGACCTCCTCGAAGAGATCGCGCAGCGTGACGAACTCGCCCGAGCGCTTCGACATCTTCACCTCTTCTCCGCCGCGCACCACCTTCACCAGCTGCACCAGCGCGACATCGAAGAACTCGGGCGGATACCCGAGCGCCAGCAGCACCGCTCGCATCCGCGGGATGTAGCCGTGGTGATCGGCGCCCCACACGTCGATCACCCGGTCAAAGCCGCGCGCGTGCTTGTCGAGGTGATAGGCGATGTCCGGCACCAGGTAGGTGAGCGACCCATCCTGCTTCCGCAGCACCCGGTCCTTGTCGTCCCCGAAGTCGGTGGTCCGGAGCCAGAGCGCGCCGTCGGACTCGTAGGTGAAGCCCCGGGCCGCGAGCGTATCGAGCGCCTCCTGCACCTCGCCGCGGTCGTAAACCGCCTGCTCGCTGCTGAAGACATCGAAATGCACGCCGAAAGTCCGGAGGTCGGCGTCCTGCTCCTCGCGCTGGATCTGGAGCGCCAGAGCGCGGCAGCGGCGCACGCCCTCCTCCGCCGGCAGGTCGGCGAAGGCGGCGCCCTCGCGCGCGAGGACGGCCTGCGCATTCTCCTTCAGGTACTCGCCGTGGTAGCCGCCTTCAGGGATCGCCGCGGTCCGGCCGGCCGCTTCCTGCACGCGCGCCCAGAGACTCAGCGCCAGCCGATCGATCTGCACGCCGGCGTCGTTGATGTAGAACTCGCGGGTGACGGCGTGTCCCGTCCACTCGAGCAGCGACGCGATCGCGTCGCCCAGCGCCGCGCCCCGGCCGTGCCCGACGTGAAGGGGACCGGTCGGATTGGCGGAGACGAACTCGACGTTGACCTTGAGACCCGCAGCGCTGTCCGAGCGGCCGTAGGCGGGGCCGGCGCGCACGATGGCGGCGTGCGCCTGCGCCAGCTGGTCGGGAGCGAGCCAGAAGTTGATGAAGCCGGGGCCGGCAATCTCGGTCTTCGCGACGAGCACGGCGGGAAGATTCAGCTCTTCGAGGACGCGCGCCGCCACCACGCGCGGGTTGGCGCGCTCCCGCTTCGCCACCACCATCGCAAGGTTGGTGGCGAGGTCGCCGTGGCCCGCGTCCCGCGGCCGTTCCAGCACGAACTCGGTTCCGGCATGGCCCAGCCGCTCGGCGACGCGCGCCAGCTCGGCCCGGAGCGGCTCGCTCACTCGGCGGCTTTCTTCGCGGGCGGCGCGGACTTCGACTCGGCCGGCTTGGCGGGCTTGGCGGCGTCGGA
The DNA here is from genome assembly GCA_050257015.1 of Bacillota bacterium. Classification (GTDB taxonomy): domain Bacteria; phylum Gemmatimonadota; class Gemmatimonadetes; order Gemmatimonadales; family GWC2-71-9; genus JAICUF01. The sequence goes on along the minus strand of JBLMWC010000054.1, from coordinate 26,645 downwards.
CTTCGATTCGCTCTTGCTCTCCGCCTTGGCACCCCCCTCCGTCTCCGCTTTCCGCGGACCCTTGCCGTCCTTCCCGTAGTCGGTGATGTAGAAGCCGCTTCCCTTGAAGACCAGTCCCGCGCCGCCGGAGATCTTCCGGGCGGCCGGCTTGCCGCAGACGGGACAGGCCGCGCGCGGCTTGTCGCTCATCTTCTGGAGCTTCTCGAACTGGTGCCCCTCGGGGCACTCGTACTCGTACGTCGGCATGCGCTCTCGATCAGGTAAATGAAAACAGCGGCGAAACTTAGCTGGCCGGAGCTCGCGTTTCAAGCGAACCGGCAACGGCGCCGCGCCGCCTACCCGACAGGGCGATAGACGCCCCAGACCTTGCGCAGCGCATCGCTGATCTCGCCCACGGTCCCGCGGGCCCGCACCGCTTCCAGAATGACCGGCATCAGCGGCGTCTCGCTGGCCGCGGCCCGGCTGACGGCATCGAGTGCCGCCGCGACGGCCGCCGCGTCGCGTCCCGCCCGCACAGCGGCCAGCCGCTGGCGCTGCCGTGCCTCGAGCGCCGAATAGTCGGGGATCTCGATCGCGGGCGGCGGGGAGTCGTCGGTGAAGCGGTTGAGCCCCACCACGACCAGCTCGCCCGCCTCCTGCGCCTTCTGGATCTCGTACGCGCTCCTGGCGATCGCTTCCTGGAAGAAGCCACGCTCGATCGCCGCTGCCGCACCCCCCAGCCGGTCCACCTGCTCGATCAGCTCGCGTGCGCCGGCCTCGATCGAGTCGGTGAGACTCTCCACGTAGTAGCTCCCGGCGAGCGGATCGACGGTCTTCGCGACACCGCTCTCGTAGCCGATGATCTGCTGAGTGCGGAGCGCGAGGGTCGCCGACTCCGCCGTCGGCAGCGCCAGCGCCTCGTCGTATCCGTTGGTATGGAGTGACTGCGTGCCGCCGAGGACCGCCGCGAGTCCCTGCACCGTCACGCGGACGACGTTGTTGAGGGGCTGCTGCGCCTGGAGGGTGACGCCGCCGGTCTGCGTGTGAAAGCGGAGCCGCGCGGTAGCGTCATCGGCCCCGAACCGCTCGCGCACGAGCCGCGCCCAGAGCCGGCGCGCCGCACGGAACTTCGCGGCCTCCTCGAAGAGATCGTTGTGGCTGGCGAAGAAGAACGAGAGCCGGGGTCCGAAGGCGTTCACGTCGAGCCCCGCCTCGACCGCCCACCGGACGTACTCGAGGCCATTCGCGAGCGTGAAGCCGACCTCCTGCACCGCCGTCGCGCCCGCCTCCCGCATGTGGTAGCCGCTGATCGAGATGGGATTGAAGTTCATCCCCTCGTCGGACACGAAGCGGAAGATGTCGGCGATCAGCCGGAGCGACGGCCGCGCCGGATAGATGTAGGTCCCGCGCGCGATGTACTCCTTCAGCACGTCGTTCTGGATGGTGCCGGTCAGTTTCGCCCGCGGAATCCCCTGCTCCTCGCCGACCACGATGTACATCGCGAGGAGGATCGCCGCCGTCGCGTTGATCGTCATCGACGTGGAGACGCGGTCGAGCGGGATCTCCCGGAAGAGGTCGGCCAGGTCCTCGACGGTGTCGACCGCGACGCCGACCCGCCCCACCTCTCCGTGCGCCATCGGGTGGTCGGAGTCGTAGCCCATCTGGGTCGGGAGATCGAACGCGGTCGAGAGCCCGGTCTGGCCGCCGGCGAGGAGTCGGCGAAACCGCTGGTTGGTCTCCTCGGCGGTACCGAAGCCGGCGTACTGGCGCATCGTCCAGAGCCGGGCGGTGTACATGGTGGGATACACGCCCCGGGTGAACGGGAATTCGCCGGGGCTGCCGAGATCGCGCTGGGGATCGCCGGTCCAGTCACCCGGACCGAAGACCGTCTTCACAGCACCGATGCGGTGTGGGCTCCGCTCGACCGGATCTGCATGCGGCGGAGGGTGTCGGCCACGTAGCCGACGTCGTGGCGCGAGCCGATGACCAGCGGGGTCCGCTGGTGGAGGTGGGCCGGCTGGATGTCGAGGATCCGGTTGAGGCCGTCGGTGGCCGATCCCTGCGCCTGTTCGGCCAGGAACGCCATCGGCGCCGCCTCGTAGAGGAGCCGGAGCTTGCCACGCGGGTTCTTCGTGTCCGCCGGGTACATGAAGATCCCGCCGGCGATGAGATTCCGATGGAAGTCGCCCACCAGGGACCCGATGTACCGGCTGTTCTTCCCCTTGATCTCGTCCGGGCGGTCGCCGTGGAGGCCGCGCACCGCCATCTGCACGCCGCGCTCCCACCGGCCGAAGTTGCTCTCGTTGACGCTGTAGTACTTGCCGACGCGCGGCGTGATGATGCGAGGCGCGCAGAGGAGGAACTCGCCGATCGTCGGGTCGAGCGTGAAGCCGTGCACCCCCTGGCCCGTGGTGTACACCATCATCGTGCTCGAGCCGTACATCACGTACCCGGCGGCCACCTGGCGCACGCCCGGCTGGAGCACGTCGGCCACGGTGCCGCGCCCCTCGAGACTCACCCGGCGGTAGATGCTGAAGATGGTGCCGACGGCACAGTTCACGTCGATGTTCGACGAGCCGTCGAGCGGGTCGTAGAGCACGGCATACTTCCCCGCCTCGTACTCGTGCGGCACCGGGATGATGTCCTCGTCCTCCTCGGACCCCATCACGCACACCCGGCCGGTATGGCTCAGACAGTTCTTGATCGTCTCGTTGGCCAGCACGTCGAGCTTCTGCTGCTCTTCGCCCTGCACGTTCTCCGCTTCGGCGGATCCGAGGATGTTGACGAGGCCCGCGCGCCGGATGGCGGCGGCGATGATCTTGCCGGCGAGCGCGATGTCGTACAGGAGATTCGACAGCTCGCCCGTGGCCTCGGGATAGCGGTCCTCCTGATCGAGGATGAAGCGCTCGATGGTCGTTACGGAGGTCTGCACGGCGCCGGCTCCTTACTCGACTGGGTAACGGGCCGTTCGGCGGCCCGCGCGCAGGGTCATGCTGTGTCCATCGGTCACCACGGTGATCGTGCCGTCGCGGTCGGTGCGCCAGATTGCCGCGCCATGCCGGCTCAGCCGATCGAGCGCCTCGGCGGAGGGGTGCCCGTAGCGGTTGTGCGCACCGACGCTGACGATCGCGACGCGCGGCGCCAGCTCCGTCAGCCAGCGATCACCGGTCGCGCCGCGGCTCCCGTGGTGCCCGACCTTGAGGAGGTCCACTCGTCCCACGTGCCCCGCCATCCGGGCCTCGGCATGCAGCCCCGCATCGCCGGCAAAGAGCGCGGTGAAGGCACCGTACTCCACCCGCAGCACGATGGAGTCCTCGTTCAGGTCGGCGTGCCACTCCGCCCACGTCGTATCGGGATGCAGCAGGGTGAATCGCACACCGTCGAACTCGAACGTGGCGCCCTCGCGGCCGGCCCGCCACGGCACGCCGGTCTCCGCGACCGCATCGAGAAAGCCGGTGTAGGCGGGGTCGGCGTACAGCTCGCCCGGCTCCAGCACGGCGTCGGTGGGGATGCGCCGGACCACGGAGGCCGCGCCGCCCACGTGATCCGCATGCGCATGGGATACGATGAGGGCCGCGAGGCGCCGCACGCCGTGGCGGGCGAGGAACGGTGCAACGACCCTCCGTCCCGCATCGTTCGTCCCCAGCAGCGGGCCGGCATCCACCAGGAGCCAGTGCCCGCCAGGCGTCCGGATCGCGGCGCCGTCGCCCTGGCCGACATCGAGAAAATCTAACGTCAGCGCCGAGGCGGCGTCAGTCGCCGGAAGCCCATGCGCCAGGAGCAGCAGCCACCATCCCGCCGCCGCGGTCAGGCTCAGTCGGCGGAGCGCCTCCCGCCTGGTATTTCGTCGGCCCATGGCCCAGAGCGTGACCCCGAGCGCTGCCACCCATGGGAGCGCCGAGGTGGGGCCGGCCTCCATTACGGCGTGCCCGCCCGGCACCGCCGCACCGAAGCGCGCCAGCAGCTCCAGAGCGTGCAGGGTGATTCCCGACCCCGCCGCGAGCGCCGCGCCGAGTCCGGGCCAGAGCGGCGCGGCGAGAAGGCTCGCCAGGACGCCGGGAACGCCGACGGCGGCTACCGGAATCGCCGCGAAGTTCAGGATGATGCCCACCGGCGCCACGGCGCCGAGCAGCGCGCAGGTGAGCGGCGCGGTCCCGAGCGTGGCGCCGATCGAGGAAAAGAGTGTCCGCGGCCAGAACCCGTCGCCCAGCGCGCGGTCGCTCCATCGGGTGAACGTCGTCGCGCCCCAGAGCGCCGCGGCGCTGAGCCAGGCGCCGAGATCGAGCACCGACCAGGGATCGAGCAGCATCACGAGGAGGCAGGTCGCGGCGAGGAGGGCGTTCGGCTCGAGGCGACGCTGACGATGGTGTCCGAACGCGAGAAGGGCGGCCAGCGCGGCGGCCCGGGTTGCCGGCGCCGGCCATCCGAGAAAGGCCACGTAGAGCGAGCCGACTGCGGCGCCGAGCGCGAGCGCGCGGGGCCGGGAGACACCAAGCGCTCGTGCGATCAGCACCACCCATGCCGCGATCAGGCCGACGTGGAATCCGGAGATCGAGAGGATGTGCACCAGGCCCGACTGGGCGAAGGCATCGCGCACGTCGGGGTCCATCGCGCCGCGGGAGTTCAGAACCAGCGCGCCGACGATCGGCGCTCGGCGGCCGTACAGCACTGCAATCGAGCGTGCCGTCCCGGTCCTGAGCCGCTCGATCCACGACGGCCGGCGCGTGAGCCGTTCCGCCCGCTCGATGAGGAGGAGGCCCGACGCGGCGCGCAGGCCGGCACGGGGGATCCATCGGCCCCGCACGCGGAAGACATCGCCCGCGTCCGCCGTATCCTGCACGCCCCACCGCGCATCGAGCGAGCCGCTGCAGCCGCTCCGCTGGGGCGTCACCCGCCCGATCCCGGCCCCCGCCGCCGGCTCGTCGACGCGGACGATCAGCCCGATGCGCGCCGCGCGGAACGTCGCGGCGCATCCGCTGTCATCGACGCGCCGGGCAAGCGTACCCGAAGCCAGTCCGACTGCCGCGGCACCCGCGAGGAGCATGCCGGGATGCCGACACCGGAGATGGAGCAGCACCACCACGACCACCATCAGGGCGACGCAGGCCGGTACCCCATAACGCAAGAGGCCGGTCGCGAGACCGGCCCCATATGCCAGCGGAACGAGAATACCGGGTCGCGGCCTCACCAGGCCGCGGCGCCCATCAGGGTTGCCCGGCCGGCTTGCGGCCGCATCGCGGAGCGAGCGAGACCTTCCGGAATCCCTCCAGCATCGTGACGTCGATCAGCGCACGGTTCTGATCCTTTTCGAGGTTCAGCTCGGTGACGACGCTCCCCTCCCGCGTCGCGACGTAGCGGGCCGGAATCCGGTTGAGGGTGTATACCAGCACGTCCCCGCGGCAGACCGCGCATCCGCAGAATGTCGGAACGTGCACCTTCAGCACGTCGTAGGCTGCCAGCACGTGCTCTTCGACCAGGTTCTTGATCATAGAACTGCCAGTCCCGCGCTCGCCATCGCGCCCGTGAAGGTGGATCCCGTAGTCCCCGTGAGGCGTACCGTGTGATACGAGCCGGCCGCCGACGCCGGCAGATCGAGCAGCACCAGGTGATTGGTGCGGGTCCGCGCGAGCATCATCTGGCCGCGCCTTGCGGGCCGCTCGACCAGCACCTCATGCAGCGTCCCGACGCGCTCGGCATTCTTCCGCCGGGTCCGGGCGCGCACCGTGTCCACCAGCCGCTGCAGCCGCTCGGAGGCGACATCGTCTGGAATGTGATCCTTCAGCTTCACCGCGGGGGTGCCGTCCCGTACCGAGTACTTGAAGGTGTACGCATCATCGAAATCGGCGGCCGCAACGAGGTCGAGCGTCTCGGCAAACTGCGCTTCCGTCTCCCCCGGGAAGCCGGTGATCAGGTCGGTCGAGACGGTAAGTCCGGGAATGGCGGCCCGGAGCGACGCCAGCACCTCCAGGTATTCCTCGCGCGTATATCGCCGGAGCATCCGCCGGAGGACCGCGTTCGACCCGCTCTGCGCCGGCAGGTGGACGTGCTGGCAGACCGCAGGCACCGTTGCCATCGCGTCGATCACCCGCGGCGTGAAGTCGGTGGGGTACGGGCTGGTGAAGCGCAGCCGCCGGATTCCGTCCACCGCACCCACCGCGCGCAGCAGATCGGCGAAGTCGTGGGTTCCGTCGTGGTAGCTGTTGACCGTCTGACCCAGCAGCGTCACCTCGCTCACGCCGCCCGCGGCGAGAGTCCGGGTCTCCAGCACCACATCCTCCAGCTTGCGGCTCCGCTCGGGGCCGCGCGTGTACGGAACGATGCAGAAGGTGCACCGGTAATCGCAGCCGCGCTGGACCGTCACGAACGCCGTCGCGCCCGGCTCGCGCACCGCGGGCACATCCTCGTAGTGCTCCCAGGAGCGGAACTCGACGTCGGCGGTCCGCCGCCCCGCCGCCGCGTGCGCGAGGAGCTCGGGCAGATTCCGGTACGCGTCGGGCCCGACGACGAGGTCCACCCGCGGCGCCTGATCGAGCAGGGCGCCGCCCAGCCGCTGCGCCATGCAGCCCACGACGCCGAGGACGTCGCCCGGGCGCTTGAAGCGCTGCAGCTCGCCGACGCGGCCGACGACCCGCTGCTCCGCGTTGTCGCGGACGGCGCAGGTATTCACCAGCATGACGTCGGCATTGTCGGGCGCGTCGGCCCGCTCGAAGCCGCTCCGGCCGAGGACACCGAACATGAGCTCGGTGTCGGCCACGTTCATCTGGCAGCCGTAGGTTTCGATGTAGACGCGACGGGTCATGCGGGAAAGATAGCCGCTACGGCTTGACGGTCACGCCGAAGGTGATGAGCCAGGCACCCTCGCGGTAGCCGGTCCCCTCGCGCCGCCACACCCGCTCGAGCGCCAGGTCGAGTCCCGCCACCTCGCGCCGGGTCCGCGGGTCGAGGAAGCGCGTGCCGCTGCCCAGCGCCACCCCGAACTCGCTCGGCCGCTCTCCGGCGATGATCGGAAACGGCAGCCGGGTGTAGTGGGCACCGAAGCGGATCGGGCGCCGGTAGGGACGCCGCAGGTCGGTGACATACTCGCCGCCGGCGGAGAGGCTCACGGTGTTCTGCGCGCCGGTCCCGCCGCCGGCGATGAGCGACTCATCGGCCGCCGACCAGCCGCGATAGATCCCCTGGGTCGCCAGATCGAGCCGCGCGCCGGCGTGGTAGCGCAGGCCGGCTCCGAACGAGACCGGCAGCCCGATGCGGCTGACCCGGGTCGAGTCGCGATCCACGTTGGCGTGCCCGTCCGCCCGTGCCATCGCGGCGAAACCGAGACGTCCCGCGCTCCACGTCACGCCCGCCGAGGCGCCGACGCCGGTGTAGGAAATTTCGGCCGACTGGAAGACGGGGGTATAGGCCGAGTCCGAGAAGGTGCGCCGGAGCTCGGTGCGCGCCGATCCGGTGATCACGTGGAAGGCCGCACCGAGGTGCAGCCCCGCCCCGCTCCGGTAGCCGACTCCGAGACGCAGATCGTTCAGGCCGCCCCGCGAGGTCAGGGTGTCGAAGCTGGAGACCGGCACGCCGCGCAGCTCGAGCTCGCTCGTCGTCGCGACGCTGAAGTCCCGGTCGGTGTAGTTCGAGTAGCTCGCCCCGACCGAGAACGGCCGGTGGCCGACCGGCCCGGCGACCGTGATCTGCGGAAAGCGCATGTCCCGCCCCGAGACCGACCCGCTCGGCCCGGTCGAGCTCCGGAAGTTCTCCATTCCGGTGAACGTCGCGGTCAGCACGTACGCATCGGCGAGCGCCGCCGGATTCTGGCTCGAGCCCGGATCGAACAGCCCGAAGCTGCCGCCGGTGCCGAGCGAGCGGACCGACTCGGCGCGCCCTGGGATGCCCAGCCCGCGGGTGCCGAACTCGGAGGACTGGGCCACGAGCGGCAGCGGCGCCGCGCAGAGGAGAAGCAGCGGCAGGAGTCGGCGCACTTACGGAGTCTCGAAGGGGAATGGGAGAACGTACGTGAGCCGGAGCCGGGGTGACACGCCCTGACGCGTCGAGCCGAACACCGCCTGCGAGAAGCTTGAGCCCTCGGGCTGCAGCGCCAGGAAGAGCGCCGGCGGAAGGCGCGAGGGATTCTGCCAGAGGTCCACCAGCGTCGTCACGTCGACCCGCACCGTATCGGTCGAGCCGAGGGTGAGCAGCGACGTGAGCACTCGCGTGGCCGGATTCGAGAGCCGCGGCGACTTGGCGCCCAGATCCGCCAGCACCGAGCGGACGTCGAGCGCCACGGTGTCGCCCGGCAATCCCGTCATCGGCGCGAGCGGAGTGAGCTCCAGCGTCGCGCGGATGATCGTGGAGGAGTCGCGGATTCGGGCCGGTATGCTGAACCGCAGGAGCGCGCGCGACGACGGCACGCCGCCCACCGTGATGGTGGTGCTGTCGGGAATCGCGCTCACCGACGAGACGAATCCGTTGTACGCCACGATGCGCGGGAGCGGCGGCTGGTGAAGCAGCGCGGTGTCGGCCGTCGTGGGCGTGTAGTACGTCAGGAAGGTCGGCCCGGCCGTGCCCGCTGACGACGAGCCGATCCGGATCCCGGTCGGCGCCGGGGCGGTAATCCGGTAGCCCAGCGCGAGGACGCCGGCGTCGGCCGCCGGAATGGCGATGGTGCCGAGCGCGGCGCCGGTGAAGACCTTCCGGAGCACGCCGCTCTGCAGGGTGTCGGGAATCGGGATGACCGTCAGGAGATTCGCCGGCGCGAAGTCGGACTGCACCTGCGTGAACGTCCGTGTGGAATCGACCGTGGCGGGCGAGGAGAGCCGGTAGATCTCGAGGTTGAGTCCGGTCGCCGCCGGATCGCGCCGCAGGAGGGTGACGCCGACCAGCACAGAGTCGATCGTATACGGATAGTCGGTCCCGTTGAGCGTCACCACGTCGGGGCGGGCGACGAACCGCACCACCGCGAAGTTGTCCGCCCCCGCCAGGCCATTCGACACGCGGAGCGAGCTTCCCTCGCCCGGCGACACATAGCCGCCGACGTTCCCCGGCCCGTAGGTCGAGTCCCCTCCGAAGACCGGCGTGATCAGGGTGTCGAAGACGACACTCTGATCGCCGGGACAGATGCCGGGGCAGTCTCCCGGCGCCGACAGCTTCTCCTGGCACCCGGCGAGCGCGAGGGTGACGGCGCCGAGCGCCATGAACCGGGCCGCTCTCATGCGAGCTGCTCCGGACCGAACGCGCTCGGGAGAAGGTCGCTGAGCGCCCACCGGAGCGACCGCGCGGGCCCCACCGCCTCGACCGTCATGTCGGCGCCGAACTCGTTGAGCACCTGGCGACATGCGCCGCACGGCGCCGCCGGCGGATCGGAGTCGGTGACGACGACGGCTCGTCGGATGCGCCGGGCGCCCCCCGCCACCGCCGCGGCGACCGCCGCCCGCTCGGCGCAGATCGTCAGGCCGTAGGAGGCGTTTTCCACGTTGCAGCCGACGAAGACGGCGCCGTTCTCGGCCTCGAGTGCCGCGCCGACCCGGTACCGCGAATACGGCGCGTAGGCGTGCCGCTGTGCCGCGCGCGCGGCGTCGATGAGCGAGTCAGTCAATCCATACCTCGTGCAGGAACGAGTCCCCCGCGGCGAGCGGAGCGGCTCCCAGAAACTCGGCGACGGTCTGTCCGATATCCGCAAAGGTGCGGCGCCGCCCGAGGGCCACCGGACGGATCCGGGGGCCGGTGACCAGCAGCGGAACGACTTCGCGGGCGTGATCGGTGGACGGTGTCGTCGGATCGTTGCCGTGATCGGCGGTAAAGATAACGATATCGTCCTCCCGCACCGGCTCGAGCAGCCCATCGAGCGCCGCGTCGAGCTCCTGCAGCCCGCGGTGGAACCCCGCGACGTCGTTCCGATGACCCCACGACTGGTCGAACTCGATCACGTTCGCAAAGACCAGCCCCTGGGGCAGCGACGAGAGCGCTTCGGTGATGAGCCGGTACGCATCCGCGTTCGTCGCGGTGTGCTCGCTGGTGATCCCCCGGCCGGCGAAGAGGTCATCCACCTTCCCCACGCCGACCCGCGGCACCCCGCGCTCCGCCAGCTCGTCGAGCAGCGTCGGACCGGGCGGGGCGAGACTGTAGTCCTTCCGTCGCGCCGTCCGCCTCCACGCGCCGGGCTCGCCGACGAAGGGCCGCGCGATGACCCGGGAGACGCCGTGCTCGCCGTGCAGCATCGCCCGCGCGAGCTCGCAGGCGTGGTACAGCTCGTCCAGCGGAACCGTCTCCTCGTGCGCCGCGACCTGGAACACGCTGTCGGCCGAGGTGTAGACGATCCACTTGCCGGTCCGCTGGTGCTCGGCGCCGAACTCGTCGAGAATCGCCGTGCCCGAGGCGGCGCGGTTGGCGAGCACGCCGCGTCCCGTGAGCCGCGCGAACTCCTCGATCACGTCGGCCGGAAAGCCCCGGGGATAGGTCGGAAACGGTCGCTCGATCAGCTGACCGCAGATCTCCCAGTGCCCCGTCGTGCTGTCCTTCCCGGCACTCTTCGGCTCGCAGACCCCGTACGCGGCGCGCGGCGCATCGGGCCGTCCGATTCCGGCAATCGGCGCGCAGCAGCCGAGCCCCAGCGTCTCGAGGTTCGGCAGGCGAAGCCCTCCCACCGCGCGGGCCACGTTTCCGAGGGTGTTGCTGCCGGCGTCACCGTACGCGTCGGTGTCGGGCGCGGGCCCGATTCCCAACCCGTCCAGCACGATGATCGCGGCCCGCCGGTTCATCTGAGCATTCCATACCGCCGCCGCACCCGGTTCCCCAGCGATGTCAGCAGCTCGTACGAGATCGTTCCCGCGAGATCGGCCTGCTCATCGAGGGTGACGAGGCCGCCGAAGATCGTCGCGACGTCCCCCACCTCGACGCCGTCGGGCGCCTCGACCAGCAGCATGTCCATCGTCACCCGTCCGCGGATCGGAACGCGTCGGCCGGCGAGCTCGACCTGGCCCCGGTTGCTCAGGGAGCGTGGCACGCCGTCGGCGTACCCGATCGCGATCGTCGCGAGACGGGTCGGCTCGGACGCGTGCCACGTCGCGCCGTAGCTCACGGACGCGCCAGACGCGATTCGGCGCACGGCGACGGTCATCGCCCTGAGCGCCGCCACCGGACGCGGCACCTCGGCGCCGGCCCGGCCGCCGTAGAGATAGATGCCCGGGCGCACCAGATCGCCGGCGAATCGCCGGCCCCGGAGTGCCGCCGCACTGTTGGCGAGATGGACCAGAGGCGGCCGGGGGCCCAGGGCCACGGCCGCCGCCTGGAACCGCCGGTCCTGTGCCTCCATCGACGCCGCATCGGTATCCGCGGAGTGGAAGTGGCTCGCGAGCCCTTCGTACGCGGCGATGCCCGCCAGACGCTCGCGTACTGCCGCCAGCGTCGCGTGGTCGTCATGCGCGATCCCGGCGCGCGCCATCCCGCTGTCGATGCCGATGTGGAAGGGTCGACCCGGCGCGGCGGCGAGCCACTGATCGAGCGCGGCGACGTCGCCGATGATCGGGCGGAGCTCGTGCCGGACCATCGCCTCGACCCAGGGACCGATCACCGGCGTGAATACGACGACCGGCCGGCCGATGCCGGCCGACCGGAGCTCTGCTCCCTCCTCCACCGTCGCCACGCCGAACCCCCACGGGTCGAGCGGATCCAGCGCCCGCGCCACCGGAACGGCACCAAGCCCATAGCCGTTAGCTTTCACCATCGGCAGGAGCCGCGCGCCGGAGACCTCCGCGACGCGGCGCGCATTGGCCACGACCGCGTCGAGATCCACATCCACCCACGCGCGCGGGCTGTTTCCGGTATCCTCGGCGATTGGCGTCACGACGGCGGGAATCATATCCGGCCCGGGAGACTAAATGCAAGACAAATCAGCGCTTGGACGCACCCTTGCGCTCGTGCGCGACCTCCGGGCCCGCTGTCCCTGGGATCGCGTGCAGACCCGCGAGACGCTGCGGCCGTATCTGGTCGAGGAAGTCCTCGAGCTCGACCAGGCGATCGCCGCCGACGACCGCGCCGCCATCCCCGATGAGCTGGGCGACTTCCTCCTCCACCTCGCGTGGCAGATCGTCCTCGGCGAGGAGCTGGGGGAGTTCACGGCCGACGAGCTCGCCGATCGGGCCGAGCGCAAGATGCAGCGGCGTCACCCCCACCTCTTCGACCTGGGGCCAGCGGCAGCGTGGGAGACGCTCAAGCGGCGCGAGCGCACGCACGGCACGCTCGATGGGCTTCCGCCCACCCTTCCCGATCTGCTGATGGCGTGGAGGCTGCAGGAGCGCGCGGCGTCGGTCGGGTTCGACTGGCCCGATGCGAGCGGCCCCGCCGGAAAGGTCCGCGAAGAGCTGGCGGAGGTGGAGGCGGAGCTCGCGGACGGCGCGCCGACCGACGCCCTCACCGACGAGATCGGAGATCTGCTCTTCGCAGTGGTCAATCTGGCGCGGAAGGCGGGAGTGCAGCCGGGCAACGCGCTCGACCGCGCCAACCGCAAGTTCAGGGAACGGTTCGCGATGGTGGAGGCGCTGGCAGCGGAGCGCGGCATCGCGCTGGAGGAAGCGGGACTCGAGCGGCTCGACTCGTTCTGGGACGAGGCGAAGGCGGCGGAGCGGTCACCCCGTCGCGACTGACTCGAGGGCGGTAAGCAGGCGCTGGGCCGACGCCTTAAGTGTGGCCACCTCGGGATGCGAGGGGTCGATCGCGCCCGACATGATCTCGTCCCGCATGTTCCCGAGCACATCGATCGCCCGTCGCACGCGGAACCGTTCGAGCGCACCCGATTCGCCGGAGGTGGCGGCGGCCATGATCGCCCAGATCCGCAGACGCAGATCGTCGACTCCCATCTTGAGGTCTTCGAGGCCCTGCCCCCGCACATCGCCCCGCGCGAGCTGGCCCTCGATCGTCTGCAGCGACGCCAGCATCGCGTTGATCTTTGCGCGCGCCGTGCCGGGTTCCGCCATGAGGCCTCCGCCGTTATGCTGCGCCTTCATCACTACGTCATGGGAAGAGACGGTGTATCTGCCGCGGGAAGGCGATCGCCTCGCGAATATGCGCCAGCCCGCAGATCCATGCCACCGTGCGCTCGAGGCCCAACCCGAACCCCGCGTGCACGAAGGTACCGTACCGGCGGAGATCGAGATACCACCCGTAGGCCGCCGGGTCCAGCCCCTGCGCGACGATGCGGGCCAGCAGCCGGTCGTAATCGTCCTCGCGCTGTGAGCCGCCGATGATCTCTCCGTAGCCCTCGGGCGCGAGACAGTCGTTGCCGAGCACCGTCCGCGGATCCGCGGGATTCTCCTTCATGTAGAACGCCTTCACTTCCTTCGGATAGTTGAAGACGAAGACCGGGCGGTCGTACTGCTTCGCCAGCAGCGTCTCGTCGTCGCCGCCGAGGTCACTGCCCCAGGTGATGTCGGAGCCGAGGGCGTTGAGTCTGGTGACGGCGTCGGTGTAGGAGATGCGCGGAAACGGCGCCTGCACCGCCTCGAGCGGCGCCGTGTCGCGCTCCAGCTCCTTGAGCTCCTCGCTGCGGCGCTCGATCGCGCGGCCGACGATGTAGCTGACGAACTCCTCCTGCAGCCGCATGTTGTCGTCGGAATCGTTGAACGCCACTTCGGGCTCGACCATCCAGAATTCGGTCAGGTGGCGGCGTGTCTTCGACTTCTCGGCCCGGAAGGTCGGGCCGAAGCAGTAGATCTTCCCGAGGGCCGCGGCCGCCGCCTCGCCGTAGAGCTGGCCGGTCTGTCCGAGGTAGGCCTTCCCGAGGTCGAAGTAGTCGGTGGAAAAGAGATTCCCCGCCTCTTCCCCGATCGAGCCGGTCAGGATCGGCGTATCGACCAGCGTGAAGTCGCGCGCATAGAAGAAATCGCGGATCGCCTGCACCACCTCGTGACGTACCTTCGCGATGGCGACCTGCCGCCGGCTGCGGAGCCAGAGGTGTCTATGCTCGAAGAGGTAGGACGTCCCATGCTCTTTGGGGGTGATGGGAAAATCCATGCTCGGTCCGAGCACCGCGATGTCGCTCAGCGTGAGCTCGTATCCGCCCGGCGCGCGGGCATCCTCCCGCACTGTTCCGGTCACGGCGACGCTGGTCTCCTGCGTCAGCGTCGCGAAGCGATCCCAGACGTCCGTCGCCACTTCCTTCTTGGCCAGGACCCCCTGAACGTATCCGGTGCCGTCGCGCAGGACGAGAAATGCGATCTTTCCGCTCGAGCGGGTCGTCACGACCCACCCGCGCACCGTCACCTGCTCGCCCACGACCTTGCCGAGTTCGCTGATGCGTACCGCCGCCATGCGACATCCGTGTTGATGGGAGTTCTTCGCCGGGGAGCGTTGAGTCTAGCGGCCCTCGCCGGGAGCGTCAACGCGAGCTGCGTGAACTTTCATCCCGGCCCGCTCACCCTGCCGGCGGGTGCGGAGGGCACGCCGCCGCGCCTCGTCTGGGAGCTGCGCGCCGGCCGCGCGATCGCGTCACCGCTCGGTCTCGACTCCGTGCGAATCTACGCTGCGGGAATGGATCGCGTGGTGCGTGCGATCTCGAGAGACAGCGGCAAGGTGCGCTGGGGCTTCCGGCTGACGGGGAGCGTGCTGGGCGGAGTCGTCCGCGCCGACTCGTCGGTGTACGTCGCGAGCGTGCGGCCGGAGAGCAACCTGCTTTCGCTCGACGCGGCGACCGGCCGCAAGCGCTGGAGCACGCGCATCGCCGAGCCCTCGGGGCCCGTCGCGCTCGTCAACGGCCTCCTGCTGGTGCCGACCCGCCGGGGCGACCTCATCGCCGTGACCCCGCGCGACGGGGTGATCCGCTGGCGACGCCGGATCGGCTACGCCCGCAGCGGCGCGGTGAACGCCGCCGGCGGCGTGCTGATCGCCTCGCTCGATTCGATCTTCCGCCTCGCCGTCGGCGACGGCCGGGTGCTGCAGCGGCGGGGCGCTCCCGGCGCGGTGCTCGCCGCCTGGCGGCCGGCGGACACGCTCGTGATCGGCGCGAGCACCGACTCGATGCTCGTGGCGCTCCGGGCCGCCGACCTGTCCACCGTGTGGCAGGTGCACCTCGACGCACCGGTGCTGGCGGCCCCCACGCTCCGCGCCGACAGCGTCTTCGTCGCCACCCGGAACGGCACGCTGTACCGGGTGCAGATCTCGACCGGCACATCGGTCCGCCTGGCCGCGCTCGACTGGCCGCTCACGTCGGGCCCCGTGCCATGGGGAGACCTCCTGCTGGTCGGTGGTGCCGACGGAACCGTTCGCGCCCTCGACCGCGCAGGCCGCGACGTCTGGCGCGTCGCCGCATGGCGCGCCGTCAACATCCCCCCGATGCCCCTGGGCGACGGGCTTCTCATCGTGGGCGGCAACGGAGACTTCCACCGGTACGCGCCATGAATAACCGCCCGGCCCTCTACCTCGTACCTGCCGCTCGGGCCCTCGCCGTGGTCGTCGCCGTGACTGCGGGAGCCGCCGCCGGCCGGCCCGTTGCGGCGCAGAACCCGGCGGCCACGCGCATCCCCGCCGCCGCGAAGTACGGCAAGTGGGCGCTCCTGGCGGGATCGATCGGGTTCAATCTCCAGGCCCTGCACGAGCACCACGTCGCCGACGACACCTTCGCCCAGCTCAACGATCTCTGCACCGCCGCGGAGCACTCCCGCTGTCTCACGGACGCCAGCGGCGTCTACCTCGATCCGGTGGCGGAGGGGATCTACCAGAGCTCGATCCGGGCCGATCGGCGCGCGCGTCTCTGGCTGGTGGCGGGCGAAACCGTCCTGCTGGGGTCGGCGGCGATCTTCGTGTGGGAGCTCTCGCGGCCGAAGGGCCCGAACCCGAACATTCCGTTCACTCCCCACGTCGGCGTGATCGGCGATCGCACCACGCTTGGGCTCGCGATCGCCTTCTGAGCGTCAGCCGACCCGGAAGAGCTCGGTGGCGCGGGGAAAGCGGCTCAGCGCGCGCTCGCGAAGCCGCTGATTCTCCGGGCGCTGCAGCGCTGCATCGGCCGCGATGATGCGCCGGGCCAGATCGCGCGCCCGCGTCCGCAGGTCCTCGTCCCCCGGCAGGCGCGCATGCCGGACCTCGAAGCCGCCCGACTGGCGGGAGCCGATGAGGTCGCCCATGCCGCGTTCCTCGAGGTCGAGCTCTGCGATCCGGAAGCCGTCCTCCGTCGCGGCGAAGGCGTGAAGCCGGTCGGGCACGGTGTCATCGGCCATCAGCACGCAGTAGCTGTTGCCGGTCCCCCGGCCGATTCGCCCGCGGAGCTGGTGGAGCTGTGCCAGTCCGAACCGGTCCGGATGCTCGATGACCATCGTGGTGGCGTTGGGGACGTCGATCCCCACCTCGATCACCGTCGTCGCGACCAGCACCTGCATTTCCCCCGACCGGAACCGCCGCATCACGTCGTCCCGCTCGGCGGGCTTCAGCCTTCCGTGGACCAGGCCGATGCTGAGCTCCGGCCACCGCGCCGCGAGCATCTCCGCCATCGTCGTTGCGGCGCGCAGGTCGGCACGCTCCGATTCCTCGATCACCGGCAGGACCACGTACGTCTGCCGGCCATCCGCCGCCTCCCGCGCCACGAAGTCGAGGACGCGCTCGCGCTGCGGCGCAGTGCGCACCGCCGTCCGGATCGTCCCCCGGCCCGGCGGACGCTCTCGCAGGGTGGAGACGTCGAGGTCGCCGTAGAAGGTGAGGGCGAGCGAGCGCGGGATCGGCGTCGCGGTCAGCAGCAGCACGTCGGGAGCCGCGCCTTTCCCGACGAGCGCCGCGCGCTGCTCCACCCCGAACCGGTGCTGCTCGTCGATCACCACGAGGCCGAGCCGCCGGAAGGCGGTGCTCTCCTGCACCAGCGCATGCGTGCCCACCGTAATCCGCGCTGCGCCGGACGCGATCGCGCTCCGGGCCGCCTTCTTCTCCGCGGCCGTCTGCCGCCCCAGCAGGAGCTGCGGGCGGATGCCGAGCGGCTCGAGGAGCGCCCCGAGCGTGGCCGCGTGCTGCTCGGCGAGGAGCTCCGTCGGCGCCATCAGTGCCGCCTGAAAGTCGTTCTCGACGGCGAGCAGCATCGCGAAGAGCGCGACGACCGTCTTCCCCGTGCCGACGTCGCCCATGAGCAGGCGATGCATCCGCTCGGGAGCGGTCATGTCGGCGACGATCTCGGCGAGGGCGCGCTCCTGGTCCGCGGTGAGGGCCCACGGGAGTGATTGGCGGAGTCGGGTCGTGAGATCGCCCTTCACCTCGAAGGCGACGCCGCTCCGCTGGCGCTTGGCCAGCTCGCGCGCGCGGGTCAGCGTAAGCTGCAGATCGAGCAGCTCGTCGAAGGCGAGGCGGCGGCGGCCCAGCTCCGCTTCCGCCGCCGACGTCGGGCGATGGACCGCCACGAGCGCATCGCGGAGGGCCGGCAGACCCAGCGATTCGCGAAGCGGTGCGGCGAGCGGATCGTGTGCGAGCGGCAGGAGTGCGTCGAGGTGGCGGTCGAGGAGACCGCGGATCACCTTGTGACTCAGACCCTCGGTCGCGGGATAGACCGGAAGCACCTTCCCCGCGCTGAGCGGATCGGCCTCCCCCTCGGCATCGGCGAGGATGATGTACTCGCGCGGCGCCATCTGCCGACCGTGGTAGAAGCGCACCGGCCCCGAGACCAGCAGCGTCTGCCCGACGCTGATCGTCCGGTCGAGAAACGCCTGCCCCGGCCAAACGCATTCGAGCACGCCGGAGTCGTCGCGCAGCACCGCGTGGAAGATCCGGAGCCCGCGGCGCGTCGGCAGCACCCCCTTGGCCACCACGCGCCCGACACACGCAACCTCGGCCCCGACCTCCGCCTTCGCGAGGGGCGTGACGCTCGAGGCATCGACGTAGCGGCGGGGGAGGTGCCAGAGCAGGTCCTGCGCGGTGCGGATGCCGAGGCGCTCGAGCGCCTCGGCGCGCCGCTCGCCTATGCCCTTGAGGAACTTGACCGGAGTGTCGAGCCGGACCGCGCTCACACCACGAGGTTCTCGGCGAAACGCTGCGCATCGAACGGCACGAGGTCGTCGGGCTGCTCGCCGAGCCCAATGAAGCGGATGGGCAGCCCGAGCTCGCGGCGCAGCGCCGCGACCGCGCCGCCGCGTGCCGTGCCGTCCAGCTTGGTGACGATGAGCCCGGTGAGCCTGACCGCCTGACTGAAGAGCCGCCCCTGCTGAACCGCGTTCTGCCCCACGCTGCCGTCGAGCACCAGCAGTGTCTCGTGCGGCGCACCGGGAAGCTTCCGTCCGATCACCCGCACCACCTTGCCGAGCTCCTCCATCAGGCCCTCCTGGGTGTGCAGGCGGCCGGCGGTGTCGATGATGACGGTGTCGGCGCCGCGGGAGATTGCGGCGGCGATCGCGTCGAACGCCACCGCGGCCGGGTCGCCGCCCGGCGCGCCGGCGACGCAGGGAAGATCCAGCCGTCCCGCCCATTCCTGGAGCTGGGCGATCGCGCCCGCCCGGTAGGTGTCGGCGGCGCCCAGCAGCACGCGGCGTCCCTCGCGAGTCAGCCGCCGGCCGAGCTTGGCGACGGTCGTGGTCTTGCCCACGCCGTTCACGCCGACGACGAGCACTACCGTCGGCCCGCTTTCCGCGCGGGCGATGGCTCCCGGGTCACCCGGGCTCGCCAGCATTTCGGCCAAACGGTCGGCGAGGGCCCGGCGGAGATCGGCCTCCGTCTTGAGCCGGCCCGCCCGCACCTCGCTCTCGAGCGACTCGGTGAGCTCGAAGCTCGTGCTCACGCCGAAATCGGATTCGATGAGGAGTCGCTCGAGCGCCTCGAGGTCCGAGGCGTTGAGTCCCCGCATGAGTGCGCCGACATCGGTCATCGCGAGCCGCTTGATCCGGCTCCAGAGGCCCTGCTTCGGCTGATCGCCGATTCGATTTGCCATTCCGTCCCGACTCCAGGGTTGCGTCCGCCAGGGCTGCGGGCGCAGGCGCCCTACCGCAGGCCCAATCGTCTTCGCGCCAGCCACTCGACCGAGAGTGCGGCGACCGCGATCCCGAACAGCCAGATCCAGTCGCGCGGGGAGCTCCGTCCCGGCGAGCGTGCCGGTCGGGCGTCGTGCGCCGTGAGTACCGCGGGACGCGGAAGCCATTCGTCCGAGTACGTCTCGACCGCTACGGTGCCGCCACCGCCGCCTTCGAGGCGGTAACGGTACTCGCCCGCAGGCAGCCACGCCACCGCGCGACCCGATCCGTCGAAGCGCAGCGTATCGGTGCGCTGTCGCCCGCCGCCCGTCAGCACGATCGGCAGATCGCGGGGCGCGCCGCTGGCGATCCATTCAAACGTCAGCGGACGGCCGTTCTGCACCACGGCGCGCACCGGCCGAGCCGAACCTCGCGCGCTGTCGGCGCCGGCGAGCAGCCAGCTCGTCGTGGCCGCCACCCACGAACGGTAGACCTGCTCGCTGGAGCCGCCGCGGAACGCCCAGCGCCAGAGCCCGTCCGCCGCGACCGTGACCTGCCGGGTCCGCCCGCCGTCCCGGCCGACGACCACCGGCCGCTGTGCGCCCCGCCGACTCTCCTGCGCCGTGAGCGCGACCCAGTCGCCCGCCGCCGGCTGAATCGGCGTGATGCGGGTGGCCGGAGGGAAGGAGTCCACCGGTTCGCCGGCGAATGCGCCGGCGACCGGCGATGCATCGCTCGGCGAAAGATACCAGTCGCCGGGGAGCAGTGTCTCGCCGTCCTCTCCGCTCGGCCAGAGCCAGAGGCCGCGCGGCGATCCGTTGCCCCGCACGCCCGCGCCCGAGCCCTTCAGCACCAGCAGATCCGCCCGCTGCGCCGCGCGGCGGACCTCTTCGGCGCTGACCGGCGCCAGGTCGTGCATCGAGCGCCAGCGGTCCTTCTCGATCCGCACGAAGCCGCGCACCGGCAGCTGCGCCACGTCGCGGATCGTGCGGTACAGGAAGCGGCTGTCCCAGTCGCCGGGGGCCGCGATGACGACGACGCCAGGGGTGGCGGCGATGGTGACGAGATGAAGCCGCGCGTCGTCACGTGGCTCGGAATCGGCCGGAGCTGCGATCCTGACGGTCAGGAGGTGGTCGCCCGCCGCGAGCCCCGCGGTCGGGGCGGTGAGCTCGACGCGCCCCGTGCCGGGCGCCCGTAGCGTGCGGCGGGCAAGG
The DNA here is from genome assembly GCA_050257015.1 of Bacillota bacterium. GTDB lineage: Bacteria > Gemmatimonadota > Gemmatimonadetes > Gemmatimonadales > GWC2-71-9 > JAICUF01. The sequence goes on along the minus strand of JBLMWC010000054.1, from coordinate 6,562 downwards.
CGGCGCTCGCCGGCGAGCACTTCGATCGTCGTGCTGTCGGTCGTCGCGCCGAAGGCACGAAGCTCCGCATCGAGGCGAATCGTATCACCGGCGGTGACGCGAGCGGGGCCCGCCACGTCGGTGATCGCCCGATCAGGGACGGTGCGTCGCGGGAGGACATGAACGCCGGCCCGCGCCGCGAGATCGACCGGGAGGTCAGCGGCATCCTCGATCTCGCCATCGGTCACGACGATGACCGGCCGATCGGACGCCGACGCGGCGGTGAGCGCAGGCGCGAGGAGAGAGCGGCCGCGTGCCGGCGCCGAGTCGCCGGCGGCTCGTTCGTCGCCGAAGGTGCGCACGTCACCCAGCCGCCGGGCAATGGCGCGCGCGTCCTCCCAGCGCCCGCCCGCCGCCACCATGCTGAGTGAGGCATCGAGCAGCACCAGCGGCCGCCGGGCGACGGGCGGACGGGGACAGCCGACATTGAGGACGAGGAGGCCAAGCGCCGCCCAGGCGATGGTGCGGGCGGTCGCGGGAACGATCGCCCGGCGGCCGAGCCGCTCCAGCCGGGCGTAGGTGAAGATCGCGAGGGTGGCCGCGGCGAGGAGCACCGCGATGACGGCGACGACCGGGGGCAGGTTCACTGCGGAAAGGTACGGCCGCCCCGCGGGGCGTGTTTCAGCTCGTCCGCTGGGCGACCATCACCGGCGCGGCGGGGTACAGCAGTGCGGCGAGTCTCTCCCGCTCGGACTGGAACGCGCGCAGCTCGCTGCCGGTGAGCGGCGGGCCGTTGCCGAGATCGACGCGACGGGAATCCCGGGCGATGCCGTTCACGCGGAATTCGTAGTGCAGATGTGGACCGGTGGCGAGCCCGGTCGACCCCACGTAGCCGATCTTCTGTCCCTGGTGGACCCGCGCCCCGGCACGGATACCCTGCGCGAAGGCCCGGAGATGGCCGTACCGGGTGGTGATGCCGTTACGGTGGCGGAGCTCGATCAGGTTGCCGTATCCCCCCGCGCGACCCGCCCGCACTACGACGCCGTCACCCGAGGCGCGAACCGGAGTTCCGGGTGCCGCGGCGTAGTCCGTGCCCTCGTGCTTGCGGGTGATGCCGAGCACGGGGTGGAAGCGGGAGCGGGTGAAGACGGAGGAGATGCGGCGGAACTCGAGAGGAGCGCGGAGGAAGGCGAGCTTGAGCGAATTCCCCCTGGCGTCGTAGAACGTGGAGCCGCCGCCGAAGTGGAAGGCGGTGAGCTGGCGGCCGCCGACCGAGAGATCGCTCGCGAGGATCCGCCCGAACCGGACGTCGCCCTCGGCCGATACCAGGCGCTCGAGGACGACCTGAAAGTGGTCGCCGGGCTGGATGTCCCTGGTGAAGTCCACCTGCCAGTCGTAGACGTCGGCCAGCGCCCAGGCGAGCCCGGTGCGCTCGGTTCCCGAGAGGACCGAATCGGGGACTTGGTTGTCCAGCGCCTCATAGAGCGAGTTGTCGATGTTCCCCTCGACCCGCACGATCTCCGGCCGCCACTCGATCGTCTCCGCCTGGGCCTCCCACCCGTTGGCCGCCCGGGTGAAGAGGAGCCGCTGCTCGGGACTGGTACGAACGGTGATGGCCTCGGGCTCCGAATCCGGTGCCGCGTGGCGGAAGCTGAACACCAGCCCGGCCCGGAGGCGCCGGGGATCGAACGACAGCTTCCGGCTGAGCGTCGGCAGATCGATGCCGTCAACGCCGTGCCGCGCGAACAGCGCCGACACCGTCTCCCCCCGATGCAGCGTATCCACCGACTCGGTCGTGCCCGGTGCGAGGATCGGGGCCACCGCCGCCAGCCTCGGCGCGCCATCGAACGAGAGCCGGTGCCACGGCCACGTGCCGCTGGCCGAGAAGTACGCGGCCGCGCCGAACACCAGGACCGCCAGGGGGAGTCGGAGTCGTGGCATCAGTCCATCTGCCTGCGAATGAACGTGGGAATTTCCATGTCCGGCAGCTCGAAGTTGCCGGGCGCGCCGGCCGGGGGTGCCGGCGGCGCAGCGGGGCGCGTCTGCGGCCGCGGCTGGATCGGGGTGCTGGTCGGTGTGGGGTGCCCGGCCGACGGCCGCTTCTGCGGGAAGGTGAGCACGCTTGCGGTGCCCCGGCCGGCGAGGGGCTCGGTGCCCGTCACCTGGCGGTCGAATCCGGTCGCGATCACGGTGACCCGGACCTCGCCGTGCATGGCGGGATCGTTGCCGGCGCCGAAGATGATCTCGGCGTCGTCGCCGACAGCGTCGTGGATGATGTCGTTGATCTGGGTGGTCTCGCCGAGGGTGAGGTCGTCGCCGCCGATGATGTTGATGAGAACACCGGTAGCGCCGGTGATCGAGACGTTGTCGAGGAGCGGGCTGGAGATCGCCTGCTGCGCGGCCTCGAGTGCGCGGTTCTCGCCGCGGCCGATCCCGGTGCCCATGAGGGCGGCACCGCCGTTCTGCATCACCGTCCGCACGTCCGCGAAGTCCACGTTGATGATGCCGGTCGAGGTGATCAGGCTCGCGATCCCCTGCGTCGCGTGCAGCAGCACCTCGTCGGCCTTCTTGAGCGCGTCCTGGAACGGAATCCCCTTCCCGACGACGGCGAGGAGCCGCTCGTTGGGGACGACGATCATCGTGTCGACGCTCTTCCGCATCTCGCCGATGCCCGTCTCCGCCTGACGCATGCGTCGGCGGCCTTCGAAGAGGAACGGCTTGGTGACGATGCCCACGGTGAGGGCACCGGCCTCGCGCGCCATCTGCGCCACAATCGGCGCCGCGCCGGTGCCGGTGCCGCCGCCCATGCCGCAGGTCACGAAGACCATGTCGGCGCCGGAGAGCAGCGGCGCCACCTCGTCCCGGTTCTCCTCGATCGCCTGCCGGCCGATCTCCGGCCGGGCGCCGGCGCCGAGCCCACGCGTCAGCTTCTTGCCGATCTGGATCTTGATGTCCGAGCGGGAGGTCATCAGAGCCTGCGAGTCGGTGTTCACCGAGATGAACTCGACCCCCTGCAATCCTTCCTCGATCATGCGATTGACGGCGTTGCCGCCGCCGCCGCCGACGCCCACCACCTTCATGCGTGCGTTCTGCGCGGCGCTCTCTTCCAGCTCAAAGATCATGGCGTGTCCTCTCGGCCCAACTCAGAAGAAATCCTGGAGCCACCGTTTCACCGGATTGATAAGCTTTTCCACCGCCTGCGCGGAGCGCCGGCCTCCTGCCCCGACTCCGTTTCCGGCGACGATCTGCCGCGCTCCGTAGAGCAGCAGGCCGACCGGCACCGCCATCGCGGGGGACTCGACGCTGTCGGCGAGTCCCCGGAGACGCTGACCCGGCGCGCCGATCCGGGCCGGCGCGGCGAACACTTCGCGGGCGAGCTCCACGATTCCCGGGGCCTGCGCACCGCCACCCGTGAGGATCACGCCCGCCGGCAGCCGATCGTGGTAACCGGCCCGGGTCACTTCATCGAGGGCATACTCCAGGATTTCCTGGAGCCGCATGTGCATGATATGCGCCAGCACGCGCCGCTGGGCGGTCCGCGCCCCCTGCGCCGGCGTGCTCGGCAGATCGAAGACGTCGGCCTCGGGCACCAGGGGCTCGAAAGCCGCCCCGTAGCGCTCCTTGAGCCGTTCCGCGTCGTGCTGCGTCACCTGGAGCCCGTGCACGATGTCCGCCGTCACGTGGCCGCCGGCGCAGAGGAGCGAGCCGGTGTGCCGGATTTTGCCATTGTGGAAGATGGATACGTTGGTCGATCCACCACCCAGCTCGACGATCGCACAGCCCAGCTCCCGCTCGTCCGGCGTCAGGACCGCGAGCGAGGCGGCCAGCGACTCGAGCACGAACTCGCCGACGTGATACCCCGCCCGCTCGACGCATTTCCGGAGGTTCTGCAGCGCACTCGACAGCACCGTCACCAGGTAGACCTCGGCCTCGAGGCGGGAGCCGGTCATGCCGATCGGCTCGCTGATCCCGGCCTGCTGGTCGATCAGGTAGTCCTGGGGAATGGCGTGCAGCAGCTCGTGATCCCGGCCGAACGAGACGTTGCTCGCCATGTCGTTCACCCGGGCGACGTCGCTCGTGCGGATCTCGTCGCCGGTGACGCTCACCATCCCGTGGGAGCTCCGGCCGGAGACGTGCTCGCCCGCGATCCCGCAATACACCGTGCCGACCTCGACGCCCGCCATCCGCTGGGCGTCCTTCATCGCCTTCGAGATCGCGCGGGTGGTCTCCTCGATGTCGCGCACCACGCCGCGGCGCACGCCACCGCTCCGCTCCACGCCGAGCCCGAGGATCTTCACCGACGGATCGCGCACATCTCCGGTGGCCTCGGCGATGAGCGCCGTGACCTTGGTCGAGCCGAGGTCGAGCGCGGCTACGAGCTGGTGGGGCTGAGCGCTCACGCGCCCCCCCGGACGATCACCTGACCGGCGAAGCGTCCGTCGAGCTCCCGGTAGCTCTTGCCCTCGCGGGCGAGTTGTGCCTCGACTGCCGTCACCAAGTGCATGTCCTCCAGAGACGCATCCGGCCTGAACCGAAGGGATGTTCCACCGACATCGAGCACCACGTCGTCCTGCTCGCGCCGCGCCGTGGCTACCCGCTCGAAGAGCTCGGGGTCGAGCTCCTGCACCCGTGAGAGCAGCTGTGCCACCAGCGCGTCGGGCGTCTCGGCCACCGGAAGGTCCGGCGCGGAGCGCGCGGGATCGAACGGGAGCAGGCGGCCTCGCGCATCGATCAGCCGCATCGCAGCCGCGGTGGGCGTCAGGGCGACCGGTTCCCGCTCCTCCAGCTCGACCCGCAGCGTCGCCGGCAGGCGGCGGCCGACTCTCGCGCGGTTCACTCCCGGCAGCGCCTTCGCCCGCCGCTCGATCGGCTTGAGATCGTCGAAGACGCTCAGCGATCGGGGTATCCGGAGCGCGGCCAGGGTCGTTCGCGGCGCGCCGTACCGCAGGCCCGCGAACTCGACGCGCCGCACCTGGAAGAAGCTCATTCGCCGCGCGAGCGGGGCGGCCCCGAACCAGACCGCGAGCCCGACGCCCAGCGCGCCGAGCACGTACCACCCCGGCTTCACGCGGCCGAGAGCCATTCCGCGAGCTCCGGTCCCAGTCGCGTGATGTCGCCGGCACCAAGCGTCAGTACCACGTCGCCGGGTCTGAGGGCGGCCAGGACCCGGCGGCCCAGCGCGGCGCGATCCGGCTCAAAGATTACCCTGACCCCGGCCTTGCCCGCGGCGTCGGCCACCTGCCGGCCGCTCACACCGGGCAGCGGCGCCTCGCGCGCCGCATAGATCTCGGTCACCACCGCCAGGTCGGCCGCCGAGAGCGCGATGCCCATCGCCTCCGCATGCTGCGCCGTGCGGGAGTAGAGATGCGGCTGGAACACCGCCACGAGCCGCCGCCCGGGAAACGCCTGCCGCGCTGCCGCGAGCGTCGCCACGAGCTCGGTCGGATGGTGAGCGTAGTCGTCCACCAGCTCGACCCCGCCGCTCTCCCCCAGCCGCTCGAACCGCCGGCCGACGCCGCGGTACTCGGCGAGCGCTGCGAGCGCGGGCTCGAGGGGAGCTCCCAGCGCGAGTACCGCCCCCAGCGCGCCCACGGCATTCCGGAGGTTGTGCATTCCGGGCACCCGAAGCGCGAGGGCGACCACGCGTCCGTCAGGGAGTGTCACGTCGGCCCGCGACCCGCCGGCAGCCGACGTCACCTCTCCGATCCTGAGATCGGCGTCCCGCGCCGTGCCGAAGAACCAGGTACGCTTCCGGAGCCGTGCACCCACCCGGCGAGCCCCGGCGTCGTCGGCGCCGATGAGCGCCGTCTCCGCACGCCCGGCGAACTCGGCGAACGCATCCTCGAGCGCCGCGACCGACCCGTAGCACTCGAGGTGGTCGGCTTCCACGTTGTTCACGATGGCGACGGTCGGGTGGAGCGTGAGAAACGCCTTGTCGTACTCATCGGCTTCGACGACGAACAGCTCGCTCCCGGCCAGTCTTGCGTTGCCGCCCCAGCTGCTGACGCGCCCGCCAGCCAGGCCGGTCGGTTCGAGCCCGGCCGCGGTGAGCGCCTCGGTCGTCATCACCGTCGTGGTCGTCTTGCCGTGCGTGCCGGCGGCGGCCACGGTGCGCGCACCTGCGATCAGCGCCGCCAGCGCCTCCTTCCGAGGCACAACCGGCACACCCAGGGCGCGGGCGTGAGCAAGTTCCGGATGATCGGGCTTCACCGCGGCGGTCACGACCACCGCACGCGCTCCCTCCACGTGCGACGGGTCATGGCCCCGATGGACTACCGCCCCGAGCGCCGCCACGTCGGCCGCTCCGGACGGATCATTGTCGCATCCGCTGACCGGGATCCCACGCCGGCAGGCAATCAGCGCAAGCGCGCTCATCCCCGCCCCGCCGATCCCCATGAAGTGGACCGGTCGCCGGTCATCAGTGTTGAACAATTCCATCTTGGCTTGGCTAAGGTAAAATCTTGTGGCCATTCGCGAAAGGCCGAGAACCGCGGGCGAGTGTCAAGAGATGCGACACTATCTCCCGGGCCGCCTCCGGGCGCCCCCGCGCGAGCGCCCGGGCGGCCATCCCGGCCCGCCGTTC
>JBLMWC010000053.1:0-4695 GCA_050257015.1 Bacillota bacterium | reverse complement strand
GGTGCCGGGCGAGGTCGCCGTCGCTGTTGAGCAGCGGCTCCTGGAAGCCGAAGATGACGAAGGCGAGCACGCCGACGAAGACCGTCGCCGGGATGCTCGGCAGCCAGTGCCGCGCGGGGGATGACGGATCAGGGGCCATCGTGTCCCTCCGGCTTGCCGCCGCTGGTGATTCCGCGGACCACGTACAGCGGCCGCTGCTTCACCTCATCGTAGATTCGGCTGAGGTACTCGCCGATGATTCCGATCGTGAGGAGCTGGACTCCGCCGAGGAAGAGCATGATGATGACGGTGGAAGCCCACCCCTTCACGAACGCTTCGCGTCCCTGCAGCCGCTGGACGAAGTAGATCAGGGCGAGGGCGAAGCTGGCAAGGGACACGAGGAAGCCGAAGTAGGTCGCGAGCCGAAGCGGAGCCTTGGACAGCGAGATGATGCCGTTGAGTGCGAGCCCGAGCGAGCGGCGGAAGGTGTACTTCACCTCGCCGGCGTGCCGCGCCGGGCGCACGAACTCGACTGCCGTCTGGCGGAAGCCGACCCAGGCCCGCAGTCCCCGAATGTAGCGGTTCCGTTCCGGCATCGCGTTGAGCAGATCCACCACCTGCCGGTCCATCAGACAGAAGTCTCCGGTATCAGCCGGAAGCTCGAGTCCGACGAGCCGCCGCAGGATCCGGTAGTAGCCCCAGGCGAGAAGCCGCTTGGCGATTCCCTCCCGCTCCCGCCCGGCCCGGCGGGCATAGACCACCTCGTACCCCTCGCGCCACCGTGCGATGAGCTGGGGAACGAGCTCCGGCGGATCCTGGAGGTCGGCATCCATGACGACAACTGCACGGCCCCGGCTGTAGCGGAGGCCCGCCGCGACGGCTGCCTGATGGCCGAAGTTGCGGGAGAGATGGATGGCGCGGAACCGGGGATCATCGATGGTCAACTCGTCGAGCATGCCGGGCGTCCCGTCCCGGCTGCCGTCGTCGACGAGGACCGCCTCGCCGGGATACTCGTCGAGCAGCGCGCCGAGCCGGGTGCGGAGCTCGGGCAGGTTTTCCTCTTCATTATAGAGCGGCACGACAAGCGACAGCTCGACCGGGCTGGCAACGGGCATGGTGATTCCGACCAGGGATGAGTCACGGATTGGCCGCACACAGTACGGCGCTCGGCGCCGGACGGCAAGCGAAAGGCGTGCCTCAGAGGCTCGGCGTGCTGTGGCAGCGCCGCTACAGCCGTGGCCTGGGTCACCGGCTGCGCGTGGGCACTGGCACAACACGGGACCCGGTGCTACTGTAAACCGATCGCTGGCACCTCTGTCGTATCCTGATGGCCCCTGCATGCTAACCTTAGACAACCGAAGCAGATGAGCGTGGATCGCCGGCCACGGCGAGAGCCGCTCGCCGGTGCAGGTGGCGCTTCAGCGGCGCGGCGCGAACCGTGCAGGTAGCGGCGCCCGACTTCCCTGACTTTCATACTTGACGAATCCGCTCGGATGCAGAATGCTGCACTCCTCGAGCTGACAATGAGCGCCTTTGTTGGGACCGGGGCTGGGTGACCCGGTCGCCCTGGAAGTACGAGCCACCCGCACACCAAACCACAGGGAGTTGGTCATGCGCAACCTCGCTTCGCAGCTCTGGAAGGACGAGTCCGGTCAGGGTCTCGCCGAGTACGCCCTTCTGCTCGGCCTGATCGTGATCGGCGTCGTCGCGATCATTGCAGGCATGGGCACGCACATCAAGAGCATCTTCAACAAGGCCAACGACAACCTCAGCTCGGCCGACTGACGCTCGGCTCGCGCCGGTCATGGTCGCCGGCCTGGCCGACGCCGCGCTCATTCTGGTTGTGTGCGCCGCGGCCTGGTCGGACGTCCGCAGCCGCCGGATACCGAATCGGCTGACTGTCGCGGGGTTGCTCATGGCGCTCTCCCTCCGCGTCCTGCTGGGGCTGGTACCGCTCTGGCAGGGCGTGCTGGGGGCCGCGCTGGGTCTGGGAATCTCGATCGTTCTCTTCGCGCTCGGCATCATTGGCGGGGGGGACGCGAAACTGCTGACGGCGGTGGGCGCCTTTCTGGGACCCGCCGGATTCGTCGGCGCGCTGGCCATCAGCTGTGTGGTCGGCGCGGTCATGGCCCTCGCTGACGCCGCGCGTCGCGGGGTGCTGTTACTCTTGTTGGTGCACCTGATTGACGTCGTGGCGTTCTGGCGTGCCTTCGGCCGGCGGGGGCAGGCTCGTCGGCTCTCGACGCCCGGTGCGCTCACCGTCCCGTTTGGCGTGGCCATCGCGGTCGGCGCGATCGCGTGGCGGTTCGCCGGGACGGAGATACTCGGAGCTCTGCGGATATGACGCACTTCATTCGTGCACTCCGGCGCCTCGGCGCTGATGACACCGGCCAGGCGCTGGCGGAGTTTGCGCTGATCATGCCGATCCTCTTCCTGCTCATCGCGGGAATCCTCGGCTTTGGGCGCGCGTACAGCATCCAGCAGGTGGTCGTGGACGCCACACGGGAAGGCGCCCGCGCGGCGGTCGTGCAGGATGACGCCACGGCCGACTCCGCCACCGGGGTCGCCGCGGTCAAGCACATCATCAATGTACGGCTGAGGAACGCCGCGGTTGATACCACCACGGCGACCATCACGCTGGCCGGGTCCTGGCGCGCTACCGGTGACTCCATGCACGTCTTCGTCAACGTGCCGTACCAGCTTCCGCTGCTGAGCGTGCTGATGGGATGGGCCACCGGCTCACCCAACTTCAATCTGCATGCGACCACCACGATGCGAAACGAGTGAGCCGACATGCGTAGAATGCGGCTGTGGATCGTCCTCCTCCTGGCGCTCACCTCGGGCGGTCTGGCGGCACTGCTTGCCCTCCGGTATCTGCGGCAGCAGGCGAGCCCCCTCACCCGGCGCGAGGCGCAGGCAGGGAAGATCGTCCTGGCCGCGCGGCCGCTCACGGTCGGCAGCACCGTCCAGGAGGCTGACGTCAAGCTGATCGACTGGCCCGGTGGCGTGATGCCGGTCGGCTTCCTTTCGTCGGTCAAGGAGGCGGTCGGCCGCGGGGTGATCACTCCGATCGCCGAGAACGAGCCGCTCCTCGCGGCGAAGCTGTCGGCCAAGGACGCCGGGGCCGGGCTGCAGGTCGCCATTCGCGACGGCATGCGCGCGCTCAGCGTCCGGGTGGACGAGGTCGTCGGGGTCGCCGGGTTCGTGCTGCCCGGAAGCCGGGTGGACGTGCTGATCACGATGAACCAGAATCCCCAGCTCAACCGTCCGGAGTCGATCTCGCGGACGATTCTCCAGAACATCCAGGTCCTCGCCTCGGGCCAGGTGACTCAGCCCGACAAGGACGGCACACCGATCAAGGTCTCGGTCGTCACCCTCCTGCTGACGCCTGACCAGGCGGAGCTTCTCACGCTCGCCGCGCAGGAAGGGAAGGTGCAGATGGCGCTCCGGAACACGCTCGACACCGTCGCGATCCGGACCAGCGGCGCCAGCGTGCGTGAGCTGAGCGGCATCGCGCCGGTCGCGGCCGCCAGCTCCCTTCCGCGTCAGGTGGTTCGCGCGCGGGTCGCTGCGCAGGCGCCGCCCGACCCGAAGGTCATCGTCGAAGGCTACAAGGGTGGGGAGCGTACGCTCACCACCTTCAAGCAACCCTGACCGCCCTCCAAGGATCATCGTGCCGACTTTCCGTCGCAGCTCCGGTGGCGCCGCCCGTGTGCTCCTCACCCTGCTCGCGCTGCCGCTGCTTCTCGTCGCCCCCCTGAGGGCCCAGCGGGTCGTCCGGGACGCGCAGCAGGTGCTGGTGGTCTCCAAGGGCGCCTCGGTGCTCGTGGTGAATCCGACCAACATCGCCCGCTGGTCCATCGGCGATCAGACGGTGGCCGAAGCGGTGTCGGTCTCGCCGACCGAGCTGGTGATCAACGGGAAGACGCTGGGGACGACGAGTCTCTTCCTCTGGGACAACAGCGGCGCCGTGCGCCTCTTCTCGGTCGAGGTGACGGCGGACGCGACCGGCCTGCAGCGCTACCTGAAGCAGACGCTGCCGGACGAGACCATCGACGTCACGGCGAGCGGCAACACGGTGACGCTCTCGGGCCAGGTGCGCGACGCGAGCGTGGCGGCGCGGGCGCTCGAGATCGTGAAGGGCTCGGGAGCGACGGTCATCGACAACCTGACCACCGCGAGCCCGACGCAGGTGATGCTCAAGGTGCGCTTCGCCGAGGTCAATCGGAGCGCCATCAAGTCGATGCAGAGTCAGCTGACCACGCTGAATCCGCACAAGCTGAATGAGAAGGGGGACTGGACGGGGCAGAGCAACACCAATGGGCTGCTCGACGTGGGACTCGCGAGCGCCAACGCGAGCATCGATCTCCTCATCCAGGCGCTCACGACGAAGGGTTACTTCAAGACCCTCGCGGAGCCGAACCTGCTGACGCTGCCGGGTCACGAGGCGTCGTTCCTGGCCGGCGGCGAGTTTCCGTACCCCACGATCCAGGGCGGCGGTTCGAGCAACGCGGTCACGATCGTCTTCAAGGACTTCGGCATCAAGCTGAAATTCACGCCGGTGATCACCCGGAACGGAAGCATCCGGCTGCATGTGGCCCCCGAGGTGTCGTCGCTCGACTTCGGCAACGCGGTGAGCTTCCAGGGGTTCACGATCCCGAGCCTGCTCACGCGGCGGGCCGAGACCGAAGTGGAGCTCAAGGACGGCCAGTATCT
>JBLMWC010000052.1:0-9704 GCA_050257015.1 Bacillota bacterium | reverse complement strand
GGCGAGCGCGGAACGGCGTCGCTCCTGATTCTCAGCCAGGTGATCCTGAGTCTCCAGCTCTCGTTCGCCGTCGTGCCGCTGGTGCAGTTCACCTGCGATCGGGCCAAGATGGGGTCGTTCGCCAACCGGCCCTGGGTGGCCGGCGCGGCGTGGGTCGTCACCGTCGTGATCATCGGGCTGAATCTCTGGCTGCTCGTCGGCTTTGCGCGGGATTGGCTCGCCTGATCCTGCGGCCGCTGCTCCTGTCGCTCGTCGTCGCGCCGGCGATCGGCGCGCAGGAGCCGGCCGCCGCGCCGCGGCCGATCCAGGACAACAGCTTCCTCGTCGAGGAGGCCTACAATCAGGAGCGGGGGGTGGTGCAGCACATCAGCACCTTCCAGCTCTCCGGCGACGCCTGGACGTACGGCTTCACCCAGGAGTGGCCGGTCGGCGGCATCGGCAACCAGCTCAGCTATTCGCTCGCCCTCACGCATCAGGACGGACTCGGCACCGGCCCGGCTGACGCCCTGCTCAACTACCGCCACCAGCTGATCGGGTCCGGCGACGCGCGGCTCGCGGTGGCACCGCGGCTCTCGGTCATTCTTCCCGTCGGTGACGCGGCGAAGGGGCGGGGGACGGGCGGCGCGGGCTTCCAGCTCGCGGCGCCGGCGAGCCTGGTGCTGGGCTCGCGATTCGTGGCACACGTCAATGCCGGCCTGACCGTTACGCCGAGCGCACAGGGCCTCACCGGCGAGCGGGCGACGACGACCGGCGTCTCCGCGGGGGCGAGCGTGATCTGGCTGGCCGCGGCGCGGATCAACTTCATGCTGGAGAGTGTCTGGACCCGCAGCCAGACGGTGACCGGTGCGCACCAGGTCGCGCGGGACGACAGCTGGTTCCTGAGTCCCGGCATCCGCGGCGCCTTCAATTTCCCGGGTGGTCTTCAGGTGGTACCCGGCCTCGCCTGGCCGATCGGAATCGGCCCGAGCGGCGGCACCGACTACCTCTTCATCTACCTCAGTTTCGAGCACCCCTTCCGGCGCTGAGCACCCTCCTCCGCTTTGCTTGACTCCTGCGTGGCCGGCTGTATATCAGCAGAATCGCGCATCCATCCGAATCACCTGCAGAGGGCCAATGTCAAACGCACGCCGCGTCGCGTCGCCCCTGGCGGCGGTCGTCCTTCTTCTCCTCCTCGCGTTTCCGGTCGCTCCGGGCCCGGTCGCCGCGCAGGTCACCCGCGCCGCGCGCACGTCGTCTGCGCTGCCGCCGCTCACCCGCGTCGCGTCGGTGGAGGGGATCACCGAGTACTCGCTGCCGAACGGTCTCCGCGTACTCCTCTTCCCCGACGCCTCCAAGCCGACGACCACCGTCAACATCACCTACATGGTCGGGTCGCGGCACGAGGGCTACGGGGAGACGGGGATGGCCCATCTCCTGGAGCACATGGTGTTCAAGGGGACGCCGCGCCACCCCAACGTCCCGCAGGAGCTGACCGAGCACGGCGCGCAGCCGAACGGCACCACCTGGTTCGACCGCACCAACTACTTCGAGACCTTCAGCGCCACCGACAGCAACCTCGCCTGGGCGCTCGATCTCGAGGCCGATCGCATGGTCCACAGCTACATCGCGAAGAAGGACCTGCAGTCGGAGTTCTCCGTCGTCCGGAACGAGTTCGAGTCGGGCGAGAACGACCCGGGCGGGGTGCTGATGGACCGCACTCTCTCGACCGCCTTCCTCTGGCACAACTACGGAAAGTCCACCATCGGCGCGCGGTCGGACATCGAACAGGTGCCGATCGAGCGGCTGCAGGCGTTCTACCGGAAGTACTACCAGCCCGACAACTCGATGCTGGTGATCGCCGGCAAGTTCGACGAGAAGCGGGCGATGGAGCTCGTGCGGCAGAAGTTCGGCCGCATTCCCCGGCCCGCACGTACCGGCACCATGCAGATCTACCCGACCTACACCGCCGAGCCGACGCAGGACGGCGAGCGCAGCGTCACCCTGCGTCGCGTGGGCGACGTCCAGGTGATCAACGCCGTCTACCACGTCCCGGCCGGCTCGCATCCCGACTACCCGGCGGTGGACGTCCTGAGCAGCATCCTCGGTGAAGCCCCGGCCGGTCGTCTCTACAAGGCGCTGGTCGAGACCCGGAAGGCCGCCAGCGTCTTTGCCACCGGCTTCCAGCTCCGGGAGCCCGGCGTGCTGGTGCTGGGCGCGCAGGTCCGTCAGGAGGATCCGATGGACAGCGTGCGGACGACGATGCTCCAGACCGTCGCCGACCTCGCAACCAACCCGCCCACCGCGGAGGAAGTCAACCGCGCCAAGGCCGCGCTTCTCCGGCGCATCGAGCTCTCGCTCAACAATTCCGCCCGGGTCGGCCTCGAGCTGAGCGAGTGGCAGTCGATGGGTGACTGGCGCCTGCTCTTCCTCAACCGCGACCGGATTCGCGCCGTCACTCCCGACGACGTGAAGCGCGTCGCCGCAGCCTACCTCAAGCCGTCGAACCTGACGCTCGGGATCTTCGTCCCCACGCCGAAGCCGGACCGGAGCGAGGTGCCGCCGCCGCCCGACGTCGTCGCGCTGGTCAAGGATTACCGGGGCGACACGGCGCGCTCAGTGGGCGAGGCGTTCGATCCCTCCCCGGCCGTGATCGAGCAGCGCACCACCCGGAGCGTCCTGCCGAGCGGCCTCAAGGTGGCGCTCCTGCCGAAGAAGACGCGCGGCGGCACCGTCGTCGCGACGATGCTCCTGCACTTCGGCACCGAGCAGAGTCTGATGAACCGTGCCGCCGCCGCCGACATGGCGGCCGACATGCTGCTCAGGGGCACGAAGACCCGCACGCGCCAGCAGATCCGGGACGAGCTCGACCGCCTGAAGGCGCAGGTCAGCATCGGCGGCTCCGCCACCGGCACCACCGTGCGGATCGAGACGATCCGCGAGAACCTCGCACCCGTCCTCGCGATCGTGGCCGAGGCGCTGACGCAGCCCGCATTCGATCCCAAGGAGTTCGAGGAGCTACGGCGGGAGAACCTGGCCGGGCTCGAGCAGCAGAAGTCCGAGCCGATCGCGCTGGGCTCGATCGCGTTCAGTCGCTACGTCAACCCGTGGCCCAAGGGCCATCCGCGGTACACGCCGACGCTCGACGAGCAGGTGGCCGACTACACCGCCGTGACCCTGGCCGACGCCCGCAAGTACTACGACGACTTCTACGGGGCGACCAACGCCGAGCTCGCCATCGTGGGCGACTTCGATCAGGCGGCGGTGGCCCGGCAGGTCGCCGAGCTCTTCGGCGGCTGGAAGAGCGCCCAGCCGTTCACCCGCGTCCGCAACGTCTATCGGGACCGGCCGCCGACGACGGTGTCGATCGAGACGCCGGACAAGGCCAACGCCTTCTTCCTTGCCGGGATGAACCTCCCGGTGCGGGACGACGATCCGGGCTATCCCGCGCTCGTGCTCGGCAACTACATGCTGGGGGGCGGATTCCTCAACTCGCGCCTGGCGACGCGCATCCGTCAGAAGGAGGGGATCAGCTACGGGGTGGGGTCCGGGCTGTCGGCGCCCGCGCAGGACAGCGCCGGGATCTTCCAGGCCTACGCGATCTATGCGCCGGAGAACGTGGCGCGGCTGGAGGCGGCGTTCCGGGACGAGATGACCCGCGCGATCCGCGATGGCTTCACCGCCGACGAGCTGAACAAGGCGCGGGAGGGGTACCTCCAGCAGCGCCAGCTCCAGCGCGCGCAGGACGGTTCCCTCGCCGCGATGCTCGCCAACGACCTCTTCCTCGGCCGCACGCTCTCGTACGACACCGAGTTCGAGCGGCGCGTGGCCGCCCTCACTCCCGCGGAGCTGAACGCGGCGATGCGCCGCTACATCGATCCTGCCAGGATCACGATCGTGAAAGCCGGCGACTTCGCGAAGAAGGCCCCGCCGCCGCAGCCCTGAGCTCAGACCGCGAGGAAGGCCGCCTTCCAGTCGTCGGCGTCGTGATCCTCGCGGTACAGCTTGTCGACGTCCACGACCACATTGCCGCCATCCCGGCGCAGCGCGAAGCGATCCATGCTTCGCGTTGCCCGGCCGGAAATGAACTCGCCGTCCGGCTGGTACTTCGAGTGGTGCTTCGGACACTGGAACCGGTTGTTCTCGGGCTCCCAGCGGAGTGCGGTGTGCTGGTGCGGGCAGGAGAGCGAGAAGGCGTAGACCTTCCCCTGGTAGCGCACGATGATGACTTCGGCATCACGGTCGATCGTCGCGCCGTCCTGCTGCGGCAGAGGATAGGTGTGATTGCTCCCTGCCACGCGGCGCGCGCGCATGAGCTGCACCGCCATCGCGCTGGCCCCGCGGGGGGTGGCACCGAGCGCGAGGAACGCGCCGGCTACCGCCGCGGCCGCGTCGCGGATGAAGGTGCGGCGGCCGGCGAGAGGACAGGCATCGCAGTCGCCGGTGTCGATCGGGTCATGCTGAGAGCTCATGGGACGGGCTCGGTCGTTGAGAGTATTGGTCACGCCGAGGCCAGCAGGGTGCTGACCAGGACGATAACGAACCACAGTGTCAGACTGATGGCCGACACGGCGCGGAGGCGTCCCCAGTTGGCGGACTCCCCGGCGCGCACCGTGCGCTCCACCCGGGTCATGATGATCCCGTTGATCAGCAGGAGGGCGATCAGGGCCATCTTGACCCAGAACACGGTCAGCCCCAGCAGGGTTTCCACATCCCCCGCCAGCATCAGGAGCCCGCTCACAAAGGTCGCGACCAGCCCCGCCATCACG
Source organism: Bacillota bacterium (assembly GCA_050257015.1). Classification (GTDB taxonomy): domain Bacteria; phylum Gemmatimonadota; class Gemmatimonadetes; order Gemmatimonadales; family GWC2-71-9; genus JAICUF01. The sequence goes on along the minus strand of JBLMWC010000052.1, from coordinate 4,959 downwards.
ATGCGGTGAACTGCCCGCAGGTCGGAGAGGTGGCAGCTCTGCTCCGCCTCGCTGGTCCGGCTGTTCCGGATCGTGTCGCGGTCGGCGGCAACCGCTCCGCCGCCGCCCAGCAGCAGGCCGCCCAGATGCACGAACATGACCATGCTGCTGACGACCTTGTTGTCGTTGTACAGGGAGGCCCATGGCTGGACCAGCTCGACGAGTCTCGGTGGAACTGGCATGAGTCAGTCTTTCCAGAGGATCATCATGGCGTAGCTCGCGAGCGAAACCCCCATGGAGGTGAGGGCGATCGTCCGGTGCTTGCGTCGCCGGCTGTCGAGGCTGGGATCGCCGAGACGGTCGTCATCGCCCGGGGCGGTGGCTCCTGTCCAGGCGAATCCCGCGTCGGCCGCGATCATGAGGAATGAGTGGAGGTAGCGCCGGGTCCGGCCGTCCTCGTCGTGGCGGCTGTCCCAGAGGTTCCAGACGCCAGTCACGGTGTTCACGCCGAAGAGCACGCCGATGGCACCGGCAACCGCCCCGTGCGCCGATTTCGTGCTCCCTTCCTCGCCGGGATGGTTGAAGAGCGACTGCCCGAGGAAGTACTCCGTCACGAAGAGCGGGAGCGTCGCGTAGCTCGCGTAGCGGTGGACGGCGAGACGCTTGTAGTAGAAGTCGCTGTGCTCGATCGCCCGCTTTCGCCCGGTGTCCTGTGCCACGGTGCCGGTTCCGGCGTCATACCGGGCGAATCCGGGTGCCGCGGCGATCGCCATGACCGGAACGGGATGCTGGGCGGTCCAGCCGGTATCGGGCTCCTGAACCGCGCCTGCGACCAGCGCCAACACCAGTAGTGCGTGCATCTTGTCCGCCCTCCGTGGCCAGAGTGGGTAACACGGTCCCGGCCCAATGTCGGGAGGACGGGTGGCGGCCGCCGCAACGCACATCACCACGCTGTTCCGGGCTTCCTCGACTCCGGGTGCCGCTGTCATTAGTGTCCGGGGACACATTGGCCGCCATTCAGAGGAGACCCGCAATGCGCCGCTCCGTTCTGTGCCTGCTGCTGCTCGCCGCCCCGCTCGCCGCGCAGCAGCCTGCCGGCACCATCGGGCAGTACACCCCGCCACGCGACTGGCCGCTCCGCAAGAGCGCCTTCGACCTGCTGCATCAGCGGATCGACGTCTCGTTCGACATGGCGCGGCGCATGGTCACCGGGACCGTCCGGACCCGGGTCGCGGTGACGGCCCCGACCGACACGCTGCGGCTCGATGCCGGCAACCTCACCATCGACGGCGCCGCGGATGCCCGCGGCAAGACGCTCCGCTTCACCTACGACACCTCGCACGTTACCGTCCGCCTCCCGCGCCGGGCCCGCCAGGGCGATACCGTCGAGTTCGCGCTGCGCTACCACACCGTGCCCGAGCGCGGCATCTACTTCGTGCCCCGCCGCCACGTGATCTGGTCGCAGGGCGAGGCGACCGAGACGCGGAACTGGATCCCCACCTACGACGCGGCGAATGACAAGACGACCTGGGAGTTCTACGTCACCGCCGACAGCGGGATGAAGGTGCTGTCCAATGGCCGGCTCGTCGGGGTGAAGGCCGCCCCGCACGGCCAGCAGATCTGGCACTGGTCGCAGGAGGAGCCGGCCTCGACCTACCTCTATTCCGTGGTGGTGGCGCCGTTCGCGGTGCTCGAGGACAACTGGCGCGGGGTGCCGGTCGAGTACTGGACCTATGCCGACACCACGGCGGCGGCCTGGCGTACCTTCGGCGAGACGCCGTCGATGATCGAGATCTACTCGCGGGTGCTCGGCGTGAACTATCCCTGGGACAAGTACGCGCAGTCGATCATTCCCGACTTCACCTATGGCGGGATGGAGAACGTCTCCGCGACTACGCAGACCGACCTCGTCCTGCATGGCGCCGGCGGCGAGCCGGAGAACGGCGGCCGCGGGCTGAACGCGCACGAGCTGGCCCACCAGTGGTTCGGCGACTACACCACCGCCGCCGACTGGGCGCACATCTGGCTGAACGAGGGGCTCACCACCTACATGGAGTCGGTGCAGAACGAGAAGAGCCGGGGCTGGGACGCGGGACAGCAGTCGTGGTGGAGTCAGCAGCAGCAGGCGATGCAGGCCGACCTGAACCAGCCGCGCCCGCTCGTCTGGGGCAAGTACGAAGGCGATGACCCCATCGTGCTCTTCTTCAGCGGCCACGTCTATCCCAAGGGCGCGCAGGTGGCGCACCAGCTGAGGCGCCTGCTGGGCGATTCGCTCTTCTGGGTCGGCATGCACCGTTTCCTGACCGACAACGCCCACAAGCCGGTCACCACGGCCGACTACGCGATCGCCTTCGAGAAGGTCGCCAACCGCGACCTCGACTGGTTCTTCGACCAGTGGGCCTACGGCATCGGCTACCCGAAGGTGAAGGTGTCGCGGAAGTGGGACCCCGCGGCGAAGGCGCTCGCGGTCACCGTCGAGGAGACGCAGCCGATCGATTCGACGCATCCGCTGTTCCGCTTCCCGGCGACGATCCGCATCGTCACCCGCGACTCCGTCGTCCGGCGGGAGATCATGGTGACGAAGCAGAGCGAGACGTTCTCGCTGCCGCTCCCCGGTGAGCCGCTGACCTTCCGCTTTGACGAAGGCGCCTGGCTCCTGGGAACCGTGACGACCGACCAGACGCCGGCCGAGCTGGCCGAGCTGGCCCGGCACGATCTTGAGTGGGGCGCGCGCAACTGGGCGCTCCGCCAGCTCGCGAACTCGACCGACTCGGCCGCCGTTGCCGCGCGCCGCTTCATCCTGCTGAGCGAGGCCAGCGGCACACTGCGCGCCGTCGCGGTGTCGCAGATGGCGAAGGACAAGTCGGCTGCGGGCATCGACGCCGTGCGCTCGGCGCTGCGGGATCCGGACAGCGGTGTCCGGGCCACCGCGCTCATGACTCTGCTGCAGCTCGATACCACAGCCGCGACGGCCGCGGCGCAGGCGATGCTGAAGGCCGACCCCAACGACGCCGTCCGGACGACGGCACTTGCGGCGTACGCGCGCAGCGCCGGGGCCGCCGCGGTGCCTGAGCTCATCGCGGCCACCGCGGTCGGGCTCCCGATGGGCTTCCGTGCGACCGCCGGCGCCTACCTCGGACGGCTCAAGGATCCCCGCGGCGCCGACGCGCTGGAGCGCCTCACCGCGCCGAGCGAGCCGCGTGACCTCCGGGTCGGAGCGCTTCACGCGCTCACCCAGCTGGCCGACACCGCCCACGCCGTCGCCGTGGCGACGAAGGGGATCGGCGACTACGACCCGCTGTTCGCGGTGCAGGCAGTGCAGGTGCTCGGAAGGATCGGAGGCGCCGCCGGTCGGGCGACCCTCGAGCGGGCCCAGGGCGGCGAGACGCGGGTCACCGTGAAGGCGGCGATCGCCCAGGCGCTGAAGCCGAAGCCGTAGGCAGGGCAGGATGCTGCTGGCGCTCCTCCTCGCGGCGCAGCTTCCACAGGTTGCGATCGAGGGGCGGCTCGCCGCCGACCTGCGGCTCCAGGTCGGCGACACCGTCGTCGTGGCGACCGCGGCCGAGTCGCCCGGCACGAGGGGGATCGTAGGTGCCGTGTACCGGCCGGCGCCGGACCCGGCGTCGGTGCTCAAGCGCGAGTACCGGCTCCGCCTGCACCTGCCGGACCTCGCCACCCTGCTCGGCGCGCCCGACCGGGTCGATCGCTTCGGCGTCACGCTCCGGCCAGGCGTCTCCGCCGAGCGCACCGCCCAGCGGCTCAACGCCGTCGCGTTCGGCTTCCGCGCCTTTCCCTCCCGCTCCATCGCCGCGGAATCGTCGCAGACCTTCCTGGTGGTGAGCCGGTTTCACCGCGCCATCGCCGTCATCAGCATCGTGGCGAGCGCAGTGTTCCTCCTCTGCATCATGCTGCTCAAGGTCGAGGAGCGCCGCGCCGATGCGGCGGTCATGCGCTTCGTCGGCGTGCGGCGGCGCACGATCTTCGGCGCGCTCCTTCTCGAAGCGGCGCTGGTGGCGCTCCTGGGTTCGGCGATCGGTACCGGGATTGCGTTCGGTGCCGGCGCGCTGACCAACGTCTACTACCAGCATCTCTTCCGAACCCGCCTCATCTTCTCGCTCATCACGCCGTCCATCGTGGCGTTCAGCGTCGCGCTCTCGCTCGTGCTCGGACTCGGCGCCGGGGCGCTTGCGGCGGCCCGGCTGGTCCGCACCCGGCCGATGGTCCTGTGGGGACGGGGCTGATGCGCGGCGGCTGGGGACTCCGGAACCTCATGCGGCATCCGCTTCGCACCGCGCTCTCGCTGGCCGGGATCGCGGTCGCTGCCGCGATGCTGCTCGACATGGTGATGCTGAGCGGCGGCATCGAGCGCTCGTTCGCCGAGCTGCTCCTGAGCCGCGGCTATCAGATCCGCGTGACACCGGCCGGCACCCTTCCGTTCGACGCCGAGGCGACGATTCCCGCGGTCAGAAGCGTGCGCGACAGTCTCCGCGCCGATCCCTCCATCGCAGCCGCCGGCGCCATCCTGGGTGGCAGCATCTATGCGCACCGCGGAGACTCCCTCCTGACCCTCTTCGCCTACGGCGTGGAGCCGGAGGCGCAGGGGATCTACCAGCTCGTATCGGGCCGGGACCTCGAGCCGGGTGACGTGCGGGGCATTCTCCTCAGCAGTTTCGCGGCGTCCGCCCTCCACGCCGGCGTTGGTGATACAGTCCGCGTCGCCGGCCGGCTCGACCCCCAGATGGCGGGCAGTGGCGGCGACCGGACTCTCGTCGTGCGCGGCACGGTCCGCTGGGTCTACGACTACCGCGGCCAGCGCTCAGTCGGCGTCGCTCTCCGCACCCTCCAGGAGATGACCGGGCGGGCCGCCGATGACCGGGCGTCGCTTCTGATGGTCAAGGTGAAGGACGGTGCAGATCCCGCCGCCGTCACCCGCTCGCTGCGGGAGCGCTTTCCGCGTCTCGCCATCAACAGCATCGCCGA
>JBLMWC010000051.1:0-6955 GCA_050257015.1 Bacillota bacterium | reverse complement strand
GGCGAGCCGCCCAAGCGCGGCTCCGGCTTCTGGTCGCGTCTGAAGGAAGCGCTCGGCGCATGACCTGGTGGGCGATCGACGTGCGCCCGCCGGCCGCCGAGCGCGAGGCGGTGGGAGCATGGCTCGTCGCCCGTACCGGCCAGGCGATCGAGGAGCGGGACGACGGCTCGCTCGTCACCTTCGCCGAGGACGAGCGACAGGCCGACGAACTCATGGAGGAGCTCGGCCGGCGGCCGGGTGGCGCGGTCTCCGCGTCACGCCGGCCGCTCGAGCTGGTGGACTGGTCCACCCGCTGGCGCGACGGGCTCGGCGCGCACCGCTTCGGCCGCCTGACGGTGACGCCGTCCTGGATCGAGCCGCTGCAGACCGACCGCCTCACGGTCGTGCTCGATCCCGAGATGGCGTTCGGCAGCGGCGAGCACGGCTCCACGCGCGCCGCGCTCACTCTCCTCGAGCGCCATCTCCGGCCCGGTGACCGCGTCACCGACCTCGGGAGCGGCAGCGGCATTCTGGCGATCGCCGCCGTCAAGCTCGGCGCATCCCACGCGATCGGTGTCGAGCTCGATGCCGAGTCGAACGTCGTCGCCACGCGGAACGCCGAGCTGAATGGCGTCGAGCCCGCAGTCGCGTTCCTCGACGGCGACGCGGCCGAGCTGGCGCCGCTGCTCGGCCCCGCCGATCTGCTCCTCTCGAACATCCTGCGCACCGTCAACGTGCGCCTCCTGCCGGCGATCCATCAGGGGACGCGGCCAGGAGGTCTCGCCATCTTCTCGGGAATGGAGGAGCCGGAAGCGCCGCTCTTCCGGCCGGCGCTAGTCGCAGCCGGCTTCGAGATCGTGGACGAGGTGATCGACACCGGCTGGTGGGCCGTCGCGGCGCGGCGCCTGTGATCGTCCTCCTCCCGGGCGGGGAAGTCGCGGCGGAACAGCTGCTCCAGCTCGGGCACGACGAGGCCCATCACCTCCGCGTTCGCCGGGCCGAGCCCGGCCAGCACGTGACACTTCGCGACGGGGCAGGGCTCACCGGCGAGGCGGTCCTGCTGGAGAGCACGCCGAAGCACGCGCTCATTCGGCTGGTCGAGGTGGATCGCGTGCCGGAGCCGGCGCCGCTGGAGCTCCTCGTCGCCGCGGGAGACAAGGAGCGGTTCGGCTGGCTGGTGGAGAAGGCGGCGGAGCTCGGCGTGACGCGCATCGTGCCCGTCCAGACCGAGCGGACCGCCGGCGTCGCGAGCGGAATCGTGTCCTCGCATCTTCATCGCCTTCGCCGGCGCGCGCTCGACTCGATCAAGCAGAGCGGTGCGGCGTGGGCGCCGGTCATCGCCGACGTCTGCCGCTTCGCCGACTCGCTGGCCATGGGAGACGGGTCGCGGCGCTGGCTCGCCGATTCGACCGGCGCCTGGCCGCCGGAGCGGCTCGACGAAGGGCCCGCGGCGGTGATCGTGGGGCCGGAGGGCGGACTCACCTCCCGCGAGCGCGAGGCGGCCTGCGCGGCGGGGTGGACGCCGGTTCGCCTTGGCACCAGCATTCTGCGGTTCGAGACCGCCGCCATCGCCGCCGCGGTCTCCATCGGCATCGCACGGGGAAGGGTGACATGACCGATTGCATCTTCTGCCGGATCGCATCGGGGGAGATTCCGGCGACGATCGTCCGGCGCTCGGATGACGCCGTCGCCTTCCGGGATCTCGATCCGCGCGCGCCGACGCACGTTCTGGTGATTCCGACGAGGCACTTGCCGGCGGTCCGCGATGCCGCGAGCGACGACGACCAGCAGCTCCTGGGCCGCCTCCTCGCGTTCACCGCCGAGGTTGCGTCCGAACTCGGTCTCGATCACGGCGGCTACCGGATCGTGACGAACACGGGGCCCGACGCGGGGCAGAGCGTCGCCCATCTGCATCTGCATCTGCTCGGCGGGCGGCGCATGACGTGGCCGCCGGGGTGAAGCTGGTTGCTCCCGCAGTACCGCGCGGATAACTTACGCAAATCGTTTGCACTCATGTCGTTACCGTTCACAAAAGAGGTCGTTTGTCCACCAGTCTCGCGGAGCAGCTCCAGGCGGCGATGAACACGGCCCGCAAGGCCCAGGACAAGGAACGCACGCTCGTCCTCGGTACCATCCTTGCCGCGCTGAAGAACCGCCAGATCGAGCTGCGCCGGCCCGTCACCGACGACGAGACCGTCGAAGTGCTTCGCAAGGGAATCAAGACGCGGCGTGAATCGGTCGAGCAGTACGAGGCTGCCGGCCGCGCCGATCTCGTTGCGAACGAAACTGGCCAGATTCGCGTGCTGGAGGAGTTCCTTCCGCCCGCAGCCGACCCGGCGGAGATCCGCGCCGCGGTCCGCGCGGCGATCGCGGGCGGGGCCAAGGACATCGGCAAGGTGATGGCGCAGGTGCTTCCGCAGTTCAAGGGGAAGGCGGACGGCAAGGTGATCAACGGCATCGTGCGCGAGGAGCTGCAGGCGGGATGACCTCGCGGGCGGTCTCCTCCCCGGACGGGGTGCCGACCACCGGAACGGTCGGCACCCCGTTCGCTTCGCGGTCGGCGGAGCCCCTGCCGGCAGACGCCGTCGCCGAGGCGCTCGAGACGATCGAGTTCGGCGCGGTGCTCGACCGCGTCGCCGGCCTTGCCGCGGGCGCGCTTGGCGCCGAGCGCATCCGCGCGCGCCGTCCGTCGGGAGACGTCGAGTCGGTGCGGAGCGAGCTCGCGCTCGTCGGCGAGGTGGCGGGCCTCTTCCGCCGCGGCGATGCGCTGCTCGCCGAGGCGGTGCCGGACGTCGGCCGCGCGCTGGCGCGGCTCCGGATCGAGGGGAGCGTGCTCGACGGGGTCGAGCTCGCCGCAATCCGCGTGATGCTCTCCGCCGGCCGGCGGGTGCATGACGACCTGCGACGCGTGCAGGAACTCGCGCCGCTCGTGGGGACTCTCGTCACCGATCTGCCGCCGAAGACTCTCGAGCGGCGCCTCGAGCAGTCGGTGGACGACGACGGCAACCTGCTCGACGGCGCGAGCCCCCGCCTCGCCGCCGCCCGCCGCGACGTGCAGGTGGCGCGGCAGCGCCTCCTCCGGAAGCTCGACACCATTCTCCGCGGCCTCGACTCGTCGTCGGAGTCGAGCGTCACGATGCGGAACGGTCGCTACGTGATTCCCGTGCGGCGCGACGCGCGGGGCCGTCCGGGCGGCATCATCCATGACGAGTCGGGGAGTCTTGGCACCCTCTTCATCGAGCCGTCGGAAGCGGTCGAGTCGGGCAACGCGCTCCGTGAAGCCGAGGTCGAGGAGGAGCGCGAGACGCTCCGGGTGCTGCGCGAGCTGAGCGAGCTGCTCCGTCCGGAGATCGCGACGCTGCGCGGCGCCTTCGAGATGTGCGTGGCGGTGGACGACGTGGTGGCACGGGCGCGGTACATGGTCGCCGCTGCGGGCGAGGTTCCGTCGGTCGCGGCGGCACCCGCGCCGCTCGCCATCAGGAACGGCCGGCATCCGCTCCTGCTGGGCGGAGCGGAGCCGGTCATTCCGTTCGATCTGGAGCTTCCGGAGGGCGAGCGCACCCTCCTCGTGAGCGGGCCCAACACCGGCGGGAAGACGGTGCTCCTCAAGGCCGTCGCCCTGGCCTGCGCGATGGCGCAGAGCGGGATCGTGCCGCCGGTCGGCGCGGAGACGGCGCTGCCGGTCTTTACGCGGTTCTTCGCCGACATCGGCGACCGCCAGTCGATCGCCGCGAGCCTGTCCACCTTCAGCGCTCACGTGCGAATGCTCGGGCGCATCCTGGCCGACGCCGACGGGGGGACGCTGGTGCTGCTCGACGAGGTGGGGAGCGGCACCGATCCGGCGGAAGGCGCGGCGCTCGCCGCCGCGGTGCTCATCTCGCTTACGGAGCGCGGCACCGTCACGCTGGCGACCACGCACCTGGGCTCCCTCAAGACGATCGCCACGCGGGTGCCGGGAGTTGTCAACGCCTCGCTCCAGTTCGACGCGGCGACGCTCACGCCGACATACCGTTTCCTCAAGGGCGTCCCCGGCCGGTCGTACGGACTCGCCATCGCGCGTCGGCTCGGCCTGCCCGATCGGGTGGTGCAGGATGCGGAGGCGCGCGTTCCCGAAGCGGAGCGGAACCTCGACGCGCTCCTCGCGACGGTCGAGGCGCGCCAGCGCGAGCTGGCGGAGCAGGCGGAGATCCTAGAGGGCCGCGTGCTCGATGCCGAGTCGCTGGCGGCACGGCTCGCGGCACAGGAGGCGTCGCAGGCTGCGCGCGAGGCCGAGCTCCGCCGGCGCGAGAAGGAGGCGGAGCGGCAGGGCCGGGAGCAGGCGCGTGCCTTCCTCCTCGAGGCGCGTCAGCGGGTGGAGGACGCGCTGGGCGCGGCCCGCGGCGCGGCGGACGAGGTGGCCGCTCGCGAAGCTCGCCGGCTGGTCGAGGAAGGGATCCGGGTGGAGGGCGCGGCACTCGCGGCGGCAGACGAGGAGGCGGTGCCGGCGGCGGTCGCGGTGGATCGGATCCAGGCCGGCCAGCGGGTTCGCGTGTCCACCGGCTCGACGGGGAACGTCCTCGAGGTGCGGGGAGACGGACGGCTCGTCGTACGGGTGGGCGGGATGCGGATGGTGGTGGACGCCGCATCCGTCACGCCGGTCGCGGACGCGCCGCCGCCAGCGAAGCGCGCCGCGCCGGCCGAGGCGCCGAAGGGTCCCGATGCCCGGATGGAGATCGACCTCCGCGGCATGACCGGCGACGAGGCGGAAACGGCGACCCTCGCCGCGGTGGACGCGGCGGTGCTCGCGGAATATCCCTATCTGCGCATCATTCACGGGATGGGGACCGGCGTGGTGCGCGAGCGGGTGCGACGCGTGCTCGCCAGCGATCGCCGGGTCCGCAACTTCGATTTTGCGCCGCGCAACCAGGGCGGCACCGGCGTCACCATCGCGGAGTTCGTCGCGTGAGCATGATTCCCGAAGACGTCATCGAGCAGGTGCGCGAGAGCGCCGACGTCATCGGCATCATCGGCGAGAGCGTCGAGCTCAAGCGCACCGGCGCCGACTGGCGGGGCCCGTGCCCGTTCCACGGCGGCAAGAATCGGAACTTCGCCGTCATCCCGAAGAAGGGACTCTTCTACTGCTACAAGTGCCATGAGGCGGGGGACGTCTTCTCGTACCTCATGAAGCGTTTCGGTATGGACTACCCCACGGCGGTACGCGATGTCGCCCGCCGCTCGGGTATCGTGATTCCGGACCGTCCGGCGCAGGCCGGACCCGATCCCAACGAGCCGCTCTACGGCGCGGTCGCCGCCGCGCACGACTGGTTCGTCCGTCAGCTGGCCGAGCTCCCCGAGGCGCGTGTCGCCCGCGACTATCTCGCCGAACGCGGGATCACGCCGGAGCAGAGCCCGGAGCTCCTCCTCGGCTACTCGCCGCGGGGCAACGCGTCGCTGGACGCGATGCACACGCTCGGCATCAAGGACACGGTGCTCCTGAGCGCGGGGCTCGTGGCAAAGCGGGAGGACGGGTCGATCGTTCCGCGGTTCCGCGGGCGGCTGATCTTCCCGATTCACGATCAGCGGGGACGGGTCGTGGCGTTCGGCGGTCGCATCCTTGGCCCGGGTGAGCCGAAATATCTCAACTCCCCCGAGAGCGACATCTTCCGGAAGGGCCGCACGCTCTACAACCTCCACGCCGCCCGGCATGCGATGCGGCGGGAGGAGATGGTGATCCTGGTCGAGGGGTACTTCGACGTGATCCGCCTGGTGCTCGCCGGCGTCGAGAATGTCGTGGCACCGCTCGGCACGGCGCTCACGCACGAACAGGCCGCCCTGCTCAAGCGGTACGCCCCCGCCGCCACGCTGCTCTACGACAGCGATCAGGCCGGCCTCAAGGCCACCTTCCGCGCCGGCGACGAGCTCCTGCGCCACGACATGCGGGTGAAGGTCGCCACGATGCCGCCGGGCGAGGACCCCGACACGCTGGTGCGGAAGGGCGGCCTCGCCGCGCTCGAGCCGATCCTCGCCGATGCGGTGGACGTCCTCGAGCGGAAGATCCAGCTCCTCGAGCGCCGCGGGTGGTTCGACGATCTCGAGCACCGCCGCGAAGCGCTCGATCGCCTGCTGCCGACGGTGCGCGCCGCCGCCGATCCGATTACCCGCGAGCTTTATCTCAGCCGCGTGGCGGAGCGTGCCGGCATCGAAAAGCGTGTGCTCGAGGTCGAGGCGTTCCGCTCGGTGGCGCGGTCGCCGGCACCGGCCGGGGAATCCGACGGGGGCGCGGCCACCGAGCCGGCGCCGGCCGCCGAGCCGCGTCTCGCGACCCGCTCGGAGTGGGAGCTCCTCCGCATCATGTTCCTCGGCAATCCGTGGCTCGATCTCGCACGCCGCCAGGTCGATCCCGCCTGGATCCGGAGTCCCGCGGCGCGCGAGCTCTTCAACGCGGCGCTGAGCCACCGGGAGACGCTCATTCCCGGGACCGACGTCGAGCTGTCCGAGCCGGCGTTCAAGTTGTGGGATCGCGTGCGGGCGAAGATCGGCGAGCTCGCAAGCCAGGACGTCCAGTCGATCTACGACGGCGTCTGGCAGATGCTGGCGGCCCGGCCCCTGGTGAGGGACTACTTGAAGCTGCAGTCGCAAATGATTGCGGCAACGGATGTTGAGAAGTCGAGCATCATGACGGAACTGAAGAAGCGGAAGCAGGAAATTCGCGAGCGCTATCCGCTCGCCTACGACAAGTGGACCTTCCGCGGGCGGACCCGCGCCCGACGTCCGCCCACCCGCTCATGACCACCTTTCCCGCGCCGCCGCTCCGCTGGGCGGTCTGCCCCCAGCCCGACGTCGATCAGGCGGACGCGCTCGCCGCCGAGCTCACGGTGCCGCGCGCTCTCGCCGCCCTGCTGATCCAGCGTGGCCACTCGACCGGCGAGCTTGCGCGCCGCTTTCTCAAGCCATCGCTGTCGGATCTCGCCGACCCGCTCTCGCTCTTCGACATGGA
>JBLMWC010000050.1:0-7479 GCA_050257015.1 Bacillota bacterium | reverse complement strand
GGTGGCGATGGGGGCGCGGCGGTGACCGGCGGTGGAACCGGCGCCGGCGCGCCCGGCTCGGCCGGCCGCTGGATCGCCGACAGCGCCTGGGTCGCCGCCGATTTGACGCCGAGGGAGCGGGCGATCGGCTTGAGCGCGGTGGTGAGTCCGACCGAGAATTCGTCGCCCGCGCCTTCGCGCTGGAGGCGGAGTGCCACGATCTTGTTGGTCTGCCGCTCGCAGGCGAAGTAGACCGCGCCGCCCCCCTCGGTGCGGGACATCTCGCCGAGGACGTCGTAGTCGGCGGACACCGCCTCCTTCACCGCCTCGAGCATGAGGGCGCGCTCCACCGCGTCGCCCTCCTTCGGGGCGGCGCCGGTGAGATCGGCGCCGCAGTAGCTGCAGAAACGGGCCCAGCCCTTGATCTCCTTGCCGCACTTGACGCACTTGCTCTCGGGCGCGGGCATCGAGTTGTCGAGGTGGCGCACGACCTCGAGCGAGAACTCGTCGGCCAGCTGGCCTTCCCGCTGGAGGCGCAGGGCCACCAGCCGGCGGGTCGCCGTCTCGCGGGCGAGGTACATGATGACGCCGCCCTCGCCCCGCCCGATCTCGCCCAGAACGGTGAAATCGGCGGCGGCCGCTTCCTTCACGGCGTTGAGGAACGGATCGTCGTGGGGCGACGACCGGGACACCACATTGAGCCTGGTGGTCCCGTTCTCACGCAGCATGAGCAACTCCGATCGAATGGCCGGGTTGGGGAATGCTCAAGTCTACTCCGGGCGCGGCCCGGCGTCCACACGCCGCTCCCAAGGCGGCGGCGGCCCCGCTGCGCTTGCGGAACGTGTGACCACTCAGCAACTTGACCCGGCAGATGACCAACCCTGAAACCATCATGAAGCGCGGAGCACGGGTCCGGCCGTGACGACGTGTCGCGGATGCGGCGAGTCGCTCACCGCGGAGGACCGGTTCTGCCCGCGATGCGGCATCCCGGCGAGCCCGGCGACGCCCACCGGCGGCGGCGCCTACTCGCCGTGGACCCAGGTGCTCGAGCGCCTCCGCTCGGCGACGTCCGGCGAGTTCCACATCGTGCGCGAGCTGGGCCGCGGCGGGATGGCGGCGGTCTACCTGGCGCAGGAGGTCGCGCTCAACCGCCTCGTCGCCATCAAGGTGATGGCGCCCGGCGTGATGATGGGCGAAGGGATGGTGGACCGCTTCCGCCAGGAGGCGGTCACCGTCGCCAACCTGAGTCATCCCAACATCATCACCATCCACACCGTCCGGCAGCTCGACGACCTCCACTTCTTCGTCATGAAGTACGTGGACGGCCGGCCCCTCGACATCGTGCTGCAGTCGTCGGGAGTCCTGCCGATTCCGATGGTGCGGGCGATTCTGTTTCAGGTCGGAAGCGGGCTCGCCTACGCGCACCGCCGCGGCGTCATCCATCGCGACGTGAAGCCGGCCAACATCCTCCTCGACCGCGACGGCAACGCCATCGTCACCGACTTCGGCATCGCCAAGGTCGCCGAGGTCACGGGACACACGAAGACCGGCACGATGGTCGGCACGCCGGCGTACATGAGTCCGGAGCAGTGCGTCGGCGAGCCGGTGACGTGGGCGTCGGACCAGTATTCGCTCGGCATCGTCGCGTACGAGCTGCTGACCGGCGCGCCGCCGTTCGCGGGCTCGAGCTACGCGATCATGCAGGGGCATCTCGAGCGCGCCCCCGCCCCGATCATCGCCCAGCGCCCCGACTGCCCGCCCGAGCTCGAGGCCGGGGTGATGAGGATGCTCGCCAAGGATCCCGCCGACCGATTCCCCACCATGGCCGAAGCGCTCCAGGCGATCGGCGCCCGGCCGCTCGGCGAGGACGATCCGCTGCGGGCCGGGCTCGCGAAGCTGGTCGGTCAGCCGACCGGCGAGATCGAGGGCGTCCGCGTCCCCCGAAGTCCGATTCCGCCCAGCCGGGCCGCCACGACCCCCGCGCCACGCGCCGCACGCGTCGCCCTCTCCGCGGAGCGGGACACCCTGGAACCCGGCGACAGCTTCACGCTCGACATCGCCGTCTCGGACAGCGGCGGCCGGCCGGTAGCCGGCCGCTCGGCGGCGTGGTCGTCGAGCGATCCGGCGATCGCGACGGTGGATCGCGGCGGCCAGGTACGGGCTCTCGCCGCCGGCACCGCCAGCATCACGGCGCGGGTGGACGAGGTGACCGACTCGCTCACCCTCCACGTGCGGCCGCCCTCGGTCGCCGCGATCCGTGTCCAGGCGCCGCGCGAGCTCCTCGCCGGCCGCCGGGCCACGGCGACGGCCACGCCGCTCGACCGCGCCCAGCGCCCGCTTGCCGAGCGCCCGGTCGTCTGGACCTCGAGCGACGAGAGCGTCGCCGCGGTGGATTCGACCGGGATCGTCACGGCGCACCGGCCCGGCAGCGTGACCCTCACCGCGTCGTGCGAGGGACGTGAGGCGACGGCGGCGCTGAGCGTGATGCCGGTGCCGGCGGCGAGCATCTCGCTCGACGAGGAGACTGACCCGCTCGAGGTCGGCGAGGAATGCCAGCTCCGCGCGACGGTGCGCGACGCCGACGGCGCGCCGCTCGACCGGCCGATCGCGTGGCGGAGCAGCAATGTGCGCGTGGCGACCGTGTCGGACGACGGGATGGTTCGCGCACTCGCGCCCGGCAAGAGCAAGGTCACCGCGGCAGCGGACCGGGCCGTCGCGTCCACCCGCATCGTGGTCGTCGCCGCGGGCGCCGGCGCCGGCGTTCCCGCGGCGGCACCGCGCTCACGGCGCGGGTGGTTGCTCGTGGGCGGCACGGTGCTGCTGGCCGCGATCGGCATCGTCCTCGTGCGCTCCCGGCGCGAGGCGCCGAGCACGGTGGTGACGGACGCGCCTGCTGTGCCCGCGCCACCCGCTGGTGCGCCGGCCACCGACACCGGCGCGCCGCCGGCAGCAGGGCGTGCACGGCTCGTCGTCCGCCCATCGGCGCTTACCCTCGCCGTCGGGGCGACGTCACAGCTCCGGGGCGGACTCGTGGATGCGGCCGACAACGCGGTGGACGGCCCCGCGCCGCGCTGGTCCAGCAGCGATCGTGCGGTAGCGACGGTGGACACCGGGGGGCGCGTGACCGCGGTCGCGCCGGGAACGGCGACGATCGTCGCCACGGCCCTTGGCCGGCGTACTCCCGTGGTGGTCAACGTGCGCGCACCGCGGAGCCCCGAGGCACCGCGCGCGGCGACGATCGCCGTCTCCCTCCCTCGCCCGCTCCAGGAAGGCGACACGACGACGCTTCACGCCGTCGTGCGCGACTCCGCCGGCCGGCGGCTCGGCGATGACGCCGTGGTCTGGTCGTCGGCCGATCCGGAGGTCGCAGGAGTGGACGGCACCACCGGCCTGGTCCGCGCCATCAAGGAGGGACGCACGCTGATCAGCGCGACGGCGGACGGCCGATCGCAGCGGGTGCCGATCGTCGTCGCCGCGCGCTCGCAGCCCGCCCGGCCGGCGCCGGTCTCGGCGCCGCCCGCTGCCCCGGCCACCTCGTCGGCCTCGGCCGGGGAAACGGGGGTGCGCGCCGCCGCCAATGCCTGCTTCGCCGCGATCCGCGCGGGCGATCCGGCGCGAATGCAGCAGCTCTACCAGCCCGAGAGCGAGCGTGACCGGAAGAACGAGGAGAAGCTGCTCACGCTGATGCGGCGGAAGGAGTGGGCGTTCGCCACGACGACGACGGAGATCAGCGTGACGCCGAGCGTCGCGGGCGATGTTGCGACCGGCACCTTCCCGGTACACCTCACGTGGAAGAACAGCTTCGGCCAGCGGCGCGAGGACACCGTGACCTTCCGGGCGGAGGCGCGGCGCGCTGCGGACGGGTCCTGGAACGCGGCGGGGTGCCGTCTCGACGGCACCCCGGGATTCTGATCGGCTGCTGCGCGATCAGATGCCGACGGCGAGCCCGGCACGCAGGATCAGATTGGAGCCGGTACCCGCGACCCCCGTCGTCGTGGTGTTGTTCGTTTTGTCGGTCAGCACCAGACTGCTGAAGATCGTGTAGCCGAAGCTTCCCCCGATATCCACGTTCATCCGCGATCCCAGCCGGAAGAGGAGACCGGCGCCGACGTTGTCGGTGAGGCCGGTCGCCGTTCCCAGGAACTGATCGTCGCTGATCCGCTGCTTCAGGACGCTGAGACGGAGCGACAGATACGGCGCGAGGGTGTTGCTGCGGGTGGGAATGACGTACCGCGGCTCGACGAAGAAGCCGTAGAGCGACATCGGCGCCGTGCCGATCGTCGTCGTGTGGTGGGTCCACTGCAGGCCGCCGCCGACCGACAGCGCGCCCGGCGTGTAGCGGACCTGCGCCTCGGCGCCGATCCCGTTGTTGAGCTTTGCGTAGGCGTTGCCGAGCAGGTTGGCGTACAGCGCCGACCCCTGCACGGAGAACCGCTGGGCCGACTGCGCCGCGACGACCCGCGGAGCCGCGCACGCCAGCAGGCACATCAGAACACTCCGTGTCCTCATTGCATCGCCTCCTCTGGATGGGTCGGGAACCGGCCAGCTGGCCGCTGCATGATCTTGCCGCCGTGATGGCCTCCGCCGCAAGAGCGGGGAGCTGATGTGCCGAGCCCCCGCACCGGCGAACCGATGCGGGGGCTGGCTTTCACGCAACTGCGGCGTTCTAGAACGTGAAGGTGTAGACCGTCGCGTCCGGGTTGTTCGCGCCGGCGACGCCGGTGAACGTCCCGCTGAACGTCTTGACCTGCGTCCCCTTCACCGACACCGAGCCGTTGTAGCTGCTGCTGGCGACACCACAGTCGTCATAGTAGGCGACCTTGACGGTGTACGGGCCGGTCGGCGCCTTGCCCTGCGGCCACGAGATCGTCTCCTGATTGACGTTGTCGATGGCGCATCCGGCATTCGAGTCGAGGTCGAGCGAGCCGCCCTCGGGCGTCGTCGGATTGGCGTAGTAGACTTCCTGCCCCTTGCCGTCGATCACGTGCAGGTCCACATCGCTGGCACCGGTCCACTTGACGATGGCGACGACGTCGGCGTTCGACAGGTCGACGGTCTGGATCGCCGTGCTGAAGGCGGGGCCGTTCGCGCCGCTGGTGCCGAGCGCGGTCTCGAGACCGAACGAGGCCGGCGCGTCGGACGTCATCTGCAGCACCAGCTGGGCCGTCTGCACCGCGACCGGCAGGTCGAGCTGCCAGTAGCCGTCCACGCCGTCCACCCAGACGTAGACCTTGGTGAACGTCGCGCTTCCGAAGAGGGAGAAGCGGAACGGCTGGCCGAGCAGCGGCGTGCTGCCGGCTTCGCCGGAGGCGGTCGGACCACCGGTGCCAGTGGGCGCCGTGCCGCTGTGATACGTGGCGTTGATCGTGGTCGCCGCCGAGAAGTTGAACGACGGCCGGAGCGACGACTTCGACTTCGCGCTGATCGACGGGCTGAAGACGGAGGCGGGGGCCGGAGCCGTCGCGCCCGTATTCACCACCGCCTGCACCGCCGAGAAGTAATCCTTCACGGTACCGCCCGGGCCGTTATTGTCACTGCTGCAGCTTGCGACTGCCACCACGCCGGCCACGGCCGCGAGAGCGCGGGTGAGCTTGGGCAGGGAGCGATGCATAGGGAGTCCTCGACGTGAGTTGGGAATGAAACGCTGGTAAGACGCCCCAATATAGACCCGCCACAAGCGGAAGCGCTACATCCGGGCCGGCGATGAAGCGCAGTCGCTTGCACCGGGCCACGGCGCCCCCCTAGCTTACCCGCCTTCCGGCAACCCCGTGAGGCATCTCGTCATGGCCCAGCCCCAAGCCCGCCCCGTCTCCGCCTTTCTCCGGCACCATTTCCGGCACTTCAACGCGGCCGCCCTCATCGACGCCGCCGACGGGTATGCCGCGCTCATCGACGGCGGTGGCCGCATGTTCATGACGCTGGCCGGCGCGATGAGCACGGCGGAGCTCGGCCTCTCGCTCGCGGAGATGATCCGGCAGGGGAAGGTGCACGGCATCTCCTGCACCGGCGCCAACCTGGAGGAGGATCTGTTCAACCTCGTGGCGCACGACCACTACGAGCGGGTCCCCCACTACCGCGACCTCACGCCCGCCCAGGAAGCCGATCTGCTGGCGCGCCACATGAACCGCGTCACCGACACCTGCATCCCCGAGATGGAAGCGATGCGCCGCCTCGAGGCCGCCGTGCTCGCCGAGTGGCAGCGCGCCGATCAGGCCGGGGAGCGCTATCTGCCGCACGAGTTCATGTATCGCGTCATCCGGAGCGGCGTCCTCAAGCCCTCCTATCAGATCGATCCGAAGGACAGCTGGCTCATCGCCGCGGCCGAGCGGAACCTGCCGATGTTCGTGCCCGGGTGGGAGGACTCCACCCTCGGCAACATGTACGCGGGCCACTGCATCTCGGGCGACATCCGGAACGTCCACACCGTCGCGACGGGAATCGAGTACATGATCTCCCTCGCCGCCTGGTACACCACGACGACCGCCGAGGCGCCGCTCGGCTTCTTCCAGATCGGCGGCGGCATCGCCGGCGATTTCCCGATCTGCGTAGTCCCCATGCTGCATCAGGACCTCCAGCGCGGGGGCATCCCGCTCTGGTCGTACTTCTGCCAGATCAGCGACTCGACCACCAGCTACGGCTCCTACTCCGGCGCCGTCCCCAACGAGAAGATTACCTGGGGCAAGCTCGGCGTGGACACGCCCAAGTACATCATCGAGTCCGACGCGTCGATCGTGGCGCCGCTGGTCTTCGCCCTCGTGCTCGGCCAGTAGCCGGACTGTTGCAAGGGACTTTCAGACTTCCTTCGCGACTCTCTCAGAGTCGAAGCGCTATTGATGGGTGGCGATCGGATCCACTGCTCGCCGCCTCACCGAAGGAGGTCTGCCATGAGAGTCGCCGAAGTGATGACGCCGCGGGTGTTCAGTGTGCTGGCGGACGCGCCGGTATCGGCCGCCGTCGAATACATGGCGGACTCCCACGTCTCGGCGCTGGCCGTGACCGACGATCACGGGCGGCTGCTCGGGCTCGTCTCGACCTCCGACGTTCTGCGCGCCGCGAGCGAGGCCGGCGACCGGGCGGCCCGTGACCAGCTCTTCGAGGCGACCCGCGTGGCCGAGATCATGACCGCCCGGCCGCTCCGGATCGGGCCCGACGCCGACGTGCGCGACGCCGCACGGCAGATGCTCTATGCCGACGTGCATCGCCTCTTCGTCGAGGAGAACGGCTGGCTGGTGGGGGTGATCTCGCAGACCGATATCGTCCGCGTGCTCGGGGCGGGCGGACGGGTCCTCGTCTGACGCGGCGGCCGGCCTGCCCTCAGCGCTCGAGGGGCAGGCCGGCGGCCACCCAGTCCGATTTCCCGCCTTCGTACTCCTTCACGTTCGTGTAACCCAGCGCCGCCAGCTCACGGGCAGCGTCGCTCGACGTCCGTCAGCCGGGGTGCGCGCAGTAGAGCACGATCTCCGCGTGGGGGTCGGGCAGCCGCTTCGCCGCCAGCTGCCG
>JBLMWC010000049.1:0-20456 GCA_050257015.1 Bacillota bacterium | reverse complement strand
GGAGCAGCGGGACAGCGCCGCCGCCGTCTACGCACGCGCGGCACTCGCCCTCCCCGCCGTCGCCGACTGGCTCGCCTTCCGCGAGGTCGCGGTCACCGGTGACAGCGCCGCGCGGTCGGCGGTCGCGGCTTCCATCGGCTCCGCCGTCGCCCGCGACCGGCTGCCCCTCGCCGAGGCGCAGGCCCGCGAGCGTGCCGGTGACCTGGGGGGCGCGGCGGACCGCTTTGCCGCCCTCGGCTCGTGGGGTGACGCCTTCCGGCTCCGGTATGCGGCCGACTCCGCCACCGCCGCCCGCTCGCGCCTCCGCGGTGAGATCCTCGGCTTCATCGCCGCGCACAGCGGCTCCGGCGATGCGCGGGCCGCCGCCGGCGTCCTCGATTCGTTCGGCAAGCTGACACCGCGCGAAGATCTGATCGTCGGCCGGAGTCTGGCCGAGTCGGGTCCCGCCAGCCGCGCCGCGGAGGCGCTGGGCCGCGCGCTCAAGGCGGGGCAGGGGACGTCGCGGGACCGCTACGCGTACGCGCAGGCACTCTTCGACCGTGACCGGTACGCCGACGCCGCGTTCCAGTTCAACCTCGTACGCGTCCCGGCACCACTGGCGGCCTCGGCGGCGTACGCGCGGGGGCGCGCCCTCGTCCGGGCGGGACAGGCGAGCGAGGGGCGGTCTGCGCTCCGGGATGTGCTGCGCCGGCATGCCCGCTATGCCGACGCCGCGGTGCCGGCGCTCCTGCTCCTTGCCGACCTCGCGACCGACGAGCGACGTGACCCCGCCGCCCGCGAGGCGCTCCTCAACGTCGTGCACCGCTATCCGAAGCACCCCTCCGCCCCCAACGCCCTCTTCCGTGCCGCCATCATCGCCTTCGCCGCCGGTGACATGCGCGTCGCCGCGCGGGAGCTCGACAGTCTGGTCCACCGGTATCCCGAGAGTGGCGACGCGTCTGCGGCCGAGTACTGGGCGGCGCGGGCGCTGTCGGCGGCCGGCGATACGGCCGGGGCGGCGCGGCGCTGGCGCGAGCTCGCCGCCCGTGACCCGCTTTCCTATTACGCCGCGGCCGCCGCCGGCCGGCTCGGGGAAGCCCCCTGGGCGCCGCCCGCCGCCCCCGACTCGTTCGCGCGATTCCCCGACCTCGACAGCGCGCTCGCGCGGACCGCACTCCTTCAGTCGGCGGGGATGGATCGCGAAGCCCGCTGGGAAGAGGATCGTCTCGCGCGTCTCGCCGACAGCTCGGTCGAGCGCCTTCTCGCGACTGCCGCCGCCTTCCGGGCCCGCGGCCGCGCGTCGCGCGCCGTCGCCCTGACCTGGCGCGCGATCGGCCGAGGGGCGCCGCGTGATGCGCGGACTTTCCGGCTCCTCTTTCCGGTGACCGGACTGCCGGCGCTCGAAGCCTCGGCCCGCGACCAGCACATCGACCCGGCGTTCCTCGCCGCCCTCATCCGGCAGGAGTCGGTCTTCAACCCCGCCGCCACCTCGCCGGCCGGCGCGCGGGGGCTGATGCAGATCATGCCGTCGGTCGGGCGACGGCTGGCGCGAGCCTCGGCGTTTCCGCTCTGGGATCCGGTGCTGCTCTACCAGCCGGACGTGAACCTCGAGCTCGGCACTCGGCACCTGGCGGAATTGCTCCGCCGCTATCCGCAGGAGGTGCGCGCGCTGGCGGCGTACAACGCCGGCACCACGCCGGTGGAGCTCTGGTCGTCGAAGATCGGCATGGCCGACGAGGAGCTGTTCGCCGAGCGGATCCCGTACCGGGAAACCCGCGACTACGTCCGCATCATCCAGCGCAACGAGTCGATGTACCGCGCGCTCTACGGTCTCACCGCGCCCCAGGGCGCTCCCGCCGGGCTCTGATGACGATCTCCGCGGCTCCGGCGGCCGATGCCGTCTTCACGCTGGACGGCACGGGCAGCGTCGTCTTCGCGAACGAGGCAGCGCGACAGCTGCTGAGCGATGCGGAGGCGAGCGAGGCCGTCAGCGGCGCGGCGGCGACGGCGCGGGCGCAGGGGAGCTCGACGATCCGGCTGCCGGCGAACGCCGGCCGCCCCGCCCTGCAGCTCAGCTGCTACGCCACCGGCGAAGCGGTCACCGTAATCGCCGCACCCGCGACGCGCGTCACCGCCGACTCCGCGATCCTCGACAGCATCCGCGAGATCTTCCTCGCCTGCGATCACGAATGGCGCGTCACCTACGTCAACGCCCGGGCCGAGCCGTATCTCGAGTTCCTCGGTCTCACCCGGGCGGGGGTCATCGGACGCGAGCTCTGGACGGCGCTGCCGTTCCTCGCCGGCAGCGAGGTGCACGAGGCGGCGCTGCGGGCGGTGAGGGAGCAGCACAGCGTGGAGGTCGAAGTCCGTCCCGGGCCGTTCGAACGGTGGTTCGCCGTGCGCATCAGTCCCACCGCGGATGGTGCAGTCTCCTATTCGCGTGACATCACCGAGCGGAAGGAGGCGGAGGACCGGATCGGGGAGCTCAATCGCGACCTCGAGCGGCGGGTCGCGGAGCTGGAGACCCTCCTCGAGGTGATCCCGATCGGCATCGGCATCGCCCTGGACACCGATGCGAGCGAGCTCCGGATCAATCCGGCCTTTGCCCGCATGCTCGGCGTTCCGCCCGGCCGGCCGTCGGTCGCCGGTCCCGATGCGGGGAAGCCCCGCTACCGGGTGCTGCGGGAGGGCCGGGAGCTGGCGCCGGAGGAGCTGCCGATCCAGCGCGCGGCGCGCGGCGAGCGAATCGCCGGCGAGGAGATCGAGATGATCCACGAGGATGGTCGCGCCGCGACGATCCTCTGCTACGTCTCGCCGCTGTTCGACGGCCAGGGCAACCCCCGGGGGGCGGCCGGCGCCTTTCTCGACATCTCGGTTCGCCGGCGGCACGAGCGCGCGCTCGCCGTCCTGGCCGAAGCGAGCTCGGCCCTCAACTCGTCGCTCGATTATGGCCGGACGCTCGCTACCGTGGCCCGCATCGCCGTGCCGGAGCTCGCGGATTACTGCCTGGTGGACCTGATCAGCGATGCGGGCACCGTCGAGCGGGTCGAGTTCGCCCATGTCGATGCCGCCAAGGAGGCGCGGCTTCGGCCCACCGCGCTGGGCCATGCGCCGGCGCCCGAGTGGGCCGGCCACCCGATCTCCCGGGCGATGCGCACCGGTGAGCCGACCTTCATCCCCGACCTCACCGACGCGGAGCTCGAGGTCATCGCGCGCGATCCGGAGCACCTCGCGTACCTGCGGGACCTCGCGCCCCGGTCGCTCATCAGCGCTCCGCTCATCGCCCATGGCCGGACCCTCGGCGCCATCACCTTGTGCGCGGCGGAGTCGGGCCGCCGCTACACCGCCGACGATCTCGCGCTCGCGCTCGGGCTCGCCGAGCGGGCGGCGCTGGCGGTCGTCAACGCCCGGCTCTATGAGGCGGCACAATCGCAGCTGGCCCAGCGGGCGCAGGCCGAAGCCGATCTCCGGAAGTGGGCCCACATCTTCGAGCACGCGGGGTGGGGCGTCATCATCCTCAGTGCGGACAGTCTCGTGCTCGAGGCGGTCAATCCCGCCTTCGCCCGGATGCATGGGTATGAGCCGCAGGAGCTGATCGGCCGGCCACTCGATGTGGTGCTGAGCGCGGAAGCCCGCGCGGAGGCCCGGCCGCTGGCCGACGTCGTCCGCCGGACCGGCCGACGGGTCTTCGAGTCGGTGCACGTGGACCGGGCCGGCCGCGAGGTGCCGGTGCTCATGGACATCACCGCGGTCCGGGACGATGACGGCACGCTGCTGTACTTCGCCGGCAACGTGCAGGATCTGAGCGAGCGGCGCCGGGCGGAGGATCACGTCCGCCAGGCACAGAAGATGGAGGCCGTCGGGCGCCTCGCGGGGGGCGTGGCGCACGACTTCAACAACATGATGATGATCATCATCGGCTTCGCCGACTTCCTCTGCCATGCCATCGATGCCGACGATCCGCGCCGCCGCGATGCCGAGGAGATCCGCAAGGCCGCGGAGCGCGCGGCCGGCCTGACCCGCCAGCTCCTCGCCTTCGGGCGCCAGCAGATGGTGCGTCCGCAGGTGGTGGATCTGAACGGCGTCGTCCGCGACATGGAGCTGATGCTCCGTCCGCTGCTGGGGGAGGACATCGCGCTCGTCACCTCGCTGCCGCCAGTCGGGCCGGTGCGCGCCGACCGCGGCCAGCTCGAGCAGGTGCTGATGAACCTGGCCCTGAACGCGCGCGACGCCATGGCGGGGGGCGGGCGGCTCGCCATCGAGACGCGATCCATCGAGCTCGGCGAGGAGGAGGGCTACCGCCGCTTCGGCCTCGAGATCCCCGCGGGGCGTTACGTGCGTCTCGTCGTGCGGGACACGGGGGAAGGGATGAACGCGGAGACGAAAGCCCGCATCTTCGAGCCGTTCTTCAGCACCAAGCCACCCGCCCAGAACACGGGCCTCGGGCTGTCGGTCGTCTACGGAATCGTGTCGCAGAGCGGCGGCTACGTGACGGTGGACAGCCAGCCGGGGCAGGGGACGACGTTCACGATCTGGCTTCCCGAGGGGGAGGGAACGACGGAGAAGGTGGCGCTGCCTGACGCTGCACCGGCGCGAGGAACCGAGCGGATTCTGGTGGTGGAGGACGAGAGCGCGGTTCGGTTGCTGGCGGCGCGCGTCCTGACGGAAGCGGGTTACACCGTGCTCGAAGCGTCGAGCGGCCGGGAGGCGCTCGATCTGGTGCGCGGCGGGGCCGGCGTGGACGCCGTCGTCACCGACGTGGTCATGCCCGACATGGGCGGGGCGGAGCTGGCCGAGCATCTCCGCGAGACGGCACCTGCCCTGCCGATCCTCTTCATGTCAGGATACACCGGGACAGACGTGCTGCGCCGGGGGTTCAACGAGGAGGGAGTGCCGTTTCTTCAGAAGCCGTTCTCCCCCGACAGCCTGATGACTGGCGTCCGGCGCCTGCTGGACCAGTGACGGGTCATTGGTCACATTTCCGGCCCACCACGCGGGCCATCTTGGAGCGCGCCGTGGGTCATTCAACCGGGATTTCTCCCATACAGAGGTGGGCATGACGCTGCGAGTGATACACGGTGCGAAAGGAACTCTGCTGTCCGCGGCGCTGGCCGCCCTGCTGCTGGCCGCCTGCTCCCCCGAGGATTACCCGCGCGAGCCGGCGGCGACCGAGGCGTCGCACGAGGTGACCGGCGGGTCGGACCCGACGGCCATTTCCGGGCGGGCGCCGGCGGACAGCGAGGACACGATCCACCACCCCCAGGCCGACGGCAATGCCGGGCGGCCGGCGGCCCGTCCGGCGACGACGACCGAGGTCGGGGGGACCAAGGAGAGGTAGGACCCCATGAAGTGGATGCTGATTCCGGCGCTCGCCGTGGTGGCTGCATGCACCAGCGGCGAGAAAGCCAACCGCAACGCCGCGCAAAGCGGCACGATGGCGGGCGACACGACGATGGCGGCGATGCCCGCCGATACCACGACGAAGCGCGCGGCCGCGCCCGCGCTGGACGATGCGTCGATCGTGACGCAGCTGGCCCAGGCCGACATGGCGGAGGTGCAGCAGGCCCGCACCGCGCTCAAGGAGTCGAAGAACGCCACCGTCCGCTCGCTGGCCAGGAAGCTCGAGACCGACCATGCGGCCCATCTCAGGCAGATGCGCGATCTGGCCGCGAAGCTGAAGGTCCCGGCGCCGGATTCGAGCAGCGTTCCCGCGGCGCCCGAGCTCGCCGGGAAGACCGGCGCGGCCTTCGACAGCGCCTTCGTCCTGCATGCGATCGACGACCATCAGAAGGACATCGACAAGCTGCAGAACACCATGCTGCCGGCGGCGCAGAACGCCGAGCTGAAGACCCTTATCCAGCAGACGGTGCCGAAGCTGCAGGCACACCTTGCCCTCGCCCAGACGGCGGAGCGCAAGCTCGGCCGCTGAGCGGTTCCCCGTCGGGAAGGTCCTCGCCCGTATTCGCCAGGCGGTGAGGCCGTTCCCGAAGGCCGCGATGTTCGCGCTGGCGGAGGAGGGCCATCGGTCGGTCTTCCGCCAGCTCATCGCCTGCATTCTCTCCATCCGCACCCGCGACGAGACCAGCATCGCGTGCGCCCGGGCGCTCTTCCGAGCCGCCCCCACCGCCGCCGGATTGGCTCGCCTCTCCGAGAGTGAGATCGACCGGCTGATCCGTGCCTCCAGCTTTCATGCAGCCAAGGCGCGCCAGATCCGGGCGATCGCCCGGCGGGCGGCGGATGACTTCGACGGCGACCTCCCGTGCGACGCCGAGCTGCTGCGGTCGTTCAGCGGCGTCGGACCCAAGTGCGCTCACCTGGCCCTCGGCGTCGCTTGCGGGAGTACGCTCATCAGCGTGGATGTGCACGTCCACCGGGTGACCAACCGCTGGGGTTACGTCCGGGAGCCGACGCCGGAGGCCACGATGCACTCCCTCCAGCGCACACTGCCCCGACGCTACTGGATCGAGATCAACGCCCTGCTGGTGCCGTTCGGGAAGCACATCTGCACCGGTCGCCTCCCCCGGTGCTCCACCTGCCCCGTCCTCGAGTGGTGCCGGCAGGTCGGGGTGACCGCGCACCGCTGAACCCCGGTCCCCTCAGCGGCGATCGGCTCTGCGGTATCCCACGGCGTCGTTGAGCCAGCGAACCAGCGGAAGGAGGGCGGCGAACTGCCGTTCCAGTGTCGCCGGCAGCCGCGGGCTCAGCACCTCGGATTCCCGGAGCGGCCGGTATCCCACGAACGAGCGGTGGCGGAGCCAGCGTGCCGCCGGGTGATCCTCCCGGTAACCCCGCGGCATGCGTTTGAGGATCGCGTCGTCCTCCAGGCCGCCGAAGCGCCGGCGGAAAGCGGCGTCGGTGACGATCCCCTCGAAGCCGCCGGGATCGCCGGCGAGCGCGTCGCGGATCGCGTCGAGCGCCGGGCGGGCCGGCATCCAGATCCCGCCGGCGACGAACGATTCGGCTGGATCGAGGTGGAAGTAGAACGAGGCGCCGGCCCCGACCGCGTCCACGCCCGCCCCGCGGCCGGCGTCACGGTGATAGAACTGCGCCGCCGCGTGCGTCTTGTAGGGCGATTTGTCGGGGGAAAAGCGCACGTCGCGATGGATCCGGAAGATCGAGCGCTGCGGGTCGCCCAGCATCTCGGGCGCGAGACGCGCGAGCCGGACGTCCATCTCCTCGACCAGCGACCGCATCGGATCCCGGACAAACACCTCGTATTCCGCCCGGTGCTCCTCGAACCATGCCCGCTCGTTGTGCCGCTTCAGCCCCCGCAGGAAACGCAGCGCCCGCGGCGAAAATCCCGCGAACTCCGGAGTTTCCCCCGTCTTCCTTCCCACCATTGCGAGCTTCTCCCTTCGCGTCATCTGCTTGATCGCGTGTTCCCGCCGGAGGGCGGCGCCGTGGCCGCCCGCCGGCTCGACGTGCACCAGCGCCACCGGCCGCCGGCTTCGGGTGTACGCCGCGCCCCGGCCGACGTTGTGCGCCGCGAGCCGCCGCGGCACGTCGGTCGTGACGCCGGTATAGAGGCTCCCGTCGCGGCAGCGCGCGACATAGACGAACCATGGCATGGGTGAATATGCTATATTGAAGCTCGCTCCCCGAAATCAGCTGTCGTTCTCCCGAGGTGAGATGCACGCCGACGCGACCTCCGGACGGGCCGGTTCCGCACCGTCCCCCCGCCGGCCCGCCAAGTCGTTGCCCGATCAGCGTACGCTGCTGACCTGGCTGTTCGCTGGCCGGCTCGTGCTGGCGCTTGCGATGCTGCTCGCCGCGGGGGTCGTGTCGAATACCCGCCCCGATTCGGCCTTCTTCGTCAGCGTCGGCGTCCTCATCGCCTTCACCGTCACGACCTACGGCGCGTGGGTCGTGTTCGTCCGCCGTCTGCAGTTCAGCAGCATCTTCATGCCGCTACAGGCCGCGGCCGACCTCGGCCTGGCCACCCTGCTGGTGTACTTCCTCGGCGCCGGGAGCACGGTGGCGCCGGCGGTCTTCGTGCTGGTCATCGCCGTCTACGCCGTGCTGATGCCGCTTCGGGCCGGCGTGGCGACCGCGGTCGTCGCGTCGGTGCTCTACGGCGCGGTGGCGACCCACTTCAACGCCGAAGGGCCCGACCTCGCCTTCTGGGCGCAGCTCTTCGTCTTCAATGTCGTCTTCGCCGTGGTGGCGTTCCTGGGCCACCGTCTCCGCGAGGCCGGCACCGAGCACGAGAGCCTGCAGACCGAGCTCCAGCGGGTGCGGCTCGAGGCCGACGACATCCTCCACAACATCCGGTCCGGCGTGCTCACCGTCGATCCGATGGGACGCCTCGCGTTCATCAATCCGACGGCGGAGCGGCTGCTCCAGCTCGACGGGGGGGAGCTGGTGGGGCGGCCCGTGCTCGACCAGCTTAAGCTTCGGTCCTCGGAGCTCTGGGCCGCCGTGGTCGCCGGCATCCGGAGCGGGCGGAAGGTGGGCCGGGGCGAAGGCACGGTGATGCTGGAGGATGGCGGGATGTTTCCGATCGGCCTCAGCACCACGACCTTCGAGCAGCAGGCGCAGCACACGCCGTCGGTCACCGCGATCTTCACCGACATCTCGGACCACAAGCAGCTCCAGGAGCTCCACCTGCGCGCGGAGCGCCTGGAGGCGGTCGCCGCGCTCAGCGCGTCGCTCGCGCACGAGATCCGCAATCCGCTGGCGTCGATCCGGAGCTCCGTCGAGCAGCTGGCCCGCGGCCGTCACGCGGGGGAGGACGAGCGCGTGCTCGCGGGACTCATCGTCCGGGAGAGCGACCGCCTCAGCCGGATCCTGAGCGAGTTTCTCGATTTCTCGCGGGTCCGCGCGACTCGCTCGGAGCCGGTGGATCTCCACGCCGTCGCGACGGCCGCGGTGCGTCTCGTCCGGGAGCACCCCGATTGCCGTCCCGACGCGTCGCTTACCGTCGAGGGCGAGCATCTCATGCTCGACGGGGACGAGGACCTGCTCCACCGGGTCATGGTCAATCTCGTCCTCAACGCCGCCCAGGCGGCGCGCGGACCGGTCAGGATCGGCGTCTCCATCAAGTCGGTGTCCGACGGCGAGCTTCCCCCGGGGAGCGAGATCGAGCGTGGCGCCCGCCTGATAATCCGGGACAACGGACCCGGCATCCCGGACGAGATCCGGACGAATCTGTTCGAGCCGTTCGTCAGCGCACGGCCCGGCGGCAGCGGTCTCGGGCTCGCCATCGTACAGCGCGCGGTGCAGGCGCACCGCGGGCTCGTGCTCGTGGATTCCACCCGCGGCACCGGCACCACCTTCACCATCTACCTGCCCGCCACCCGCGTGGCGGAGGACGTCGCATGAGCCAGAAGCCGTCGGTGCTCGTCGTGGACGACGAGTCCGGGATCCTCGACACGCTCCGCATCCTGCTCCGCAACGAAGGATTCGAGGTCACCACCGCCCAGGGCGGCAAGG
The DNA here is from genome assembly GCA_050257015.1 of Bacillota bacterium. GTDB lineage: Bacteria > Gemmatimonadota > Gemmatimonadetes > Gemmatimonadales > GWC2-71-9 > JAICUF01. Next base: position 11,045 of record JBLMWC010000049.1, on the reverse strand, counting down.
CGGGCCTCGAGCAGATCCGAAGCGGCGCCCACGACATCATTCTGTCCGACGTCAGGATGCCGCAGGTTTCCGGGCTGGACATCCTCCAGGCGGCGCGCGAGCAGGACGCGATGACGCCGGTGATTCTCATGACCGCCCAGGCTTCGCTCCAGAGCGCGATCGGCGCGGTCAACTCCGGCGCCTTCTACTATATCCAGAAGCCGTTCTCCAACGACGAGCTGGTCGCCATCCTCCGCCGCGCCTGCGAGTACCGCGCGGTGAAGGTCGAGAACAAGCAGCTCAAGCAGGAGATCCGCCGGAAGGACAAGAGCGGCGTGAGCCGCCCGATCGGCAAGTCCAAGCGCTTCCTCGAGGTGCTGAAGCTGGCCGAGCACGTGGCGCCGACCGACTCGACGGTGCTCATCCAGGGCGAGAGCGGTACCGGCAAGGAGGTCGTGGCCCGCTACATCCACAATCTCTCGATGCGGGCCGACGGCCCCTTCCTCTCCATCAACTGCGGCGCCCTGCCCGAGAACCTTCTCGAGAGCGAGCTCTTCGGCCACGTGAAGGGAAGCTTCACCGGCGCCGTGCGCGACAAGCAGGGACTCTTCGCCGCCGCCCGGGGCGGCACCTTCTTCCTGGACGAGGTCGGCGAGATGCCCCCCTCGCTCCAGGTGAAGCTCCTTCGCGTCCTCCAGGAGCGCGAGGTGATCCCGGTCGGCGCCACCGAGTCGATCCCGGTGGATGTCCGCATCGTCGCGGCGACCAACCGTGAGCTCGAGGAGGAGATCCGGCGCGGCAACTTCCGCTCGGATCTCTTCTACCGTCTCAACGTGATCGCGCTGCAGCTCCCGCCGCTTCGCGAGCGTCGTGACGACCTCCTGCTCCTGATCGAGAACTTCCTCCAGCAGATCGCCGCGGAGACCGACAGCGAGCCCAAGGCGCTGACCTCCGATGCCCTCGATGCCGTCATGGTCTACGAGTGGCCCGGCAACGTACGCGAGCTGGAGAATGCCCTCGAGCACGCCGGCGTGCTGACACGATCCGGACTGATCGACGTCGCGGCGCTGCCCGAGCGGATCACCCGCCGCCGGAAGGAGCCGCTCGTGGCCGAGCGCTCCCTGCAGAATCCCACGCTGGACGTCATCGAGCGGGCCTACATCATGTGGGTCCTGCAGGTCGAGGGCGGCAACAAGACCCGTGCGGCCGAGGTGCTGGGCATCGATCCCTCGACCCTCTACCGGAAACTCAGCCGGTACGAGGAGCAGGTGGTGGAGCCCGCGGCACGCTGAACTGATGCAGGCGGGCGGGGCCTCCGCGTCCCGCCCGCGCCGCCGCGCCCCTCCCCGCCGCTTTCCGGTGTCGTGCAAGTCGTTGCGCCTCAGTAGCGTGGGTCACGAGGCCAGCGGCGGAATTCCTCTTGCAAAATCCGGCTGAAACATCCGCGGCCGGCGCGGTCCCTCCGGTGGCACTCACGACGCTAACTCGTATCCCGGCAACGCATTGCCGCAAATCCCCGGGGGGTGGCATACCGATTGCCTTCCCAGGCCGCCGGGTACGAACCGTACGCGTCGATCTCTCGCTCGCTCGGCTGTGCACACTCACCGGAGGAAGCGCAACATGAACCGCAAGGGTTTCACCCTCATCGAGCTGCTGATCGTGGTCGTGATCATCGGCATCCTGGCTGCAATCGCGATTCCGAAGTTCGCGAACACGAAGCAGAAGGCCGTACTCGCGTCGATGAAGAGCGACGCGCGCAACATGGTGACGGCCGAGGAAGCGTACTTCTCGGACAACAGCACGTTCGCGCCGGCCATCGGCAACGTGCAGGGCGCGGGTGTGGCGGCCTTCCAGCCGTCCAAGGGCAACGTGATCGCGCCGATCGTGGCGACCGCGACTGGCTGGAGCGCCGTGGTGACCAACCCGGCCGTGACCAGCGCCACGCCGAATACCTGCGCCGTGTTCGTCGGCGACGCGACCCCTCCGGGTACCGCGCCGGCCAACCAGCCCGAGGGTTCGCCGTACTGCTACTAAGGAATCATGTAGCCTGATGATCGTCGCGGGTGGTGACCACACGGCCGCCACCCGCGTCGCTCATCCGGCCTCCACCGCTCCACGACAGCCGGAACGCAGCACCAAAGGAGGATCGTCATGCGGGGCGCGAGGGGCTTCACCCTCATCGAGCTGCTCATCGTGGTCGTGATCATCGGCCTCCTGGCCGCCATCGCGATCCCGAAGTACGCCAACACGAAGGAGAAGACGTACCTGGCGAGGATGCGGAGCGACCTCCGCAACATCGCCGCCGCCCAGGAAGCCTTCTCCGCCGACAGCGTCGGGTACTACAACGGCTCGGTGCCGGCGGCAGTGCTGATGTACTCGCCCACGCCGGGCGTGTCCATCACCCTGAGCAACGTCTCGCTCAGCGGATGGGCGGCGGTGGCCACCTATCCCGGCGGGACCACCCGGACCTGCGCGCTCTTCTACGGCAGTGGCGGCCCCGTCGCCCCCGCGACCATGGAGGGCCAGGTCGCCTGCAGCTGACCGGCGCAGCCACTTCGATGACCCAGAGCCGACCGTCGCTCCGCCTCCGCCTCCTGGTCGACCTCGGCTTTCTGATGGCCGCCGCGGTGATGATCGTCGGTCTCACCACGCTCCTCCTGGTGGGCGCCGACGTTCGCGAGTTCATCGGACCGCTCGTAGCGCTCTGGATCGGCAGCATCGGCGTCTTCGTGCTGTTCGGCAGGTATCTGGTGGATCGGCTCGTGCTTCGCCCCATCGAGCGCCTGACGGGCGATGCCGACCGCTACGCCGCCGGCGACGTCGCTCCCGGCGACCTGGCCTACGAGGCGCCGGAGCTGGCCCATCTGTCCGAGCGCTACCGGCTCATGGCCGAAGAGCTGCTCGATGCGCAGAGCCAGATCGTGCGCGTGGAGAAGCTCGCGGGGATCGGGCGCCTCGCCGCCGGTGTCGCCCACGAGGTGCGGAATCCGCTCGGCGCGCTCAGCACCTACACCGAGGTGCTCCGCCACCGCCAGCTCGCGCCTGACGTGACCGACGAGATGCGGCGGGCCATCGAGCGCATCGAGTGCATCGTGAAGAGCCTGCTGGAGTACGCGCGCCCGGGCAAGCCGACCGGCCGCACCGATCTCCGCGCGGCGGTCGAAACGACGCTCGACTTCCTGTCGGCGCAGGGCCTGTTCCGCGGGCACGAGGTCGAGCCGACGCTCGCCGACGTGCCCTGTGTCGCGGGCGATCGCCACGCACTCGAGCAGGTCGTGCTCAACCTCGTGGTGAACGCGTGCGATGCCGCGCCCGGCTCGCGCATTCGGGTCGATCTCCAGAGCCGGCCGTTCGAAAGCCGGCACCACGAGGCGCGCCGCGCGGCGGGGACGAAGGCCGATGGCCTCCAGCGCCGCGGATTCTCTCCGCGCCCGCGACGGCCCGAGATCGCCGACGGAACCGCCGGAGTCCTCCTCTGCGTCGCCGACGACGGGCCGGGAGTGGCCGAGGGCGACCGGGAACGGGTGTTCGACCCGTTCTACACGACGAGGGACCCGGGCAAGGGCGTCGGCCTGGGTCTTGCCTTGGTGGCACGCACGGTTCATGAAGTCGGGGGGACGGTTTGGGTCGATCGCGCCCGCGAAGGCGGCGCGGCATTCAAGGTCTTCCTGCCGGCAGCCGGCACCCTGGAGAGCAATGCGCATTCTCATCGTTGACGACGACGCGGGACTCCGGCAGTCGCTCGGCCTGCTCCTCAAGGAGTCGGGCTACGATGTGACCGCCGAGGCCGACCCCGAGCAGGCGCTGGTCCGCGCCGGCACGGAGCCGTTCGATCTCATCCTGTGCGACGTGCGCATGCCCCGCGTGGACGGCCTGGCCTTCCTGCGGCGCTACCGCGCCGACGGCGGGGACGCCCTGCTGATCATGATGAGCGCCTTCGGCTCGGAAGACGCGGCACTCGCCGCGATGCGCGAGGGTGCCTACGACTACCTCCACAAGCCGTTCCGGCCCGATGAGGTGATCCTCACCGTCCGGAAGGCCGAGGAACGTGAACGCCTCCGCCGGGAGGTGGCGACGCTCCGCGCAACACTCGGTCCCGAGCAGGTTCGCGATCTCGTCGTGGCGGAGAGCCGCCCGATGCGCGAGCTGCTGGAGCTGGCGTCCCGTGTCGCAGCCCACAACACCACCGTCCTGCTCACGGGCGAGAGCGGCACCGGCAAGGAAGTGCTGGCTCGCGCCATCCACCGGATGAGCCCACGGAGCGGAGCGGCGTTCACCGCCATCAACTGCGCCGCGATCCCCGAGCAGCTTCTCGAGAGCGAGCTCTTCGGTCACGTGCGCGGCGCCTTCACCGGTGCCGCCACCGATCGCCAGGGAATCTTCGAGACCGCTCACGAGGGCACGCTGCTCCTCGACGAGATCGGCGACCTGCCGATCGGCCTCCAGGCCAAGCTGCTCCGCGTCCTCGAGGAAGGCGAGATCCGCCGGCTGGGCGCGCGCGACGCGCGCCGGGTCGACGTCCGGGTCATCGCGGCCACCGCGAAGCCGCTCGATCGCGCCGTGGAGCGCGGCGAGTTCCGTGACGATCTCTACTACCGGCTCAACGTCGTCAATCTGCACATTCCGCCGCTGCGGGAGCGCCGCGAGGATATCGGCGCGCTGATCGCGCACTTCGCGCGGCAGGCCGCGCAGCGACTCGGCCGGCCCGTCAGCATCACGCCGCGCGCGCTCGTGATGCTCGGCGAGTACGGCTGGCCGGGCAACATCCGGGAGCTGAGGAACGCCGTCGAGCGGGCCGCCGTTCTCGGCACCGCCGGCCGGCTCGATGTGGCCGACTTCCCCCTGGGTACGCTGGCCGGCAGCGCCAACGGCAATGGAAACGGAAACGGGAACGGGCACACGAACGGGAACGGCACGAGCGCAAACGGCAGCTCCTACACCCTCAAGCTGCAGGTGGAAGCGCTCGAACGGGTGACCATCGTCCGGGCTCTCGAGGCGTCGAAGGGAAGCCGCCGAGAAGCCGCCCAGCTCCTCGGCGTGAGCCTGCGAACCCTCTTCTACAAGCTGCGGCGCTACCAGCTCGAGTAGCGGCGGATGGCCGCGATCGTCGCGGCTCGCCAATTCTTGCGCGTTCCGCAATTTCCTGCACGCCGCGCGCCGCGTCCCGCACCGTAAGTCGTTGTGCGGCAACGCGGCGAGGCTGGCTCCGATCCTGCTATACCGCCCCCGGTCCACTGTCGATTCGCCTGCTTACGGGGAATGCCATGTCGCGTCGCGCCGGCTTCACGCTGATTGAGATGCTGACGGTCGTCGTGCTGATCGGCGCCGTGGTGCTGATGAGCTGGCCGCTGATGCGTTCGGCCAAGTACAAGAGCGAGCTCCGCAGCGCCCGGACGTCGGTCGCGAGCATGTACGCCCGCGCCCGGTCGGCGGCGGTGCAGTACAATCGTGCGACCATCCTCGCCTTCAACGGAGCGAGCGCGGTCGTGCTTGCGACGCCGCGCCTGCAGGCCGGTGGAACCGTTGACACCGTTGGCCGGGTCAACAACCTCGGCGTCGGCTACGGCGTCACGGTCGCGAGCACGAACGATTCGCTGCGGGTCGACCCGCGCGGGTTCGGCGGCAACTCAGGCACCGTGACGGTGCGGCTCCGCAAGGCCGAATTCACCGATTCCGTCGTCATCAGCGGCTACGGGAGGCTCGTCCAGTGACGCGAAACGCCGAAGGATTCACCATCGTCGAAGTGCTCGTCGCGGTGCTGGTGCTGACGGTCGGCATCACGTCGCTCATCGGCACCGCCGGCCTGGTCACGCGCATGGTCGGGCAGGGAAAGCGCACCACGCAGGCGGTTCAGCGCGGGGAGCGGCGCCTCGAGACGCTGCGGCAGCAGGCGCTCTCCACGTCGCCCCAGTGCACCGCGCTGTCGGGTGGCACCAGCACGTCGGGCGCCATCACCGAGACCTGGACGGTGACGACGCCGGCGAGTCCGACGCGGACCCGCGTGCTCAAGGTCATCGTGTCGTATCCGCGCGCGCGTGGCGTGGTCGTCGATACCATCGTCACCTCCATCCGGTGCGCCTGATCATGACCAACCGCCGAGGCTTCACGCTGGTCGAGCTGATCGTCGCGCTGGTCCTGCTGTCCATCGTCGGCGGCGTGATCATCAAGCTGCTCGCGTCGTCGCAGCGCCTCGCCCGCCACCAGAGCGAGCGGGTGCTGCTCCAGTCCAATGTGCGGACGGGCTCCCTGCTGGTGCCGTCGGAGCTTCGCGAGCTGGGCGTCAACGCGACGACGGCCGACATCCAGGCGATGGCCGCGAACAGCATCACGTACCGCGCGCTTCGCGCAACGGGAGTCGCCTGCGCCGTCACCCCGGGCGCGCCCGGGACGGTGACGCTCCGGAAGTCGCTCTACTTCGCGTACCGGCCGCTTCAGGCCTCGCGTGACAGTCTGCTGATCTTCATGGACAACGACGCGAACCTCCTCACCGACGACCGCTGGGGCGCGTACGCCATCACCGGGGCGCCCGTCTCCGGGGTCTGTCCGGATGGCCGCCCGGCGTGGGTCGTGCCCGCGGTGGTCGCCGTCGACTCGGTCGCCCTCATGCAGCTGGAGACGCCGGTCCGGAGCTTCGAGATCATGCAGATCGGTCTGCTGGCCGACGGCGGCAAGTTCTGGCTCGGCGCGCGGTCGGTGAGCGGCGGCGAGACCGCCCTGCAGCCGGTGCTCGGGCCGCTCCGCTCCGACGGACTCCAGATCTCCTATCTGGCGGCGAACGGCTCGGCTACGACCGTGCCCAGTCAGGTGCGCACCATCGACGTCCTCATTCGCGGCCTGACCCAGAATGCGACTACCAGCGGGACGGGCGTGACCGATCTGCGCCTCTCGCAGGATTCATTGCTCACGCGCATCCGCCTTCGCAACGCGCCAGCGCTTTGACCGCCACCTCAGAGGACGGATCCATGAAGACTCCCAGATTGTCGGACGAGCGGGGCATCGCCCTGGCGGTGGCCGTGCTGGCGCTGGTCGTGATCGGTGCGCTGGTGGCGGGGTCGTTCTACGCCGGGCGGGTCGAGCAGCGGAGCGGACAGAATACGCTGTATGCCGCCCAGGCCTTCGAGGCGGCCGACGCGGGCGCGAGCGCCGCGCTCTCGACCTGGTCTCCGACCGCGCTCAACAGCCGCCCGATCGGGGCCGACACCGTGCTGCCGACGGTGACGAGTCTGGGCGGCGGCAATGCGTACACCCCGACCATCACACGGCTCAGCAGCAACACCTTCATGGTGCGGGCCGAGGGTGTGCATCAGGACGCCGCCGGCAACACCCTGTCACGCCGGGTCGTCGGCATGCTGGTCCGCATCGTCCGTCCCAACATCAACATTCAGGGCGCGCTCACCATCGGCGGCGCCCTTACGCTGGGCGGCTCGGCCGAGGTGGACGGCAACGACCACCTGCCGACGGGCTGGGGCGGCGTCTGCCCGCTGGCGAGCCCCGCGGTCGCCGGCATCCGGACCAACACGACCGACATCCACACCAACGGCAGCAACTGCAACGGCAACCCGCCGGCGTGCGTCACTGGCTCTCCGCCGGTCCAGCTCGACACCACGGTGACGCCAAGCACCTTCACGCAGTTCGGTGCGACCTCGTTCGATGATCTTGCCGCCGCCGCGACCTGGACGGTGAGCGGAACGCTGAGCAACATCGGCCCGACCCTCACGACCGGCACGCCGCAGGTCTGCCAGACCTCGAACATGCTCAACTGGGGCGAGCCGTACGGCGGGGTCGGCTCGGTCCTGCAGTGCTTCGACTACTTCCCGATCATCTACGCCCCCAGCAACCTGCGCATCTCGGGCGGCCGCGGTCAGGGCATCCTGCTCGTGCGTGGGGACCTCGACCTCTCGGGCGGTGTGGAGTTCTACGGCCCCGTCATCGTGCTCGGCAACCTGACCAGCACCGGTACCGGTGGCCACGTCTACGGCGGCGTCATGGCCTCCAATGCCGACCTCGACCCGACGGTCATCACCGGTAACTCAGTGGTGAACTACTCGGCCTGCTCGGTGCAGCGCGCGCTCCAGGGCGCGGCGGTGCCGCGGCCGTTCGGGGAGCGAAGCTGGTCCCAGCTCTACTGACGACATGCGGGTGGTGCGCCGCGTAACCGCGGCGCGCCACCCGTCCGAATGATCCTGCTCCGACTGCTCCCGTGCTCCATCATGCCCCATGCATGCGGAACACGGGAGCTCCGGCTTTACGATCATCGAGATCCTGGTCGCCCTGCTGGTACTCGGCGTCGGGCTCATCGCGCTCACCGGGTCGTCGGCGGTCGTCACGCGGATGCTTGGCCAGAGCCGGCGCACCGGTTTCGCCACGCAGGCTGCCGAGCGCCGGCTGGAACAGCTGCGGCTCACTGCGCGAAGCTCCGCGGCGGGATGCCTCGCACTCTCCTCCGGCTCGGCCTCCTGGCCGCAGGGGATGACCGAACGGTGGGAAGTGGTGCCGGGGCCGAGGGCGGTGTTGGTGCGAGTGGTGACGGCGTGGCCCGCCGGCCCGGGCTCGCATGTTGATACCGTCGCCACCGCGATCGCGTGCTCGCCATGACCCGCCGCGGCTTCACGCTGGTCGAAGCGCTGCTCGCCGTCGTCCTCCTCGCGATCGTCGCGCAGTCGATGCTCCGACTGCTGACCGTCTCCCAGCGCCTGTTCCGCGCCCAGAGCGAGCGCGCGGCGCTCCAGGCCACCGTTCGCGCGGGCATGTCGCTCCTGCCTGCCGAGCTTCGCGAGCTCGGCCCGGACGATATCGTCACGCTCGCGCCTGACCAGCTGGTCTACCGCGCCATGCGCTCGACGGCCGTGGCGTGTGCCGTCACCGCGGGCAGCGTGACCCTGCGACGCCAGCTGGCGTACGGCTACCGGTCGATTGCGGCCGGGAGGGACAGCGTCCTGCTGTTCGTCGAGCGCGATCGCTCCTCCTCATCCGATGATTCGTGGGACGTGTTGCCGGTCGCCGGCCCTCTGGGCGCGGGCCTCTGCCCTGACGGCGGCCCGGCGACCGTTATCCCGACGGCGGTGCCGGTCGCCACGATCGGCGCGGTGGCGCTCGATGCTCCGGTCCGCACCTTCGAGCTCATGCAGGTGCGCCTCTATCAGTCAGGCGGTCAGTACTGGCTGGGGAGCCGGTCGGTGAGCGGCGGAGAGAGCCAGGTACAGCCGGTCCTCGGTCCACTCGCCGCCGACGGCCTGCGGTTTCGGTTTCTCGACGCGGGCGGACTGCCGACCACGCTGCCGGCCCAAGTACGTCTGATCGGCCTGACCGTGCGCGGCGTAACCGACGGCGCGATCGCCACAGCTGCGTCCGCGGGACCGATCGTCGTGGCGGAGAGTCTCGGCACCGACATCTGGCTTCGGAATGCACAGTGAGAAGACAGTATCAAGCCAGCAAGGCGCCGCCTTGCTGCTCGCGGTCGTGGCGCTCGCGGCGATCGGGGCCATGGTTTCCGGGTCGTTTCTGGCCGGCTGGCTGGATCAGCGGTCGGCAACAACGCTTCGCTTCGGATCAGCCGCATTCGAGGCCGCCGAGGCGGGGGCAGCCGAGACGATCGCGGCGTGGGGGCCGGCATTCTCCCGGCTGCAGCTCCGGACCGACACCGTCGCGGCCACCGGAGGGACCGGTCTCGCCCGGTACACGGCGACCGTCACCCGCCTGAATTCCGGGACCTTCCTGGTCCGCTCGGAGGGCCGTCGAATCGGGGCGGGTGGTGCGCTGCTCGCACGGCGGCTGGTGGGGGAATTCGTGCGGCTGGAGGTTGCGGCGGTGGACCACGGCTCCGCGCTCACGCTGGGCGGCCCGGCGTCGATAGCCAGTGCGGGCGTCGTCAGCGGGTCGGATGAGATCCCGGCGGGATGGGATTCTGTCTGTTCTACCCCTTCGGATGTGCCCGCGATTCGCTCCGACGGTGGTGCCATCCTCACGGACAGCGGGCCACCGCCCCCGGTGGTGATCGATACGCTGATCGGGCCGGCCACATTCGCCGCCTTCGGCTCGGTGACCTTCGACCAGCTCGCGGCGCAGGCAGTCCACCAGGTCACCGGCACCGTCGGTCCCCTCACGCCATTCGCGCTGAACGGTCGCTGCGAGCTCGACGCAGCTTCCAACTGGGGAGAGCCGCTGGCAGGCCCCGGCAGTGTACCGGAATGCTTCGACTTCTTCCCCGTCGTTCACGCACCGGGCGATCTGGCGCTGGCCGGCGGGCGAGGCCAGGGCGTGCTGCTGGTGCGGGGAGATCTGGAGCTGTCGGGAGGGGCCGAGTTCGCCGGGGTCGTTGTGGTGCTTGGTCGGGTGATCACGAGCGGAGCCGGCGGCCGCATCACTGGAACGCTGCTCGTCGGCGGCTCCGGAACGAGCATGTTGTCGGCTGGGGCGCGGGTGAGCTACTCGAGTTGTGCCGTCGAACGGGCGCTCGAGGCCAACGGCAGCCCGCGCCGGCTCCAGGCCCGCTCCTGGGGGGAGTTGTATTAATTCATACTACTGACGGAGTCCTCTATCCTGCAAGGGCTTTCGGGCCGGCCTCAGCCGCACCGGGACGGCCGGAGGCCGCCGGGCACGCAAGGTGAGAGAGGCATGGCGAAAGGGAGCGGCGGAACCGCCTGGCACGCCGGCGGCCCGTTGCGATCGGCAGGCGTGCAACTCGCCGTATGACATGATATTGCGCGACAGACTGCCGTGATTGGCACGTCGGTTGCTCCTGCCCCGTGCAATCCTCGTCCGATCAGTTGCCAGATCGTCAGACTTTAGGCACCAGCTGGTGCCGGAAGTCGGCGGTGCACCACGCCGAAATGCACGGCTCCTCGGAGCGGACAAGCCGGCCGGCGAGGCCTAAGTAGCTACCAGATAGTGATTTGTTGCATGCGACACAGGCTGGATTTTGCTTGACAGAATTCGGGCCGTGTAGTAGCGTGGCGACCCGGACCACCCCCCAACAATCGGGCATCTCATGGCACTGTTTGGTCGCAAGAAGACCACCGTGGGCCTGGATATCGGCAGCGGGCTGATCAAGCTCGTCGCGATCTCCC